>JADLAB010000036.1 GCA_020848455.1 Polyangiaceae bacterium
AGAGCGGTAGGACCTCGTCGGATTACCCGGGAACTTCTTGTCGGTGAGGTTGGGATCGTCCTCGAACGGCCCGGTAGGCTCCACGACGTAGATCCTGCCCGGCCCCTCGCCCACCGCCAGCTCGGCTCCCCAGACGGCCGCGTCCAGAGTGGCCGTGAGGTACACGTAGGCAGCCGTCTTGCGCTTGCCGTAGTTGGAGCTCCGGCCGGCCTCGATGAGATCGCCCGGCCGGAGCGCGGCCTTCGTGCCGTGGAGGAATCGCTCTCGGCTCGCCTCGTCCATGACCACCATCGACTCACCCGCGATAGGCCCTCTCGAGGGCCGCGAGATCGAGCTTCACCATCTGCATCATCGCGTCGGAGACGCGCCGCGACCGGGCGCTGTCCGCGTCGGCCATCATCGCGTCGAGGCGCGCCGGAACGATCTGCCAGCGCACGCCCCAGCGGTCGATGAGCCAGCCGCACGCCTGCGTCTTGCCGCCGGCCTCGAGCAGCGCGTTCCAGTAGCGGTCGAGCTCGGCCTGATCGTCGCAGGCCACGCTGAGGGAGATGGCGTCGTTGAAGTCGTGGTGCGGGCCGGCGGCCATCGCCTGGAACGGTTGTCCGAAGAGCGTGAAGTCCACGACCTTCACCGAGCCGGGGGGGCCGCTCGGGCTCTCGCTCTGCATCACGGTCACGCGGTCGACGCGCGAGTCGGGGAAGATCGACGCGTAGAAGCGCGCCGCCTCCTCGGCTTCCTTCGCGTACCAGAGAAACGTGCGGATCTTCGCCTTCGTCGTCGCCATGGTCATCGCCTCCAGCTGCGCGCCACCTGCGTCGCTGGCGACATGATCCCCCCGGATCGCCCCGCTCGTCGAGGGCCCTGCTCGTCGAGGGCCCTGCTCGTCGAGGCGGCGGCCGTCGTCGCGGGGCTCCCCGGTCGCGACTGCGCCGCCGGGCCCGGCAAAAACAGTTGACGCTGTTCACTCCTCGCGCGCATTCAGGGCGGCGGCCGAGGAGCGCGCGCCATGACGAGCCTGAAGACCAAGGGCGGCATCGACATCCCCCTCGACCTGGCTACCGCCGTCGAGGCCGATCCGAAGCTCCTCGCGATGTGGCAGCGGCTGCGGCCGTCGTGCCAGCGCGAGCATGTGGGCTCGGTGCTCGAAGCGAAACGACCGGAGACGCGCCGGCGGCGCATCGTGGCCGTCGTGAAGGCGACCGTCGAATGGAACGACCGCCACGCTCCGAAGACGCGACGCGCCGGGGACGAGCGGGTGCCGGCCATCCTCGCCGAGCTCTGCGGCATGGGCAGCGAGCGCGACCGGGCGGGCATGGCCCGCTACGGCATCCGCGTCGACAACGCCTTCGGCGTCTCCGTCTACGAGCTGCGCAAGCTCGCCAAGCGCCTCGGCACGGATCACGATCTGGCGCTTGCCCTGTGGGCGACGGGGAACCACGAGGCCCGCCTGCTCGCGTGCTTCGTCGACGATCCGGCGGCGGGCACCGCGGAGCAGACCGAGACCTGGGCCGCCGACTTCGACTCGTGGGACCTCTGCGACCAGGCCACGACCAGCCTCTTCGACCAGACCCCGCACGCCTGGCCGAAGGCGGCCGAGTGGGCAGCGCGCGAGGCCGAGTGGACCAAGCGCGCCGGCTTCGCCCTCATGGCCGGGCTCGCCGTCCACGACAAGACCGCGGGGGACCGGGCGTTCCTGAAGCTGCTGCCGCTCATCGAGCGAGGCGCGTCCGACGACCGCAACTTCGTCAAGAAGGCGGTCAACTGGGCGCTCCGCAACATCGGCAAGCGCAACCGCGCCCTCCACGCCGCCGCCGTGGCGAGCGCCCGGCGGATCCTCGCTGCCGCCAACGAGCGCGCCGGCGGCGCGCGGGGCGGTGATCCGAGCTGTCGAGCGGCCCGCTGGGTCGCCACCGACGCCATCCGGGAGCTCACGTCCGAGAAGGTCCGGGCGCGGCTGCCGGTCGCGGTGATCCGGACCGGCCCTGCGACCCGGGCAAAGCCCGCCCCTCGCCCCGACCTCGGCGCTCCGGTCGACGCCTTCTTCGCCAAGCAGCCGCCGCACCTGCGGGCCATCCTCGACGAGCTGCGCCGGCTGGTGCTGGAGGCTGCCCCGGACGCCGCGGCGGCTCTCAAGTGGGGGATGCCGTGGTTCACCGTGGCGGGCAAGATGATGTGCTCGCTCGGGGCTCACAAGGCGCACGTGAACCTGATCCTGGTGGGGCCCGCCGACGCCTTCGCCGATCCCGAGGGTCGGCTCCTCGGGTCGAGCCAGGGCGGCCGCCACCTGAAGCTGACCTCGCTCGACGAGCTCCCCCGCGCAGCGGTCGGCAAATGGCTGCGGGTCGCTGCGAAGGTTGCCAGAGGGCAAGGTCGAGCCGCGGTCGGCTCGAGGACGAGCTCCGCGAGATCGCGCTCAGCCACAGCAAGCGGACGACGGTCCGGAGCGGCTACTCAGCCGGCGGGCTCGGCTCGAGCCCTTTCCGGCGGACGACGCCCGGGGGCACGCCCATGAAGCGCTTGAAGGCGCGGCTGAACGCGGCCTCGGATTGGTAGCCGAGTCGGGTCGCCATCTCGCCGAGCCCCGTGCTCTCCTCTTTGAGCCACGTGACGGCGACATGCATGCGCCAGCGGGCGAGATACTGCATCGCAGGTTCGCCGACGAGCTCGGTGAAGCGCGCGGCGAACGCAGAGCGCGACATCGCAACCTCGCCGGCGAGCGATGCCAACGTCCAATCACGCGCCGGGTCGCGATGAATGAGCGTGATCGCGCGACCAATCTGTTGGTCCTGGAGCGCACCGAGCCAGCCGGTCTGGGCCGCGGGGTCTTGCTCGATCCAAGAGCGAATCGCCTGGATGACGAGGATGTCCGCGAGGCGCGTGATGACCGTCTCTCCCCCGGGCTTCAGCGCCTTCGCCTCCGCCGCCATGAGCCGCAGCGTGCTCTGCATCCAGTCGAGCTGCGGCGAGATCGACGCTTCGACGTGGATCACCTTCGGTAGGAGCTTCACGAGGTGCTGGGCGGCAGGGTGCTCGAAACGCACCGCACCGCAGACGAGGCTCGTCGCGGCGCCGCCGCCGCCATGATGCAGGATCGCGTAGCGCTCGCTGACGTGTTCGTGGCGCAGCTCGTCGAGGCGCGGGGCCGGCACTCCGGGCTCGCTCGTCAGGCGATGCCCTTCGCCATGCGGCACGAGCGCGAGATCTCCTGGCTGTAGCGTGCTCGGCTCCGCGCCCGCCACCTCGAGCTGACAGCGGCCAGTCATGACGACATGGAACGCGAGGCACCCCGACACGGGTGGCAGCGCGAGGGCCCAAGGCGCTGTCAGCTCCGAGCGGCAGTAAAACGTGCCGCTCATCCGGAGGAAGTGCAGCGCCTCGCCAAGCGGGTCGACGGGCGCCCAGGTGTCCTTGGCCTTCATGGATTCGAGTATGCACCCGCGCTCGGGCTGCCGTCCACCGCGTCTGGACGAACGAGCATGAGACTGAGACGCATGGTCATTGAGCGTCCCGCCGAGGCGCCTGATACTGGACTCCAGGCAAGTCACCAGGAGGAACGACGATGAGCAAGGGACGGAAGTTCGGTGTGTTGGGGACGGGGCCGGTGGGTCAGACGGTGGCTGCGAAGCTGGCCGAGCTGGGCCACTCGGTGTTCGTGGGCACCCGCGATCCGGCCGTGACGCTGGCGCGCACCTCGCCCGACACCTTCGGCAATCCGCCGTTCTCGGTGTGGCGGGAGAAGCACCCGGCCATCGAGCTCGGCACGCTCGCACAGGCCGCCGCCCACGGAGAGATCCTCGTGAACGCGACCAGCGGCAGCGGCTCGATCGAGGCGCTCAAGGCCGCGGGCGAGGGCCACCTCGGCGACAAGATCCTCATCGACATCGCCAACCCCCTCGACTTCTCGAAAGGGATGCCGCCGTCGCTGTCGGTCTGCAACACCGACTCGCTCGGCGAGCAGCTCCAGCGAGCGTTCCCGTCGCTGAAGGTGGTCAAGACACTCAACACGATGAACGCCTACTTGATGGTGGGGCCGGCGCAGCTCGTGGGCGGCGAGCACACCGCCTTCGTCTCGGGGAACGACGCCGCGGCGAAGGCGACGGTGACGGAGGTACTCAAGAGCTTCGGCTGGAAGGACATCCTCGACCTGGGCGACATCAGCACCTCGCGCGGCACCGAGATGATCCTGCCGATCTGGGTGCGCATCTGGGGCGCCACGAAGACCCCGATGTTCCAGTTCAAGGTCGTGCGCTGACGGTCGCGCGTCGCCTCTGGGAAGCGAGCGAGCGGATCGTGAACCTGAATCACAGACATTCCTCGCGGACCGAGCGCGGGGGCACACTCGAGGAGACTTCGACATGAGGGGCAGGGTTTGTCTGATCACCGGTTCCAACCGAGGCATCGGCTTCGAGGTCGCTCGGGCGCTCGCGAACCGTGGTGCGACCGTGGTGCTGCTCTGCCGCGACCGAACCAAGGGCGAGGCCGCACGGGCCAGGATTGTCGAGGAGACGGGGAACCGGAGCGTCGAGGTCCTCCTCTGCGATCTGTCGCTGCAAGCGGACGTCCGGCGTGCCGCTGCCGAGTTCGAGGCACGACACGATCGGCTCCACGTGCTGGTCAACTGCGCCGGCATCTTCCTTCGCAAGCGCGAGGTCACGTCAGAGGGCATCGAGCGCTGCTGGGCGACGAATTACCTGTCGCACTACCTGCTCACGAACCTGCTCCTCGACACACTCAAGGCGAGCGCGCCTGCGCGCATCATCAACGTCGCGACCAAGACGATGGGCCTGAAGCTCGACCTCGATGACCCCCAGCTCGAAAACGGCTACTCGTTCATGACGGCGATGGGCCGGACCAAGCTGGCGCTCATCTTGTTCACCATCGAGCTCGCCCGGCGCCTCGAGGGGACGGGCGTGACCGTCAATGCGATGCACCCGGGCGTCGTGAAGACCGAGCTCCTCAACGATTTGCCGGGCCCGCTGACCTTCCTCTTCGGACTCTTCGCGCGCTCGCCCGAGAAGGGCGCCGCGACCGCGATCTACCTAGCGACCTCGCCCGAGGTCGAAGGCCAAAGCGGCAGGCTCTTCGCCGATGAGAAGCCGGTCTCCATCGGGGGTCAGGCGAAACAGGAGGGCCTTGCCGCGCGACTCTGGGACGTGAGCGCCCGCATGGCCAGCTGTTGAACGACGTCAATCTGCTTGTGCCGGCCGCCGACGCCGACGATCCTGTCGACCTCGGGTCCGCAAGGAAGCAGACGGACGCCCCCGGACGCCCGACAGGACGACCGCACAGGCGTTCCGGACTCGAGTGCGGGGTCACCCGGGCCGCTCGAAGATGGAACGCCAACAGAGGAGACCGAAATCGATGAAGCTCGTCACGCTTGGAACCCAAGGCCTGCGCGTGCCCGTCATTGGATTGGGTTGCATGGGGATGTCCGACTTCTACGGTGCGTCGTCGGAAGCGCAGAA
>JADLAB010000037.1 GCA_020848455.1 Polyangiaceae bacterium
GCCGAGCCCGACGTGCGGACCGCGACCGCGCTCGCGCGCGCGGCCGTCGCCCCGGAGGCCGTCGGTGGAGGCGGCGGCGAGACGGCAGGTGAGCCAGGCGGCGAAGTCGGCGCCGGTGCCGCGCTCGAGCGCGCGGAGCTCTGGGCCTACGACGGCGCGACCGGCGTCGTGCGGCGGCTCGCCGGCGCCTTCGGGGGAGGCTTTCGCGTGGCGGAGGAGCTCGCGACCGGGCTTACCGCGGAGCGCGCCGTGCTCGCCGCGACGCCGCGCGGCGAAGCCTACCTCGCGCTCGCGAGCTCGCCGTGGCGCTTCTACCGGATCGCGACGGCGGCCGGCGCCGCGGACGCGGCGATTCAGCCGCTCGAGGTACCCGGCAACTGGGAGGGGAGCCTCGCCCTCGTGCCCACCGTCGACGGCGTGCGCGCCGTCGGCATCGTCTCGCATGGCATCATCGATCCGACGGTCGCCTGGGCGACGCTGCGCGAGGAGGGCTCGAGCGACGTGCACCTCTTGCCGCACGTGCCGGTGCGCACCGGGTCGTGGCTCGGCTACGGCCGTGACGGCGAGCGCCGCGTGATGCTGATCGGCGGTGGCGCGGACGCGCAGGGCGGCGCACACTCGGACGTGTACGCGGTGGATCTCGACGCGGGAGGCGACACGGAGCTCATCGCGCCCGACGATGGCGGTGCCCCGGCCATCGGGGCGGATGCCTGGGTGACCGGAGAGCGGGGCACGCGCGGCTGGACGCTGCGCGTCGTGCCGGCGCGCCACGACTCCGATGGCAGTGTGCGGTATGGGGCGTACGAGCGCCGCACCGCGGGCCGCCTCGACCTCGGCTGGAGGCCAGCCGGCGCCTCGGCGCACGACACGCCGCGGAGCGACGCGACGCTCGCCCACGCGCTCGAGGAGGGCACGAGCTGCGAGCTCGGCGACGCCAAGTGGTATGCGCCCCCCGGCACCTGGGCCTACGACGACGATCCGTCGCACCCGGTCCTTCGGTGCGAGCAGCGCCGGCCCGCCGCGCCGGCGGTCACGCTACTGCCGCGCCAGGTGCAGGCCTACGCGCTCGGTGAGCGCGCGCTCTGGACCGTGTCGCAGGCCGGGCTCGAGCGCTGGAGCCTCTCGGGAGCGGCGCCCGCCGTGGTCCAGCAGCTCCCGGTGACGCTGCCAGGCAAGCCCAACGCCCGGCGCGTGCTCGCCGCGAGCGACAAGCTGGTCGCCCTCGCGCGCGGCGAGCGCCTCGCAGTCTACGCCGAGAGCGGCGACTCGTTTGCCGCGCTCGGCACGCTCGAGCTCCACGACGACGTCGTCGCGCTCCATGTGGGCTCGAGCGACATCTGGTTCGTCGGTGAGCGGCGCATCCACCACGCTAGGGTCGCGGGTGGCGCGCTCGCTCTCGTGGGGAGCTTCGAGCTCGTGCGGTACGAGGGTGACGTGTTTGCCCGCCGGTTGGCTGCGAACGACGACGACGAGGACGAGCACGGTGGTGGTCACGGCCACGACCACGGCGGGGACCACGGAGACGACGACGAGGGCGGGGAGGTTGGCAAGATCGTGAGCGCCTCGGCGCACGGACCCATCCTTGCCTTGGCGCTCGAGCACGACCTCGTGACGCTCGATTTGCGCCAGCCCGGGCGCCTGCCGACGTTCGGCTCGCGGCACTTCGACGCGGAGCTCGACGCCGTCGCGACCGACGGCCGGTTCGTCTATCTGCATCTCGACGGGGACGAGACCGAGGGGGCGTGGCACACCTTCCGCGCCACGAATCGGGGAGCGCTCGAGCCGTCGGGTCACGCACCGGCACGCGGATTTGCGAAGCAGCGTCAGTATGCGGGACGGTACGCGGCGCGCCTCACGGGCGTGGCGCTCCACCTCTCCGTAGGGAGCACGCCATGAAGCGCCGCCTGCGCATCGGTGCCCTCGCCCTCGCGGCCCTCGGCGGGTGCGCGCTCGCCGAGTGCACGGATGGCACGCCGGCCGGGCCGGGCGGGGCGGCTGGCGCGACGTCCTCGGGTGGCGGTGGCGGTGGCGGTGTGGCGGGCTCGGGCGGGGCGACGCCCACGGCGGGCGCCTGCGGTCCCATCGGGCCCTGGGGCGAGTGGCCGCCCGCCTCCGCGCCACCTCGCGAGGTCGTCGTCCTGCCGCCGCTCTTTCCGCGGCCGGATTGCGGGCCCGGGTGTCGCCTCCTGACGACCCGGTACCACGCCTCCAACATGCTTGCCTACCAGACTCGGTTCGGTGGGCGGCTCATGACGAGCGGGCCGGGCGCCCTCGTCGACCTCGACACCGGCGAGGAGTACGACCTCGGCGCGCCGGAGCCCGAGCCCGGCAGCAACACGTACAGCGCCGCGCTGTCCGGCGCCTGCCTCGTCCAGGCCTACTGGTTCGAGCAGGGCGACGCACGCCGGGGCTACGTCTGCGAGACCTGTCTCCATGCGAACGCGACGCGAGGGCTCCATTTCAGCGAGGGGGTCCCCTGTGACCCCGACTGGAGTGGCGTCATCACCGCGAGCGACACCTTCGCCGTCTTCGGTGGCGGCGCCCTCGGCACCTGGGCCCTCGATTTGCGCGACGGGAGCAAGCACACCTTCGCCACCTCGAACTGGCTCGTCTGGAACTACTCCTTGAACGAGCCCTACATCGTGCTCAGCGAGGGCGATGGCGAGGTGCACCTCATCGATGTGCGCGACTGGAGCGATACGAACGTCACCAACGATCCCGCCCTGCAATGGATGGCCGCGAGCGACGGCAAGACGATCGTGTGGATCGATCAGCGCTACCACCCGGGCGGAGGCCTCGAGACGCCGGCGAACCAGGAGGTCGTGGCGTACGACATCGAGACCCAGGTGACGACGCGCCTGACCTACACGGACGCCGCGAAGCCGAGCGCGAAGTGGGACCCCGCGGTGGAGGGTGATTGGGTCGTGTGGCAGGACGACAGGGACTCGGACGCCCCGAACACCATGACCGACGTCGTGAAGAATCGCGTCGACATCTACGGCTACAACCTCGCGACGCAGAAGGAGTACCACATCCTCGGGAACCAAGCCGGCACGCTGCCCGAGTCGGCGCACGGTCCGCATGGTTTGGCTGCGGCTGTGCCGCGGCTCTACCAAGGCAAGCTCTACGTGGTCGGCCCGTACACCTACCAGGGCTCGTACCACACCGAGGTCTGGGAATTCGCGCTGCCGACGCCCTAGCCATGCAACCGGCGACACGCACGCTCCCTCGCGGCGCGCTCTGCGCCGCCATCGCAGCGAGCGTGGTGACGTCGGCGGTCGCGCGCGCTGGCGAGCCCGACTCCGTCCCAGGGCACGGCCCTGCGCTCGTCGCCGACCACGACTACATGACGGCGATCCGCCCTCCGCTCCAGGTCGCCGCGACCGAGCGGCCGACGGCCGAGAGTTTGCTCGCGCTTGGGCTCGCGGACGCCGCTCACGGCCTTGTGCGCGCGGCGTCCGCGAGCTGCCGAGAGGCGTTGCGGCTCGCGAACCAGGCGCGGGACGAGAATCGCGCGCGGGAGGCCTTCGCGTGCGCAGAGAGCGCGGACCGACGCGTCGCGTACCTCGTCGTGCGAGGCGCGCCCGAGGGACCGACAGCGCTCCGGTTTCATGGCGGAGCCCCGGACCGCGTCGGCGAGCGGTTCGCGCTGGATCCGGGGACCGCCGTCGTCACGGCGCACACATCCGAAGGCGCGCTCGAGCCCGCGATCCTCGAGCTCGGGGAGGGCGAGGAGTGCGTTCTCGATCTCGGGAGCCTCGCCCGGGCGCCCGACGAGCCCCCTCGGCCGCGCCCCCCCGTCGCCTGGAGCGCGCGCTCGATGAGCCTGCCGGCGGGCATGATGTCGGTCGGCGCCTCTGGTTTCTTCAGCCTCCTCGTGAAAGACAAGCCGAAGCAGCCGTACTACTCGCCGGGAGACGGCGAGAAGCACCCCGACATCATCGCCCCCGGTTGGGCCGTGAGCGTCCGCGGCGCGTTCAGCGACGACCTCGCGTTGGAGGGCATCGAGACGTTCTCGATGGGCTACCAGCCGGGCGATCTCTTGCTGCGACTCGCCGCGCGCCTCCTGCCGGGCGACTTCGAGATAGGGCTCGAGGGCACGGGGCGCATCCCGGCTCTCCGCGCCTCAGCGGGCGGCGGGTACCTGGCGCTGCGAGGCTCGGGGCGCCCGGACGGCGTGCTGCGCGTCGACGCCTCCGTCGGTCTCGGCGCCGTGCAGCAGATCGACGGCCGTTTCGGCGGAGTGGGGCTCATCCAGCCCGTCGGTGTGGCGATGGGAGACGTCCTGCCGGTGGCGCCCGGGGTGGCACTGGGTTTCACGCTGACCCCGGACGAGACCTTCTTCTTCGGTCTCGACACGGGCTTCGGGCTGCAGAGCTTCGTCGAGCCGGGCTCCATGTTCGTCCCCATGGGCCTCCGGCTCGGGGGCACCGTTCCTGTCGGCGAAGAGGCGCTCGTCGACATCGAGCTCCGAGGCAGCTTGCCGTACCTCCTCATGCCGGTCCGCGGCGACGAGGACTTCCTCCCGCCCCACAAGGAGCGCGAGCTCGTCGCCGACGCCTTTTGGATCACGCTCGGTGCCGAGGCGTGCTTCTACCCCTGAGCGCGCGAGCTCGCCTGCGCCTCCGCGGGCTCGCACCCCGCGTCCGGGTGCGCGGCGAGGTAGCGCGCGAGGTCGCGCCACAGGCGCCTCGAGCAGGTGGTCGCCCACCCACGCGCCGCCGGCCGGCGCCGGTCCCGCGTCGCTTCGCGCCTCCGGGCACGACGCTCGCCGTCGGCGACGCGGCGCCCGAGCCGGCCCGCGAGCGCCTCGAGGTCGATCCGGGCACGGTGACGATCACGGCGACGACGCCGGACGGAGCGCTCGAGCCCGAGACGGTGAACCTCCGCGACGGCGAGGAGCGGACGCTGGATCTCGCGCGGCTCGAGCCGGTGCCCATCGTGCCGCCGCAGCCCGTGGCCCTGGCCGCTCGCTCGCTCCTCTTGCCAGACGGCACGGTCGCGCTCGCCGCGTGGGCGTTCCACAGCAACCTGGGCTGGAGCGGCACCTCGCCCGACGATCCGACGTGCACCGACGACGGGCTCTGCGTGGCTCTGCCTGGGTTCACGCTCGCGGCGCGCGGCGCCGTCGCCGACGGGCTCGAGCTCGACGGCGTCGAGACCTTCACCATGGGGTTCATCCCCGGCGACTTGGTCCTCGGGGTCCGCGGACGCCTCGTGTCGGGGGACGTCGAGCTCGCGCTCCGGGGGGCGGGGCGGATCCCGTTGTTCTTCGCGCGCGTGGGCGGTGGGTACGTGTCGCTTCGGGCCGCCGGATCGATCGCCGGCTGGCTCCGCCTCGAGGGCGCGCTCGGCCTCGGCGTCGTGAAGGCGCTCGACGATCGGCCCTTTCGCACCGTGGCCGTGGGCCTGTTCGAGCCCGTCGGCATCGCGAGCGGCTGGTATCTCCCGATGGCTCCGGGCCTGGCGTTCGCCGCGACGGTGAGCCCGATCGCGTACCTGCACCTCGGTCTCGAGACCGGGTTCGGGATCCAGGACTTCACGGTCGCGAGCTCGAGCTTTGTGCCGCTCGGCTTTCGCGTCGGCGGGGTCGTCCCGTCGCGCGAAGCGCCTGTCACCGACATCGACCTCCGCTTCGCGCTGCCCTACTGCTTCATGCCCGTCGCGGGCAACGAGCGCTGGCTCCCGAGGCACGACGAGCGGGCCGTCGTCTCGGACTGGTGGTCGGTCACGCTCGGGGCGCAGGGGTACATCTACCCGTGACGCGCTCGAGCTCGGGCGCGGCGCGCAGCTCCCGCGCCCCCACGCTCGGCGTCGCCGACGACGACGGTCGCTTCACGCCGGCCGCCCGCTCACGGCGGACGGCCGCGCAGGGTCGCGCGCAAGAGGGCGAGCTCGGCGCGGAGCGGGCCGATGAGGTCGAGGCTGATGGTCTCGCGCCCGGCGCGCTCGGCGCGCAGGGCGTGCCACTTCGTGAACGCGAGGCGCGCGCCGGCGCGGGCGAAGGCGCGGCCCCCCGGCCGGCGCGCGGCGCGGATGCGCGCGAAGGGCGCGCAGA
>JADLAB010000038.1 GCA_020848455.1 Polyangiaceae bacterium
ACGCCGAGAAGGACTGCAAGGCCTTCACGGCGTGCGTCATGCCGATGATCGAGAAGATGATGCCGAAGGGCGAGCCCGCGCCGGCCGCGTCCACGGCCGCCCCGCCCGCGCCGAAGAAGTAGCCTCGCCTGCGCCGCGCGCGCACGGACCGCCGGACACGCCCCGATGCCGAGCCGGAGCGGACGGCCCGGCGGTCGCCCCATTTCGCCCGCGCCGCGCTATGCTCGGCGCATGGGACGTGCGTTGCGAATCCTTTACGTGGGCCTGGCCCTGCTCCTCTCCGCGTTCGCGGCCGCTGCGTGCAGCTCGCCCGGCAACGCCGTGTGCGACGCGAAGTGCGACTGCGAGGGGTGCAGCAGCTACGGGTACGACAACTGCTTGAACAGCTACGAGGGCGATCTGCGCGAGGCCGAGTACCGCGACTGCGAGTACCTCTACGACGACCTCGTCGCGTGCCAGGAGGCGACCGGCTACTGCAAGGGCGGCAAGTTCGAGTCGTCCTGCGGCCCCGAGCGCGACCGCCTGAACAAGTGCATCCACTGAGCGCGGCGCGGCCCGGCGAGGGCCACGGGCTCAGCGCTCGCCGACGTCCACCTTCGGCGGCGTGTCGTCCTTCTTGAGCGAGTAGCGCACGAGCGCGCGGAGCACGTTGTTGCGCTCGACGTTGCCGAGCACGCGCTTGACGTCCTCGTAGATCGACGGGTCGACGAGCAGCGCGCCGATCGTGCCCTTGCCGCTCTTGATGTCGCGCACGATGTCGCGCAGATCGGCGGTGAGCGCGGTCACGTTCTGCAGCGCGTCGTCGCCGCGCTTGCCCCCGAAGAGCACGTCGTGCGCGAAGCTGTCGGCCTGGCGCACGCCGCGGAGCGCGAGCGCGACCTCCTCGGCGGCCGTGCCGAGCTGCTCGACCTGCTTCGTCGGCCCCTCGCCGTAGAGCAGGTCGTGGGCGAAGCCCGGCCCCGTCTGCACGCGCTCGACCGCGTAGCGCACCGAGCGCACCGTCGCGCCGAGCTCGCGCGCCGTCTGGTCGATCGTGTCGACGAGGCGCGAGATGCGGTCGGCCTCGTTGGCGTCGGACAGGAAGCGCGCGGGGTAGCCCGTACCCTTCGTCACCTCGTGCAGGAGCGCGCGCACCTCGGCGAGCGTGCCCTTCAGGTTGTCCTGCAGGCCGTCGTCGGCGAGCTTCTCGGCGAGCTCCTGGATCTTGCCGATCGCGGTCTTCGCGTCGCCGAGCGTGCTCTTCACGTCGTCGCCCAGCGTGGCGAGCGTGCCGAAGAGGTCCGAGCTCGCCTTGCTCGTGATGATCGAGCCGTCGGGCAGCTCGTCGGCGCTGCCGCGGGTGATGATGAGCATCTTGTCGCCGAGCATGCCCTTGGCGGCGACCTGCGCGACGCTGTCGGTGCGGATCCGGTTCGCGTCGCTCGCCACGACGCTGATGGCCACGTGGACCTTCTCGTAGTCCTCCTTCGTGTACTCGACCGAGCTCACGGCGCCGATGCGCACACCCCCGAGATGGACCGGCGCGCCGGGTCGCAGACCCATCACGTCGTCGAACAGGATCTTGTACTCGCGGTGGCTCTGGAAGGCGCGCCGGTCGTTGCCGATGAGGAACACCACGAGCACGATGAGCCCGAGGCCGAGCACGACGAACGCTCCGACCTTGTAGTCGCGTTTGGTGAACATGAAAGCCCGAACGGGAGCGGCGGCGCGCCGCGAGCTCCCAGTCCCACAAGCATACGCCGCCCGGACCCCGGCGACACCCCCCGCACGCGCCGGGGTCGCGGACCCCCCGACCGTCAGGCCTTGAGCAGGGTGTCCACGTCCTCGTGCTCCGGGGCGTGGCCCTTGATGAAGTCGGCCACGCGCGGGTCGGTCGGGCTCCGGAACGACTCCGGGTCGCCGACCGCGATGATCTCGCCCTGGTAGACGAAGGCCATGCGGTCGCCGACCGCGAAGGCGCTCGACATGTCGTGGGTGACGACGATGCTCGTGACGTGGAGCGTACGCTTGAGGCCGTTGATGAGGTGGTTGACCCGCGTGGCGTTGATGGGGTCGAGTCCCGTGGTCGGCTCGTCGTAGAGCACGACCTCGGGGTGCAGGGCGATGGCGCGCGCCAGCGCCACGCGCTTCTTCATGCCGCCCGACAGCTCCGCCGGGCGCATGTCCTCGATGCCGGGCAGATCCACGAGGGAAAGGGCCCAGGCCACGCGCTCCTCGTTGCTCGCCCGATCGAGCTTCTTGCCGTAGTGCTCGTGCAGGCCGTAGGCCACGTTGTCGCCGACGCTGAGCGAGTCGAACAGAGCGCCGCCCTGGAACAGCATCGCGATGTTGCGCCGCAGCTCGCGCAGCTTGCCCTCGCTCATCTTCGTCACCTCGTCGCCGCGGTAGCGGATGGACCCGCCGTCGGCCTCGAGCAGCCGGATGAGCATCTTGAGGAGCACGCTCTTGCCCACGCCCGACCCGCCCATCACGACGAGGGTCTGGCCCGCGAACACGTCGAGATCGAGGCGCCGGTAGATGACCTTCGGCCCGAAGGCCTTGCGTACCCCCGCGAAGCGGATGAGCGGCTCGGTCGGGTCGGCCATCGGAGAGCCAGTCTAGGACCTGGCGTGCGCTGCGTCATGTCCCGCCGCCCGCTCGCGGGGCGACGTGCTCGACGAGCAGCTCCACCTCGGCGCCGCCACGGGCGCCCACGCCGACCGGGCTCGCGCCGGACGACGCGCCGCCCCCCCAGCTCGGGGCGCTGCGCGGCACGTAGCTCGAGCGCTGGAGCCGACCGACGACGTCCACGCGCCGCCCGGCGAGCTCCGCGGCGCGCGCCCCCTCATCGGGCGCGAAGCCGGTGAGCCGGCGACCCTCCCAGGTCAAGTCGAGGCGCAGGTGGCCCTTCACGGGGCGGCAGCTCTTCACCTCCGCGGCCGCCACGAACAGGCGCGGAGCCGGGTTCTTCTGGCCGCACGGCTCGAGACGCTCGAGGTCGCCGAGCACCTGCGAGACGTCGTCGCGCGGATCGAGGCGCACGTCGGCCGCGGCCGGTCCCACGTCGGCCGCGGCGGCGTCGGCGAAGGCCGCGCAGAAGCGCTCCCGGAAGGCCGCGAGGCGCGGCGTCTCGATCTCGAGCCCGGCGGCCGCCTGATGCCCGCCGAAGCGCACGAGCAGGTCGGCCGTGCTCACGAGCGCGTCGTGCAGCCGCACGCCCGCGGGTCCGCGCGCCGACCCCACGCCACGGCCGCCCTCGAGCGCGATCACGAGCGCGGGCTTGCCGTAGCGCGCCGCGAGCCGGCCGGCGACGATGCCGACGACCCCGGGGCTCCAGCCCTCGCGCCCGACGACGATGGCCGGCAGGGACGCGTGCCCCGCCGCCTCCACGTCCGCGACGGCCTCGGCCTCCATGCGCTGGCCGAGGTCGCGCCGCCGCTGATTCAGGGCGTCGAGCTCGGCCGCGAGCTCGACCGCGCGCGCCGGCTCGCGGCACAGGAGCAGCTCGAGCGCGAGCGCGGGATCGCCGAGCCGCCCCGGGGCGTTGAGCCGCGGCGCGACGCGAAACGCGACGTCCTCCGCGATGGGCCGGAGCCGGGCCGGCAGCCGCGCCGCCAGCGCGGCGAGCCCGGGCCGCAGCCCCGCCCCGCAGAGCCGCGCGAGACCGGCGCGCACGAGGATGCGGTTGTCGCCGTCGAGCGGCGCCACGTCGGCGATGGTGCCGATGGCCACGAGATCGAGCCAGCGTCGCAGATCGAGCTCGCGGCCGCAGAGCCGGCGCAGCTCCGCCGCGATCGACAGCGCGAGCCCGCAGCTCGCCAGGCCCTTGTACGGGAAGCCGCAGCCCGGCCGGTTCGGGTTCAGGAACGCGACCGCCGGCAGGGGCTCGTCCGGCACGAGGTGGTGGTCGATGACGACGGCGTCGATGCCCGCCGCGCGCGCCGCCGCGAGCCGCTCGTGGTCGGTCGAGCCGCAGTCGCAGGTGACGAGCAGGCTCGCGCCGCTCGCGCGCACGCGCGCGAGCGCAGGGGCCGAGAGCCCGTAGCCACCGGCGAAGCGGCTGGCGCACAGGGCGACGGCCTCGCCGCCGAGCTCCTCTACGACCTCGGTGAGCAGGGCCGTGGCGGTCATGCCGTCGCAGTCGTAGTCGCCGAACACAGCGATGCGCTCGTGCGTGCGGATGGCGTGCGCGATGCGCTCGGCCGCGGCGGTGCGGTCGGCCATCGCGTCGGGTGGCGTCAGGTGCGCGAGGCGCGGCTCGAGCCAGCGCGTGAGCGGCTCACCCGCGCCGTGGCCGCGGCGCACGAGCGCCTCGGCCATCGTCAGGGAGCTCTGGAGCTCGCGCGCCAGCGCGAGCGCCTCGCCCGAGGCCGGGCCGGGGTCGAGCGAACGCCGCGCGTCGGGAGCGCCCAAGCTCGCCCGCTCAGCCCGCGGGGACCGAGCCCGGGTCGGCCGCGGCGGCCTTGCGCACGATGCGGCGCGTCTTCTTCATGGCCTTGCCGGCGTAGAAGCGCCGGTCGATCCACTCGGTGAACGGCGCGGCGATGAAGATCGACGAGTACGTGCCGACGATGATGCCCGCGATGAGCGTGAGGGCGAAGTTCTTGATGAGCGTCGTGCCCCAGAACATGAAGGGCAGGAGCGACAAGAGCGTCGTCAGCGACGTCTTGATGGTCCGGCCGAGCATCTCGGTAATCGCCTTGTTGATGATCGCCGGGAAGCTCATCTTGCGGTGGCGCCCGAGGTTCTCGCGCACGCGGTCGTACACGACGACCGTGTCCATGATCGAGTAGCCGACGATGGTGAGCAGGGCCGCGATGGTCGAGAGCGTGATCTCGTGCCCCGCCAGGACGATGACGCCGGCCGCGATGAGCACGTCGTGGATCATCGCCACGATGGCGCCGGGCGCGAAGCGCACGTCGAAGCGGAAGGCGATGTAGCCCATGACGAAGATGATCGCGATGAGCACGCTCGTGATGGCGGCGTCGCGCAGATCCTTGCCCGCCTTGGCGCCGACCCACTCGCTGCGCTCCGGCTGCTCGGGCACCGCGGCGCCGAGCGCCGCCCGCAGGCCGTCCATCATCTGCTCGCCGCGTCCCTTGAGCAGGAAGTCGACCTTGCGCTCGCGCACGTTCTGCACGACGACGGCGCGCCCCGCGCGGAGCTCGATGCCGGGCACGCGGCCGGCGAGCTGCTTCGCGATCTCGGCGCGCGGCGGGCACTCGATCTTCGCGTCGGGGTTCGCGGGGTCTATCTCGGGTGGGCCGCAGACCTCGACGTCCTTCTGGTAGCGGACCGTGATCTTGTCGCCGCCGGGGCTGAACTTGACCTCGTCGGAGCGCATGCCCTTCGGGCAGTCCGCGCTCTCGTCCGTGGCTGCGAGGCACAGGACCTTCTGCGCGAGCTCCTTCTGCTCCTCCGAGAGCGCGCTCACCTCCTGTACGCGCACGAGGTAGGTGTTGTCCTTGCGCGCGCCCGGCACGGCGACGACGTCGGGCGCGCCGAAGCCGGCTGCCTCGACCGCGCCGCGCACCGCGCCGGCCTCGACCGGCGTCTCGAAGGCGACCTCGATCTCGGTGCCGCCCCGGAAGTCGGTGCCCCACTTGACGCCCGGCCAGACGAAGAAGGCGAACAGCGCGAGCAGGTTCAAGAAGATGCTGGCGGTGATGAAGTACCACCGCAAGCCCATGAAGTCATAGTCGTGACCTGGCTTGAGCCAACGCATGAGCTACCCTCGCCTCTCAACCCAGGCTGAGCTTGGCGTGACGGCGCCGCACCCAGAACTCGAAGAACAGCTTGGTCACCACGACACCCGTGAACAGGCTGCAGGTGACGCCGACGATGAGCGTGACGGCGAAGCCCTTGATGGGCCCCGAGCCGTACTGCGCCAGGATGAGAGCCGTGATGAGCGTCGTGACGTGCCCGTCGAGGATCGCCGCGAAGGCCTTGTCGTAGCCGACCGCCACCGCGGCGCGCGGACTCTTGCCGATGGCGAGCTCCTCGCGGATGCGCTCGTTGATGAGCACGTTGGCGTCGACGGCCATGCCGATGGTGAGCGCCAGACCCGTGATGCCCGGCAGGGTCAGCGACGCCCCGAACATGGCGAGCGCGGCCACCTGCAACACCAGGTTGAGGAGCACGGCCAGGTTCGCGATCATGCCGGCCGCGTGGTAGAAATACAGCATGATGAGGAGCACGAGCCCGGCGCCGACGAGCGCCGCCGTGACGCCCTTGTCGATGGCATCGTTGCCTAGCGAGGGCCCGATGACCTGCGAGTTCGACAGCGAGATCGGCGCGGGGAGCGCGCCCGACTTCAGCACGAGCTCGAGCTTCTTCGCGTTCTGAAGCTGCTGGTCGATGCTGCCGGCGCCCATGGTGATGCGCGCCGTTCCGCCGCCGATCTTCTCGCGGATCTCGGGGGTGCTCTCGGTCTTGCCGTCGAGGATGATGGCGAAGCGCCGCTTGACGTTCGCCTCGGTGATGCGCTCGAAGATCTCCCCGCCCGGCTGGGTGAAGGTGAGCTGCACGTTCCAGCCGCCGAGGCCGCCCTCGCTCTGGTCGCTCGCCGCCTGGGCGTTGCGCACCATGTCGCCGGTGATCTCGGCCTTGCTCCAGAGAAAATAGGTGCGCCAGCCGACGTCCTTGTACTCGCCGGTGTCCGGCTCGTACTCGACCCACTTCTCGTAGCCGACCTCGTGGTTCTGATCGACGGGCAGCGCGCCCGACTCGATCTGGCGCCCCACCCAGTCGCGGAAGCGCTTGAGCGCGGCCTCCATCGCCTCGCCTTCGTGGCGCGCGAGGCGCGCGTAGTAGACCGGCTTGGTGCGGCCGGGGCCGACCGGGGCGTTCTCGAACTCGATCGCGATCCCCGCCTCGTCGAGGCCGCGCTTGGCAAATCCCTCGAAGGGGTTCTGCTCGTCGTCGAGCAGCTTGAACTCGAGGCGCGCGGTCTCGCTGATGATCGACTTGATCTCCTCGAAGGCCTTGGCGTCGTCGCCGGGCATCTCGACGATGATGTCCTCGTCGCGCGAGCTCACCGCGGCCTCCTTGAGGCCGAGGCTGTCGACGCGCCGGTGGATCGTCTGCTTGGCCTGCTCGACGGCGCGGGCGCGTGCGTCGGTGACCACCTCGGTCTTGATCCGGAAGATGAGCTCCCGGCGGTCGGAGGAGCGGCGCAGCTGCAGCTCGAGCAGGAAGCGCGACAGGAACTCCTGGTCGACCTTGTCGGCGAGCGCGGCGTCCTCGAAGGTGACGACCACGCTGTCGAGCCGCCCCTGCTCCTTGACGAGCTTCGCCACGGAGCTGAGCTTCTCCATCTGCTCGTTGTTGGGCTGGGCGTCGCCCGTGTACCCGGTCGCTTCCGGGAAGTGCTTGGTGAGCGCGACACGCAGATCGTCGTAGTAGCGGTCGCGCTTGTCCTTGATCGCCTCCTCGACGTCGACCGTGTAGACGAGGCGCAGGCCGCCCTTGAGGTCGAGCCCGCGCACCAGGCGGAAGCCGAGATTCGAGCGCAGGTACTGGCCGAAGCCGAGCTCGCCCTGCTTCGCTTGCCGGTCGATCTCCGCGCGCTCCTCGGCGGAGTAGGCCTCGAGGTTGTCCTTGCCCACGAGCTCGTCGTGCAGGGTCGGGTAGAGGCAGATGCCCGCGCCGACGAGCAGGTAGGCCGTGAGCCCCACCTTCAACCGCCAGCCGATGTTCATGACCGGCAGGGCCGTGAAGAGGGCCCACAGCGACATCAGGCCGAAGGCGAGCAGGACCCACGCCACGTGGTACGTCTCGCCGAGCGCGGCCGCTCCGGCGCTCGCGGCGGCCCACAGCAGCTGTCCGCGCGACCCGCGCCGCAAGAGCGCGGCCACCAGGCACGCGAGCGCGATGGCCGCGAAGCCGAACTGGAGAATGAGGTGCAGCATCGCCGACTACTACTTCTTGGCCTTCGCTGCGGCGGGCTTGGCCTCGGCGGGCTCGTCCTCTTCCTCGTCCTCGTCCGTGGCCTTGTCGTCCTTCGCCTTGTCGTCCTTGGCCTTCGCCTTCTCTTCCTTGGCGGGCTCGGCCTTGGCCTTCGCCTTCTCTTCCTTGGCGGGCTCGGCCTTGGCGGCCGCAGCCGCCGCCACCGCGGGATCGACGTCGAGCCCCTCGATGGCGCCCTTCAACATCTGCACGGTCACGCCGGGGGCGATCTCGACCTTGCACACCCGGTCCGTGACGTCGACGAGCTTGCCGACGATGCCGGCGCGCGTGAGCACGCGGTCGCCCTTCTTGAGCTTGCTCTCGAGCGTGGCGCGCTTCTTCCGCTCGTTGCGGTTCATGAAGAACATGAGGCCGATGAGCAGCAGGAACGGCACGAGCAGCATCATGCCGCTCATCGGACCGCCCGGGGCCGCGCCGCCCGGAGGGGGCGCGCCGCCGTCGGTGGTGGTGCCTTCGGCGGGTTGGTCCGAGGCGTTGTTCTGGCTTGCGGGGTTGTTCGGCTGCATCATCATGGCGTTGGCCGTGTCGCACAGGCCCCGTGCGCGCCGTCACGGTGCGGGGGCACCGGGATCCGGCTCGTGGGGGCGCTGCGATGGCGCGCTTGCATAGTCCCAATCCAGCCGCTGCGCAAGGCAGCGACGGGCATGCACGACCGAGTCGGCAGGGTTCTTGCTCCGTGCGCGCCGGTCCCGGGCGCTGCTGCGGTACGGGCGTTCAGCTCCCCGCGCCGCCCGTCACCACTCGCCCGTGAGAACGCAGGTCGTGGGGGCGAGCGCGCACGGCGCCGTCGTCTCGGTGAGGGCCTCCCCGGCGCGCGGACTTGCCGGCCGCCGCGGCG
>JADLAB010000039.1 GCA_020848455.1 Polyangiaceae bacterium
GCGCCGTCGAGGCTCGCCTCGCGGTGCGACCGCGCCGAGCTCACGGCAGCGCGAGATCGCGGCAGAAGCGCACGAACGGCACGACCGTGATCTTGCCGCGCTCGAAGTGCCGTACGCCTCGGTGCACCTGGTAGTAGCGCGGGCCCTCGGATCGTCCCAGTCGAGATAGGCCGGGTGGCGCTCGCTCGCGTGCTCCCCGAGCAGCGTCAGCCCATCGTGGTCTTGCCCACCTGGCGCGGCCCGCCGACGAAGTCCCGAAGGTAGCGGCGCCTCCGCGCGAACTGGAACATGGTCCACTTTACTAATGTGTAAACTGGACCGTGCGCCAGAACGCGCTGGCGCCACGCCGACGCCGCGAACGCGACTTGGTCAACATCCGCAGCGCGCCGGAGCTCGCTCCGTGGCTCCTTCGCTGACTGCAGCTCCGCGCGGACGCGAGCCCGCACCGGCAGCGCCGCGGAGGGCGAGCCCTGGCGGTGGCGAGGACCTCGAAGGCGCCGGGAAAGAGCGCGTGGGACAGCGCACGCTGGTGGGAGCGGCAGGTCGTTGCCGACACCAAGCAGACTCTGGGTCAATTGGCCCGCGAACCCGTCCCCGCCCGGCAGGGTCGTGCGGACGTTCCGCTGCGTGACCCCTCGCCCCACCGCGGCGCTCCCGCTCGTGGAGCTCGCGACTCGAGCGCCCGCGGCAGCCGGGCGCGCAGCTCGAGACCGACGGGACGGCACCACCGAGCGCGCACCTCGTCGGGACATCGGACACGCGACCGTTGCTCGCGACCCCCATGCGAGAGTACACTCCGCACGTACCGGCAGTTGGCGGACAACGCGCTGACCGCCGGAACTTCGTTGGGCAGACCGCGCCGTGCCCCGCAAGCGGCGCCGCCTTGACTGACGCCCCCGATTCACTTCAGTCCGTTCAACTCGAAGAGGCACCCATGGCGTGTACTTCATCCGTACCGATCGTGCTGACGACTCTTTTTGCAACGTCCGTTACGCTCATCGGCTGCTATTCCGGTCCTGGCATCGAGCAGCTGAAGGTCAAGGCCGCCGCCGATCTCACGTGCAATCAGTTGACGCTGAATCAACTGGCGAATTGCATGTACGCTGCCGATGGTTGCGGGCGCAAGGACGTCTATCTTTCTCCATATTGCATGGGTCAGTGGATCTCGCCCTTGGACCGCGCCGCTTTTGAACTCTCCTGTCCAAGGGAACAGCTCTCTGCGCAGTTTATCAGTGATCTCAGCGTTGGCGTCAGCGGTTGCGATAAGAAGGCAGTCTACATCATCGGCGCGCAGGGCAATTGGATCATGAACAGTGTATCCGACAAGGATCAATCGAAGTCCCATTAGTGTCTCCGTCGATCCGCCGCCCGACCCTCAATCCATATCGGCGTCGGTTCTCGAATGGGGTGGCCAACCGGCCGTCGCAGCCGGCGGGGCCCGGTCCGCGCGGAAGGAGAGCCTTCCTTCGGCCTCGGTTGGTACCGGACGAAGCGCGCGACACCTCGGGCGGCCGTTCATGGTACGCAACCAGCCTCCTCGCGCGCTGCCGCCCTGCGTGATGGCCCTCCTCGCCGCATGCGGACCCGGGGCTGTCAATGGGCCAACGGAGCCACCCCGAGCGGCCCCGGTCGCGCCGGACGCTGGCGCGACGCTCGACCCGCCCTCGGGTCGGCCCGTCGCGATTTGGTCCCTGCCGGAGCAGTCCTGTGCGCGCTTCGGTGACGCGAGCGTGTGGTGCTGGCCGAATGAGCCCGAGCACGTCGACCTGCCGGGGCTCCCCCGCGCGGAGCTGGTGGCGCACCGCAGCGCACGCCTCGAAGGCGCGTGGGGCTTCTCCGAGCCGGGCTGCGCATCGACGCCGGCGGGCGCACGCGACGTGCGGACCGAGGTGCGCTGCCCCGGGATCGTCGGCGCGGGCGACGCCTGTCTCGATCTCGGCCCCATGCGCGCCTGGTCGGCGAGCTCCTGTGCTTCGGGCTGCGCCATCCTGCGCGACGGCGGCGTGCGCTGCTTCGTCCACCTCGACGAGGCGCGTCTCTTCCACGCGGACGTGGATGCGCGGTCACCGGAGCGCGACCGCTTCGTCTTCGACGTAGCGGACTCGCTCGACGCCGTCGCGATCTCCGACGGCGGCGCATCCGGCTTGTCGTGCATGGTGAAGGGCTCCGCTGGGACGGTGCATTGCTGGGGCGGCGAGCGCGAGTGGCGGAAGGTTCGCGGCGGTCTGCTCCGCGGTCCGCTGCCGGCCTTTCGCGTCCCGGGTGTCACCGGTGCCGTCGCGGTCGCGGGCACCTGCGCTTCGCTCGCGGGTGGCGGCGTGCAGTGCTGGGCGCCCACCCGTCCGTTCGCGCCGGTGGCGGGCCCCGCAGCAGGAGCTCCGGGCTCGAGCGGGCAGTGCGTGCTCGAGGCGGGCGGAGTGCGCTGCGGCGCGACGGCGCCGCGGTGGGTACGCTTCGCACCGGCCGCCGAGGATTGGGGCGCGGACGCGAGCGCGCGTGGCGGCGCCCGCGAGTGGCCCGACCTCGTCGTACGCTGCGGCCCCGGCGACACGCTACGCGGAGGACGGTGCCTCCCGCCCACGCCATCGTGCGGTGCGCGGGCCGTGTTCGACCCTCACTGGGGCTGCGTCTCGGATGGCAGCCCACCCGACGCGGGGGTCGAGATGGTCCCGGTCCCGGGTGGTCCCTTCTCGATGGGCGCGCCGCCCGCGCGCCGCGAGATGGCCGACGACGCGCCCGAGCACCTGGTCGACGTCGCGGCCTTCGAGATCGACCGGACGGAGGTGTCGGTCCTGGCCTACGAGCGCTGCGTCGTCGCGGGCCGCTGCCCGGAGCCGGCCGACATCTGGGACCCGGCCTGCAACTGGAACCTGCTCAGCAACGGCAGCCTGCACGACGTCGACGTCCACGGCGTACAGCGGCTCTGGCACCCGATGAACTGCCTCGATTGGTCGAGTGCCGAGCAGTACTGTCGTTGGGCCGGCAAGCGCCTGCCGACGGAGGCGGAATGGGAGAAGGCGGCCCGCGGAACGGACGGCCGCTCCTGGCCCTGGACACGCGGCGCGGATCCGGGGTGCAGCGCCTGGAATGCATGCCCGCTGGGCGAGGCGCCCGGACGCGACGTACCGGGCGAGCTCTCGAGGCTCCCGACGACGTTGCCCGTGCACCTGCTGCAGGCGGGCAAGAGCCCGTTCGGCGCCCTCCACATGGTGGGCAACGTCTCGGAGTGGGTCGCCGACTGGTATGCGCCCTATCCCGC
>JADLAB010000040.1 GCA_020848455.1 Polyangiaceae bacterium
TAGGTCGCCTCGAGCGGCGGCGCGACGAGGTAGGCCATGGATTGGCCCGGAGCGAGCCCCGCCTCGCGCGACAGGTAATGGCCGAGGGACGCGATGACGTGCGGGAACACGGCCACGGAGCCGGCGTCGTCCGCGCGGTAGAAGCAGGCGTCGTGCTCGAGGCAGCGCACGAGCGCGTGCAGGCCCTCGTCGATCTCGTCGGGGTCGGCCGCCGCGAGCACGCCGAGGATCTCGCCCGAGAGCCGGCCGCTCGCGTGCGCGGAGCCGGCGTAGAAGGAGCGCGCGAAGACGACGTCCACCCGAGCGTGCTTCGTCGCCTCGTCGAGCGCGACGTAGGTCGGATCGTCCTGGTCGCAGGTCACGAGCCCGAGCGACGCGTGGCGCGCGGGGTCGGCGCCGTAGCTGCGCAAGAGGTCGGGGTGCGCGGCCGGGATGCGCCGCACCGACAGGACCGTCGGGACCATGGGCTCGAGGATGCTCATCGCTTCACCTCCACGAGGCGCACGCGGCGCTGCGGGGCGCGCGGTTTACGCGACGCCGCGTCGCCGAGCTCGCTCGCGAGCGGCGCGAGATCGAGCGCCACGCCGCTCGTCTGCTGCGCGAGCATGGCCGCGGCGAGGGTCGCGAGGCGCGCGCCCGCCTCGGGCGGCGGCGTCCCGCGGGCGTGGATGTTCGACATCATGTTGCGGTCGCCGTCGGTCTTGCCGACGCGCGGCTCGAAGACGAGGTACGCCGAGAGCCCGTCGCCGGTGCCGAGGCCGGGGCGCTCGCCGAGCAGGATCGCCGCGACGCGCGCCCGGACCTCGAAGCCGATCTCGTCCTCGAGCCACACGCGGGCGAAGCGCGCGCACATCGGCGTCCCGACCGTGAGGCCGCGCGCGCGGCACGCGTCCGAGAAGCACCGGACGAGCTCGAGGCCCGAGCCCATGCACGCCACGGCCGACAGACCGTCGGCGAGGATGGGCTGCACGTCGACGCCCTTGTCGGCCCGCTCGCGCAAGAGCGCGAGCGAGGCCTCGTCGAGGCGCCGCCCCCGATCCGGCCGCAGCAGGAACTCGCGGTGCGAGCGCACCCGCGACTGCAGAGGCAACAGGCTCTGCGAAGCCGCCCAGCCCTCGGGCAGCACCGTGTCGACGGCCTCGTGCGCGACCGCGAGCTCGGCCTGGAACTGCAGCACGACGTCGGTCGCGTAGCGCGTGCCCACGTGGCCGATGCCGACGAGCGCGGTCGTGTGCCGGGCCGCCTTCTCGGCGTAGCTCCCGGGCACGTGCTTCGCCGGAAAGACGCGGTGCGGCGGCGAGGGGATCTTCGCCGCGGGGCCGGGCGGCGGCAGCGGATCCGCCGCGCCGAGCTTCGCGCGCAGGGCGGCGACGAGGGCGCGCGTGTGGCTCATCCGACGACCTCCGGATCGCCGAAGCGCTCGCCCGGCTCGTCGCCGTTCCAGATGCCCATCCGCGCGAGCCACGCGTCGAACTCCGGCGCCGGCCGCTTGCGGAGCACGCGCTGCACGGACGGGATGTCGTGGAAGGAGCTCGACTGGTAGTTCAGCATGATGTCGTCGCCGACCGGCAGCGACATGAGGTAGGTGCAGCCCGCGGCGCCGAGCAGCATCTTCAGGCTCTCGAGCTCGTCCTGGCTCATCGACGCGTGGTACGTGAAGCACGCGTCGCAGCCCATCGGCAGGCCGAGCAGCTTGCCCATGAAGTGATCCTCGAGCGCGGCGCGCGTGATCTGCGGGCCATTCTCGAGGTACTCGGGTCCGATGAAGCCGACGACGGTGTTGACGAGAAAGGGCTTGTAGCGCCGCGCGAAGCCGTAGCAGCGCGCCTCGAGCGTGACCTGATCGGCGCCGTGGTGTGCCGCCGAGGAGAGCGCCGAGCCCTGGCCCGTCTCGAAGTACATGACGTTCGGGCCGCGCGTCGCGCCGAGGCGCTTCATCTTGTCCCAGGCCTCGTCCATCAGCGCGATCGAGATGCCGAACGCCTTGTTCCCGGCCTCGCTGCCGGAGAGCGACTGGAACATGAGCCCCATCGGCGCGCCGAGATCGAGCGCGCGCATCTGCACGGTGACGTGCGACAGGACGCAGTTCTGAGTCGGTATGGCGTGCTTGCGGGTCACGGCGTCGAGCGCCTTCAGGATCTCGCTCGTCGACTCGGCCGTGTCGGTCGCCGGGTTCACGCCGATGACGGCGTCGCCGCAGCCGTACGAGAGGCCCTCGCGGGCGCTGTAGAGGATGCCCTGCACGTCGTCGGTGGGGTGATTCGGCTGCACGCGCGACGACAGCCGCCCGGGCAGGCCGAGCGTGTTGTTGGCGCGGACGACGACCTCGCACTTGCTGCCCACGACCATGAGGTCGAGGTTCGACATGAGCTTGCTCGCCGCGGCCGCCATCTCGGGCGTGAGGCCCGCGGCGACCGAGCGGATGACGGGCCCGGTCGTCCTGTCCTCGAGCAGCCACTCGCGAAACTGCCCGACCGACAGATCCTTCACCGCGGCGTAGGCCTGCTCGTCGAGGGTGTCCTCGACCAGGCGCGTGAGCTCGTCCTCTTCGTAGGGCACGACGGGCGCCGCGCGCAGCTCGGCGAGCGTGAGCTCGGACAGCACGGCGCGCGCCGCGACGCGCTCGACTGCGGTCGCGGCCGAGATCCCGGCCAGGTCATCACCCGATTTCGGCGGATTGGCCTTGGCGAGGACTTCCTTCACCGACCCGAACCGGTAGGTGCTGCCGCGGATCGTGACCCCGAGCTGCATCGCGCGTCGCAGCGTAGCCGCGCTCGCCGGCTGCGAGAAGGGCAGTGACCGCGACCGCGACCGGACGATCGAGGCGCCGCCGCCCGCCATCGTCTTGATGTGGGGCATGCACTCAGGCGCAAACCGTGCAGCTGCACGGCACGCGCCGACAGGCCGGGCGGCGGCGCGGCGAGCCTGCTCGCGCGCCGCGGCTTGCGGCACGGGGCCGGCGAAACGAGGGCTTGGCCGTGGCTCCGGTAGAGCTCGAGGTCGCCCCTGTCGCCGTCGCGTGCCCGCCCCGTGACCTGGCACGCTCGATGCACAACGGGGCTCGGAGGACACCGCCATGGCATCGCACCAACGGACGAGCACGCTCGCCGTGGCTGCGCTGTTCGCACTCGGCGGCAGCGCGTGCGACGGCGACCAGACCGCCACGCAGACGACGCGCACCTCGGGCGAAGACCTCGCCGCCTGCGGCGACGTCGGAGCCAGTCCCGAGGTTCTCGCCGCGCCGAGCGCGGGAGCGCCTGCGGCCGTCGACGACGACCTGCTGATCGCGGGCTCCCAGATCTTCTGGAGGTCGTCCCTCGGGTGGACACCGGAAGCGGAGATCGAGCTGCCCGAGGGAACGTGTTGCCGCGCCGCCGCGCTCTCGGGCGATACCGCCATCGTGGTCGCGCGCCTCGAGGGAGCGTGGAGCGGAGGTCCGGCCTTCGTGCTCGAGCGCGAGCGGGGAGCCTGGACCGCCATCCCGGTGTCGCCCGGCTACATCTCGCGCTCGGTGGCGATCTCGGGTGATCTCGCGGCGGTCGGGTGCCACGGTGGCGGCGCGGCCCTCGGCTGTGCGCCGCCCTTCGGGACGGTCGGCATCTACGAGCGCATGGGGGGCGCCTGGACCCAGACCGGGCTCGTGCAGAGCGACACCGAGCAGTGCCTGTTCGGCGAGAGCATCGCGCTGTCGGGCGACACCCTGCTCGTCGGCGAGGCGCCCCGCGCTCACGCCTACGTGCGGGACGGGGCGAGCTGGGTCCGGCAGGGCGTGCTCGAGGCACCCGGCTCCGACGGCCATGTGGCGTTGAGCGGCAACGTGGCGGTGGTCGGGCGCCGGCCGATGTACGTGTTCCAGCGCGTCGACGGGACCTGGCAGCACACGGCAGAGCTCCGCACCGCCCTGCCCGAGGCGTGCACGTGGGTGGCCCTGCGCGGCGGGTGCCTCGCGGCGGGAGCAGCGCTCGACGACGCTCCGGGCCGGGTCGAGCTCTTCGAGTGGTCCCTCTCGGGCTGGGGCGCCGCGGGTGTCCTCACGAGCGGCGCGACCGAGGCCGACGGCTTCGGCACGACGGTGAGCCTCACGCAAGGGTGGCTCGTGGTCGGCGGGCATGACGCCGCGTGGGCGTACCCGCTCGGACCGTGACCCGCGCCGCTACTGCCGCACCTGCGAGAAGGCGTTGTCGCAGACCTTGCCCGCGCCGTCGAAGTCCACGATGAGCACGTCGCTCACGGTGCTGCCGCCGGCGACCGAGTGGGCGTAGGTCCACTGCCAGCGCTCCACGCAGCCCGCAGGGTGCCCCGTCAGGGGCGACGTCTTCTGGTGCGGCTCGCCGAACCAGGCCGTCATCTGCGCCTTGTCGTGGGTCCCCTTCTGCACGTCGCCGGCGTGCGTGGTGTCGAACTGCTTGCCCACGGTGGCACATCCGAGCGCGAAGGACGCTGCGAGCACGAGCCAGAACGGACGCTTCATGAAATCCTCCCTTGCAGCGCGGTCTACACGCCCGGCCGCGACGACACAAGGACGGCCTGCGCCGCTGCCCCGCCCAGGGCTGCTCGGGCTCGTCTCCAATCCAAGCTCGGGCTCGTCGCCTCGATCCCGGACTTCACGACGACCGGTGCTCGGGCGCTCAGCCCCCGTCGTCCGGCTCGAACGGCTGCGGTCGGCTCGTGGCGATCGCGCTGTCGAGTCGCACGTCGAGCTCGGCCGCCGGCACCTGGAGCTCCCCGGCGACCGCGTCGAGCAGGGCCCGCTCCGCGGGCGACACCTTGCCGTCTGCCGCGGCCGCCTGGATGAGCAGCTCGAGCGTCTCCTTGCGCACCTCTTCGGGCAAGCCCCGCAGCTTGCCGATGGCGTCGTCGCGGTCGAGGACGGGCGCGACGCGCGCTCCCGGCGGCAGGCCGAGCCGCGTGCGCACGCGCTGGAGGAAGCTCGCCTCGTGCGCGTGCATGTGCCCGTCGGAGGCGAGAACACCGGCGATGAGGCCGCAGATCTGGAGGCTCGTCGGTTCGTCCATGGCGCGACTATCTCACGGTCGAGGGGCGCCGCGAAGCTCGCGCGGCCGGTGCCCGTGTCGGGTCGGTCAGTCGTCGGCCACGCCGGCCGCCGTGCGGAAGGCGGCCGCGAGCTCGAGGGCGCTCGGGTAGCGCTCGGCCGGCGCGCGCGCGAGCGCCCGCCGCGCCCAGTCGTCGATCGCAGGCGGCAACGCGAGCTCGGGCGCGACCTCCCGCGGCAACCGGATGTCGCCGCGGACGATCTGCGCGAGCAGCGGCGCGAGCTCGGCCGCCTCGAACGGACGCTGGCCGGTGAGGCACTCGAGGGCCGTCACCGAGGCGGACCAGAGGTCGGCGCGGTAGTCCACCCTCGGCGACCCGCCTGCGAGCTCGGGGCTCAGGTAGTAGGGCAGCGGCAGGGCGGGGTCGCGGTCCGCGGGCCCGACGACCGAGGGACCCGCGAAGTCGAGCAGCCGGTAGGTCTCGCGGCCACCCGG
This sequence comes from Polyangiaceae bacterium, assembly GCA_020848455.1. Taxonomy (GTDB): domain Bacteria; phylum Myxococcota_A; class Polyangia; order Polyangiales; family Polyangiaceae; genus JACRDA01. The sequence goes on from JADLAB010000040.1 coordinate 5,490, forward strand.
CTCGCCGCGCGCGACGAGCACGTTCTGCGGCTCGATGTCGCAGTGCACGAGGCCGAGCGCGTGGGCCGCCGCGAGGGCGCGGCACACGTCGCCGAGCGCGCGGGCCGTCTCCACCAGGCCGAGGCGACCGGTCGAGGCGAGCCGGGCGCGCAGGCTCTCGCCCTCGAGCCACTCGGTCACGAGGAAGAGCTCGTCCGCGCCGAGACCGAAGTCGACGACGCGCGAGACGTACGCGCTGCGGATGCGCGCCGCGAGCTTGGCCTCGCGCTCGAAGCGCGCGCGCCCCTCCGGCGTCAGCGCCCCCGGGTAGCGGATGAGCTTCACCGCGATAGGGATGCCGAGCGTCAGGTGCTCGGCGCGCCACACGACGCCGACGGCGTCCCGTCCCTCGATGCGCTCGAGGCGATAGCGTCCCGCGATGACCCGTCCCTGCATGCGGCCGCGCCCTACGCCCACGCGCGCGCTCCGTCAACCGCGCGGCGGCCGCGGGAGCGGCGGCGGGAGCACGATCTCGACGGCCGCCATCCGGCGCGCCGGAGCGTAGGACGACCCGTCCTCATGCGGGCATTGCGGTGGGCGCGAAGCCCCGCTACACGGGTCGGCGAGGGAAATTCATGAAGGCAGTCAAGTTCGGGGTGCTGGCGGCAGGTATCGTGGGGCTCGTGGCGTGCCTCGTTCTGCCCCTGGTGAGCATGGGCGGCATGTCGGTCACGCTGCTCAGCATGTTCAGCCTGATTCCGGTGCACGCGCTGATGGTGATCGGTGGCTTCGGCCTCGCCATCGCGGCCGGCGGAATCTCGCTCGGGACCGGCTTCACGCGCCCGCTCGCCGGCATGGCCGCCGCGGGCTTCGCGCTCAACGCCTGGAAGCTCCTGCCCTTCGGCGACGGCGGCGCCGGCGCCTGGATCGGCTGGCTCGCGGCGATCGGCGGCCTCGGCCTCGCGGGTCTCGGCCTGGCGAAGCCCGAGGAGAAGCCGAACCCCCACGCGCCCGGCGCCTACGCCGGCTACGGCCAGCCGCAGTACGGCGCGCAGCCCGGCTACCCGCAGCAGCCGCAGCAGCCGCAGCAGGGCTACCCCCAGCCGCAGCAACCGCAGCAGGGCTACCCGCAGCAGCAGCCGCAGCAGGGCTACCCCCAGCCCCAGCAGCAGCAGGCGTACGGGCAGCAGCCGCAGCAGGGCTACCCCCAGCCCCAGCAGGCCGCCCAGCCGCAGCAGCAGTGGGGCCAGCAGCCCCCGCAGGGTGGCGGCTATCCCCCGCAGGGTGGCGGTCAGGGTCCGGGCGGGTACGGCTGAGCGAGCCGACCGGCCGATTCACGACGAGGCACGAGCCTTCGCACGCGCGAGGGTCCGTGCCTTGCGTCTTTCCATCGTCTCGCCATCGTCTCGCCATCGTCTCGCCATCGTCTCGATCGCGGCCCGCCGACTCCGGGCCTGACAACTGACAACTGACAACTGATGACTTCTCAGCGCCGCCCCTTCGTCACGCGGTGCTTGTCGAGCAGCCGGCCTAGGTAGGTGCGGGTGAGGCCGGCGAGCGCGGCGGCGGTCGTCTGGTTGCCGCCCGTGTGGCTCATGAGGGCGTCGAGGTAGAGGCGCGTGAAGCGCTCGACGAGCGCGTCCTTCTGCTCGAGATAGGGGCGCGTCGGATCGATGCGCTCCGCGAGCGCCGCCTCGAGCACGCCCTCGCCGACGCGCGGGTGTGCGCCCGCGCCCGCCGCGACGGCCTCGTCCTCCGGCAGGGCGCCCATCGCGGCGTAGGCCTGGACGGCGTTCCGGAGCTCGCGCGCGTTGCCGCGCCAGGTGCGGGCGGCGAGGCGCGCGACGACCGGGGCCGGCAGCACGTCGAGGCCCGCGGCGACCGCGAAGCGCCGCGCCAGGGGCTCGATGTCCTCGGGCCGTTCGCAGAGCGGCGGCACGCGCAGCGTCACGACCGCGAGCCGGTAGTAGAGATCTTCGCGGAAGCGCCCGGCGCGCACGTCGGCCGGCAAGTCGCGATGCGTCGCCGCCACGAGGCGCACGCGCACCCGCCGCGTCGACTCGCCGCCCACCGGCTGGATGTCGCCGCACTCGAGCGCCCGCAAGAGGGCGGGCTGCACCTCGAGCGGCAGCTCGCCCACCTCGTCGAGGAACAGCGTGCCGCCGTCGGCGCGCTCGAAGGCGCCGCGTCGCGCCGCGTGGGCCCCCGTGAAGGCGCCGCGCACGTGGCCGAAGAGCTCGCTCGCCACGAGCTCGCGCGCGAAGGCGCCGCAGTTGACGACCACGAGCGGCCCCGCCGCGAGGCGCGAGCCCTCGTGCAGGGCGCCCGCGACAAGCTCCTTGCCGACGCCGCTCTCGCCGAGCACGAGCACCGGCACGACCGAGCTCTCGAGGCGCGCGAGCCGGGCGAAGAGCAGGCGCATGGCACGCGACGCTCCCACCCTCCCGCGGTAGCTGTCGCCGGGGTACGGCGCGAGGTCGTGGTCGAGCGACGCCGTGTCGACGTCGATGGCGAGCGTCACGCTGCCCACCTGCACGCGACCCCCGAAGGGCAGCACGATGCGCTCCACGCGCTGCCCGAGGTAGAAGAGCCCGTTCCGGCTCCCGAGGTCGCGCACGCTCACGCCCTCGGGCTCGAGCGCGAGCTCGCAGTGCTCGCGCGAGACGGCGCGGTCGGCGACGACGAGGTCGCAGCTCTCGCTCGAGCCGACGCGCACCACGCTCGAGCCGAGGCGGAGCTCGGCCGGGCGCGCCTCGGCGCCGAGCACGCGCACCACGGCCCCGAGCGGTCGAGGTTTCGTGCGCACGAGGGTGGCGGTCGCGTCGTCGAAGCGGGGGCGCGAGCCCGGGGGTGGCTGGCTCATGGGCCAGCGAGTGTAATACGGGACGGCTGCCCGCCAGCAGCGTCCGCGGTCGGGCGCGCGGCGATCGCCCGTCTCGGAGCGGCGACGCGTGGTAGCTTCGGGTGACATGGGGCGCTCTCCGAAGCTCGTCGCCTGGGTCGCGCTCGCGCTCGGCTCGCTCGGCCCCGCGACGGCCCGCGCGGACGACGCCGCGCAGGCGGGCGAGCTCTACGAGCAGGCCATGCAGGCGGTCGCCGCCGAGGACTACGCGCGCGCGGCGCCGCTCTTCGCCGAGGCCGACCGGCTCGCGCCGGCGCCCGTGGCGCTCACCTCCGCCTTGAACGCCGCGCTCCGCGCCGACGACGCCGTGCTCGGCATGGAGCTCGTGGAGCGCGCCGCGCTTCGCCCCGCGCCGCCCTCGGGCTCGGACCCGACGAGCGACCACGCGGCGGCCGCGGCCGCGGCGCGGCAGCGCTTCGAGGGGCGTGCGGGCTGCGTGCGCGCGGCGCCGGGCAACGTGCTCGTGCCGCGGTCGGGATCGCCGTCGGGCGAGCCGGTCCTGTGGCTCGCGGTGGGCGAGCAGCGCGTGACGGTGCGTCGCGGCGCGCGCGCGGTCGAGGTGTCGGTGCGCGTCGTGCCGCGCGTGCCCGCGGACGCGCCCTGTACCGTCGTCGCGGCTCCGGCCGAGCCGCCCACCGGCCCCGGCATGCCCCCGCCCGCGCCCGCACCCTCCGCGCCCACGGCGGGCGCCCCGGCCGCGCCCGACGCCGACGCGCCCGGCGGGCTCCACCCCGCGTTCTTCGGGGTCGGCGCCGGGGTCACGGTCGCGCTCGCGGCGGGGCTCGTCGCCTCCGGCGTCGACACGCTCGCCAAGCACCGCGCCTTCGTCGACTCGGGCGAGGGCGCGGACGCGGGGCGCGCTGCCCAGCTGCGCACGAACGGTCTGCTCGTCGGCACGCTCGGCGCGGCGGTCGGGACGGTCGTGCTCGGCGTCTTCACGCGCTGGTCGGGCGGCACGGCGGGGAGCGAGGCGCGGGCAGTGCCGGTGGCGCCGTTGCTCCTCGCGACTCCAGCCGGGGGCGCGTGCGGCCTCGCGGCCCGTTTCTGATCCGAGCTCGCCGTGCCGTCGCCCCGAAAGGAGATCCCTTCGCTCGCCTCGAGCTCGAGCTACGAGCTCCTGCTGCCCATCGCGCGCGGCGGCATGGGCGCCGTCTACGTGGGCCGGCTGCGGGCCGCGGCGGGCTTCAGCCGCCTCGTGGCCATCAAGCGCGCGCACGCCTCCGCCCTGCGCGATCCCGAGGTGCGGCGCATCGTCGTCGAGGAGGCGCGCGTCGCCTCGAAGGTGCACCACCCCAACATCGTCGCCGTCCAGACGATCGAGGAGCTCGACGGCGAGCTGCTGCTCGTCATGGACTACGTCGAGGGGGCCTCGCTCGCGCGCCTGGTCGAGGTGAGCAACGCCGCGACGCCGCCGCGCGGCCTCGCGCTCGGCGTCGCCCTGCGCATCGCCCTCGATGCCTGCGTGGGGCTCTTCGCGGTCCACGAGATGTGCGACGAGTTCGGCCGCCGGCTCGGCCTCACGCACCGCGACATCTCGCCCCAGAACATCCTCGTCGGCGTGGACGGCGTGGCGCGCATCACCGACTTCGGCATCGCCAAGAGCCGCGACCGTCCGGGGCGCAAGACGACGACGCAGGTCCTCAAGGGCAAGGCCGCCTACATGGCGCCGGAGTACATCGAGCGCGGCACCGTCGACCCGCGCATCGACGTCTTTGCGCTCGGCGTGACCGTCTGGGAGGTCCTCGCCAACCGCCGGCTGTTCCGGGCGCGCAACGCCGCCGAGACGATCGCGCACGTGCTGCACATGAACGTGCCCTGGCTCACCGATCTCGTGCCCGAGCTCCCCGCGCCGCTCGCCGAGGCCGTCCATCGCGCCCTCGCGCGCGATCCCTCCGAGCGCTTCGCCACGGCGCGCGCCTTCGGTGACGCGCTCGAGGAGGCGACCGCCGGGCGTGTGCGCCTGGCGACGCACGGCGAGGTGGCCGCCACGGTGCGGGCGCTCGAGGGGCGCACGCTCGATGCGCGGCGCTCCGAGCTGCGCGTGCTCTTGCTCGGCGGCGAGGCCACGGCCGACATGCCCATCCCGGGCCTCGGCCCCGCCGGGCCGGCAGCGGCGCCGGCGCCCGGCGCGAGCGCCGCGCCGACGGGCTCGGCCGTCACGCCCTCGGCGGAGAGCTCGACCGATCCGCTGCCGAGGTCGGCCGAGGACACCGCACCCACGCGCGCCGACGGTCGCGCGGCCTCGGCGCGAGCGGCCGCCGCGGCCGCGCCGGTGTCCGCGGCCGAGGTCGAGCCAGCCGGCCGGGCGTCCTCGTCGTCCCTCGCCGATCTCCGCCGCACCCAGAAGCTCCCGGACGCGGAGCCGCCCGCCGAGGCTCCGCGCGGCTCCGCGCTGCCGGCCGTGCCGCCCGCTCCGCCCCCGCCGCCCGCGCCCGTCCCGGCGCCGCTCGCGCCGGTGCCCGTCGCGTCGCACGCGCGAGCCTGGCCGCACGCCGGCACCGAGACGCAGGTGCGGCACGTGCGCCGCCGCTCGACCTACGCGACCGTCGTCGCGGGCGTCGTCGGGGCGCTCGTCGCCGCGGCCCTGCTCGCGGCGCTCGTGCTCCGCGGCGCGGGCGCCCCCGCCGCGAGCGCGACGCCGAGCGCCGGCCCGGGCTCGCCCGCCACCGGCCGCTCCTCGAGCGGCTCGGCAGGCACCGCGGAGGGCGCGACCGTCGCGGCTCCACCGCCCTCGGCGTCGGGCGACCCCTCCGCCCCGGACAGCGCCTCGGGCGCGAGCGCCTCGGCCGCGAGCACCCCGAGCGCGAGCACGAGCGCGCGGGCCCCGGCGCCGGGCGGGTCGTCCGTGCCGCCTCCCGCGCCCTCGGCGGCTCCACCGAGCCCGAAGGCCCCAGCGAGCGCCACCGCCTCGGCGACCGGCTTCGGCTCGAACCCCTACCGGAAGAGCCCGTGAGCGCCACGCCCGTCGCGCGCGCGGCGCTGCTCGGTGCCCTCTGCCTCGGCCTCGCGATCGCCGTCACCGGCTGCACCGAGGTCTGCTACGTGCTGCAGGCGGCGGCGGGGCAGGACGAGCTCGGCTACCTCGCGCGTCCCCTCGACGAGGCGCTCGCGGACCGCACGACGCCGCGCGAGGTGCGCGCCGTGCTCGCGCACGTGCCTGCGGTCAAGCGCTACGCCGTGGAGAGCGGCCTCACCCCCACCGACAGCTACGAGGACTACGTGGCACTCGGGCGCCCCGCCGTCGTGTGGGTGGTGTCGGCCTGTCGCCCGCTCGCCTTCGAGGCGAAGACCTGGTGGTTCCCGATCGTGGGCACCGTGCCGTACCTCGGCTGGTTCCGGCCCGCCGACGCGGCGCGCTACGCCGGCGAGCTCGCGGCCGACGGGTGGGACGTGGACGTGCGCAGCTCGAGCGCCTACTCGACGCTCGGCTGGTTCCCCGACCCGGTGCTGTCCACGATGATCCCGCCCGGCGACGCCGCCCTCGGCGAGCTCGTCAACACGGTCCTGCACGAGTCCGTGCACGCGACGCTCTACGTCCCGAGCCAGTCGAGCTTCAACGAGAGCGTCGCCTCCTTCGTGGGTGACGTGCTCACCGAGCGCTACCTCAGCGCGCGGCTCAGCCCGGCCGCGCCCGAGACGCGCGCCTTTCGCCGCGGTCGCAAGTGGGGCGAGCTGCGCCAGCGCCGCATGCACGCCGTCTACCTCGAGCTCGAGAAGCTCTACGCTTCGACCCTGACGGATGCCGAGAAGCTCGAGCGCAAGGGCACGCTCCTCACGGCGCTCCGCGTCGAGCTCGGCTTTCGGCGCCCGATCAGCAACGCGACGCTGCTCGGCTTCCGCACCTACAACTCGGGCATGCGCGAGCTCGAGGGCCTGTTCTCGGCCTGCGCCGGGAGCGTGCCGCGCTTCATGGCCGCCCTCGGCCGGCTCCGCCCCGAGGACTTCGGCGCGCCGGCCCAGGAGGATATCGGCGGCGTGCTCGAGCCGCTGAAGAGCTGTCCGCAGTGACCGGCTCGGGGCGCTGGCGCTACTCGCGGAACGGGCCGAGCGCGCCGACGAGCGCGCGCTCGTCGATGCGGTGCGTGCTGAGCAGCGTGGCGTACGCCGTGCCGGCGACGGCCCGGAAGCCGGCGTCGTCCACGAGCGCGAGGGTGGCTTCGTCGACCACACGGCACAGCAGGCGCGCCGGCGCGTCCTCGTCCTCCCCGGCGTCCACCGCCGAGAGCACGACGTGTACGCCGGCGGGGTCCGCGAAGCACGCGCGCACCAGGTAGTCGCCCTGCAGCGCCAGCTTGTAGCCCGTGTAGTGGACCCGCGCGCGGAGCATGGGGCCGGCCGCGGCGCGGCTGCGCATCGCGATGGCGACCGTGCCGACGACCCGCGGCTCGGTCGCGCCCACGAGCCCGAGGGCCTCGTGCAGGGCGAGCGGCGAGCACGGCGTGCCTCGGAGCACGGCCCCGGCCGCGGTCGGTGCGGCGTACGCGCTCGCCGCGCGCGTCAGCGTGCGCCAGCGGCTGGCGGTCGACAGGGCGACCATCGAGAGCTCCGCGTCGTCGGTCGTGCGCCCGGCGGCCCGGTTCGGCTGCGAGGCGCGCGCGGCGAGCACCCCCACGAAGGTGGCGCCGACCACGGCGATCGCCTCGACCGAGTACCAGGCCATCGGTCCGCGCCGCAGGCTCTCGGGGCTCGGCTCCTCGTCCGGGTCCGGCGCCCCGCTGCGGCTCGGCCGGCCGCTCGGCACGCCGAGCCCCAGGCGCACGAGCGGCGGCGCCACGCGCTTGACCCCGTGCACGAGCAGGGGCGTGCCCGGCTCGAGCGCGTACCCGTCGAGCACGAGGGGGTGCTCGACCGCCTGCTCCCAGAACCCGAGCGTCGAGCCCCAGGTCGCCGGCGCGCCGAAGAGCGCGCGTACCTCGGCCTCGAGCTGCGGCAGCGTGTCGCCCTCCGGCATGATCTGGCGCTTGATGAGGCCGACGAGCGGGCGCGCGAGCACCTGCGCGAGCTCGTCGGGGTAGAGCGTCCGCACCCGCTCCGGGCTCGGGGCCTCCACCATCACGAGCGGAGGGACCGCGCCCTCGTCCGGGTCCCACTCGCGCGCGGCCTCGAGCACGAGGTAGGTGCGCCCGCCCACGTGCTCGACGTCGTAGAGGGCGTAGTCGACGAAGGTCGGCGGCCCGAAGCGCACCACGAAACGGCCGCGGCGGTCCCACGGCCCATGCAGGGCCAGCTCCTGGCCGCCCGGGATGTCCGGGTGCAGCGCGGCGCTCACGCTCGCCGCGATGTCGCGCCAGGCCCCCCCTTCGGAGCGCGACATCTCCTCGATGAAGCTCGTCTCGTCGTCGATCGTCATGGAGGGGGCCGGGCGCCCGGCGGCCGCCGACCGAGCATCGGAACGAGCGTAGCGGAGCCCACGGGCGGCGACGAGCCCCAACGGCGCCGGGCGGCGACGCGCCGCGTGTGCCGGGGTCGCCGTCAGCGTCGCGTCCCGAGCGAGGCGAGGGCCACGCGCCAGGCCTTGTCGTGCGATTGCGCGAGCCCGAGGAGCTCCTTGCGCTTCTGCGCGAGCTCGCCCATCCGATCCTCGGCGGCGACCAGGCGCTCGGCGAGCTCGTCGCTTCCGCCCTCGACGGCGCGGGCGCTCAAGCGCAGCCGCTCGATGTCGCGCTCGAGGTCCGCGATCGCCACCTCGACCTCGCCGCTGTCGGCCCGGGCGCGATCGCGCGCCTCGAGGCCGTCGGCCGCCCGGCCGAGCGCCGCCCGCTGCTCCGCGGGCACGGCCGGCGCCGCCGCGAACCCGCGCAAGAGCTTCACGTCGAGGGCGCCGAGCGCGTGGTTCTGGCGCAACCCCTCGCGGATCTCGAGCTCGCGCGCGCTGTCGCCCTGCGCCCCCACCTCGAAGACGGCGAGCGCCTGGCCCGACTCCTCGTCGAACTCGATGCGGTCGGCGCCTTGCACGTCGGTGTTCCGCCCGTAGCGGAGCGTGAGGTACACGGTGCGCGCCGTGCTCGAGCGGTTGCGGATCTCGTAGCCGTCCGCGTGCATGCGCACGAAGTGCTCGACGAGCACGTCGTTGTCGAACGTGAAGAGCTGCGGCAGATCGGTGGCGTCGGAGCGCGAGCTCGCGAGCTCGACGTCGAGGTCGAGGCCGTAGCGCACGATGCGCTCCTCGCGCGGCTTGGTGCGCGCGAGCCCGGCCTCACCCGCGAAGCCGCCGTCGCTGAAGATCGCGAGCGTGCCGGCGGGCAGGGTCTGCGCCGTGTCGTTGCGCAGGTGCACGGCGCTCTCGGCCGGCTGGCCCGGCGCCGCGAAGTAGGCGACGCGCCGGGCGCTGACCCCCTGGCTGAGGAAGGGCAGGAGCGCGGACGAGTGGGCGTGCAGATCGACCGGCGCCGGCATCGCGTAGAGGAACATGGCCGCCGCCTCCTCGCCCTCGGCCTGCGCGGTCGCTGCGAGGTTGCCCACCTGCAGGGCCGAGCTCTCCCCGAGCCTCGCCGAGCCGTAGCCGGAGCCGTGTCCGATGGTCCCGATGCTGCCGAGCCCGATACCCTCGCCGCGGCCGCCGCCGCCCTCGCCGATGCCCGTGAGCGAGAGTCCGCCCGCCGAGCCCGACCACATGTTGTCGACGGTCGTGTCGAGCAGCTGCGGCACCGTCGAGAGCTCGCGCTCGGGCGTCCGCAGCTCGCGCCGGGCGTAGCGCGGCGCGGCCAGCGGGAACAGGAACGACTCCGGCTGGCCGTTGACGAGCTCGACCTTGACCTGCTTCCAGTCCTCGTCGGTGTCGTTGTGGATGAGCGCCCAGCCCTGCAGCACGCCGGTCGGGGCCGCCGCGTCGAGCACGAGCCGGAAGGTCGAGCGCCACACCGGCGCCTCGGCGACGTAGCCGAGCGCGATGGGCTTGCCCGCGTCGGCATGCACGGACAGGGCGCGCGCCGTCTTGGCGCCGCCCTCGCCGAGCGCGTCGAGCGCCGAGCCGAGCCGCGTCTTGAAGCCCGCGTCCGTCGGTCGCACGCTCACGAGGTCGCTCGTGCGGATGCGGCGGATCTCGCTGTCCTTGGTGAGCACGAGCACCGTGCCGTGGCGCTCGGCGACGCAGTGGCCGGCGGCGGCGTCGTCCGGGGTCACGGGTGCCGCACCGGGCGGCGGCGCGCGCACCACGCAGCGCTCGGCTGCGCTCTCTTCGGGTCCGAGCACCTCGACCAGGCGACCCTCGAGCTTGCCCTGACCCGTGCCGAGCTCCACGGCCGCGCCCTTCAGGCTCCGCAGGAGCGAGTCGTAGCCGATGTGCGGTTCGGCGCCGCTCCCGTCGTCCCCTGCTCCTCCGAGGCCCGCGAGCGCGCGCGCCATGTCGCGGCTCACGCTGCTCGCGAACTCGAGGCCGGCCACGTTCCCGCCCGGCGACAGGACGACCAGGGTCTTGAGGGCGTCGTCGAGGTGGGCGGCCGGCACCGGGAGCGAGAGGCTCCCGGTGGGCATCGTGCCGGCGCGCTCGAAGTAGCCGACGCCGGTCTCGTAGAAGCGCACGCGCGCGAGCGGCACGGGCGTGCGGTCTTGCGCATGCGCGACCGTCGCGGCGAGCACGAGCACCGCGGTCACGCCGCTCGCGACGAGCCGCCGGGCCCTCGGGCGGCGCGCCGAGCTCGGGGCGGAGACGGGCACAGGCGCGGAGCGGCCCGCGCAGCGGGGAGACGACATCGGACACCTCGTCGAGGGTGGAGTGGGTGCTGTAGCGACACCCCCGGGCTCGGTCGGGTTCCCGGCGGAGCGGCCACACCGTTCGCCCGATCCGTGCCGCGGCGGCGCGCCGCCCCGCGCGGCGCAAGAAGGTGAGCCGTGCCCGGCCTCGCGCGCCACGGCTCGATGCACACTCCGAGTACACGAATACCGCCCGGTGCGACGGCCCCTCGGTTGCCCCGCTGCCGGTTTTCATGAGATGAATTCCCCATGCCAGTCATGAGCGAGCCTTCGGACGCTTCTCGTCAGCCTTCCTCGCGCCGCGCACGCCGCAGCCTCCTCGGGCCGGTGGTGGTTGCGGCCGTCGGCGTCGCGGTCGGCGTGTGCGCCGCCCCCGGCGAGGCCCACGCCGTGCCGGAGATCCTCGAGCCGAGCACGCGGCCGTGGTTCTTCACGGGGGGCATCGGCCCCTCCATCATCATGGCCGGCGACTACGGTCTCGGCTGGGGCCACCGGGGCTGCGACTGGCGGTGGGGCGGCTGCTGGGGCGGCGCCGACGCGCAGTTCATGCTGCAGGTCGAGGTCGGCTACCACTTCTCGGGCGACGGCGCCGGGCCGGCGCTCGGCTTCGGCATGGACATGGGCTTCGGCGGGAGCTTCCGCATCGAGCCGGGGCTCAAGTTTTGGTACGACATCGGCCCCATCGCCGACATGGCGATCTACGTGACGCCCTACGCGCAGCTAGGCTACGGCTACGTCCAGCCGGACTACCACGCCTTCAACATCCAGTTCGGCGCCTCTTGTCGCATCGTGCTCGGCGACCGCGGCATGCTGTTCATGACCCCCATCGGGATCGACCTCGACCCGGGCGGCCACAGCCGCAGCGCCAGCTCGAGCGGCGTCCTGGCGACCTGGAACATCATGTTCGGCGGCGGCGTGACCTTCTAGCCCGCGCGCCGCGCGCGCAGAGCCGCCACCGGCACGCCTGGCGCCGAGCCTGTTAGAACGTGCCGCCGATCACGACGCCGGCCTCGTTCGCGCCGACGATGGGTGCGACGCCGAGGGAGGCCTTGGTTGCCTCGGCCGGGGCGGCGGGCTCGTCACCGCCCGAGAGCCCGTCGGCGATGAGGTAGGTGCCCGTGACGATGAGGGCGAGGCCGAGCGACAGCGAGGTCGCGCCGAGCGTCCGGAAGGTCTCGGCCTTCGTGCATGCCTTCTGCGCCTGGTCGAGCGTGAAGGCGCCGGGCGGCGCGACGTCCTCGGCGACGAGCCGGCAGCTGTCCACGTTGCTCCCGTACGCCGACTCGTAGGCCTCGAGCGCGGGGTCGCGGAGCGCCGAGCGGTTCATCGCGAGCGAGACGCCGAACAGGACCCCGCCCACGACGCCGACGCCGAGCGCGATGCCGCCACCGACGAGCTCGGGCTGGCGCGACTCCGGCTCGGGGGGCGCGCTCGGAGCGGGCGCCGCGCTCGACGCCGCCGATGCGGAGGGCGGCGGCGCGGCGCTCGGCGCGGCCGTCGGTGCGGCCGTCGGCGCGACCGTCGGCGCGACCGTCGGCGCACCCGTCGGCGCGACCGTCGGCGCGGCGCTCGGTGCCGGCTCCGTGGCCGTTGCCGTCGCGCTCGGCTCGGTCGGCGGATTCTGCGCGCGCGTCAGAGCGGGTACGGCAAGCACCGCGGCGGCGGCGCCTGCCAGCCACCACGACCGCCCGAGTCCGAAGCCCCTCGTACCTGCAGCGGCGCGCTTCATGAGTGTGTGTCGCATGGTAGACGAAGGCACCGGCCGCCGTCCACGACGGCCAGCGCCGCTCCGTCGGTCAGCGACCCTCCGTCTCCTTCAGGAAGGCCTCGATCTCCGCGTTCTCGGGGTCCTCGCGCCGCGCGCGCCGCGCCCACATGACCGCGCTCCGCTTGTCGCCCTGGCGCAGGGCGATCTTGCCCTGGCGCATGAACGCCACGGCCTGCGTGATCGGGCAGGGACCTTCGAGCAGCGTGATGGTGCGCAGCGTCTTCATCGCGACGTCGAGCTCGCCCAGCTCCTCGGCGAGGTCGGCGAGCTCGGCGGCGACCTGCCCGTTCTTCTTGAAGCAGTTGTGCGCCTCCTGCAGGAAGTTGAACTGCGCGGCGCGGTCGCCGCGCCCGCCCGCCAGGTAGGCCTTGCGGTGGAAGTACAGGCTCTGGGCCTCGGTGCGGCGCCCCTTGCTCGCAGCGATGGCCTCGTCGAGGACGCCGTCGGCCTCGTCGTACCACTGCCCGAGGATGTAGGAGTCGGCGAGCGCCACCACCGCATCGGCGCTGTCGGGCAGCATCGCCACCGCCGTGCGCAGCGCCGGCACCGCCGACTGCGCGTCGCCGAGCTCGACGAGCGCGAGGCCCGCCTTCAACGACAGCTCGCCGGCGGCCTTGCGGTCCTCCAGCCCCGCCGCGTCTTCGAGCAGCATGAGCGCGTACTCGCGCTGTGCGCCCGTCGCCGCGTAGAGGTCGCGCAGCGCCGCACGCACGTGCGCGTCGTGAGGTTGGGCCGCGCGCGTGGCCTCGAGGCCGGCCCGTGCCCGCTCGGGCGTGCCGATCTCGCGGTAGGCGTGGGCGAGCGTGAGCGCCGCGTGGACCTGCCCCTCGCCCGTCTCGAGCGGGATGAGGTGCTCGCAGGTGCTCGCCACGGCTGCCCAGCGACCGTCCTCCTGGTCGAGCGCCAGCACCTGGTGCATCGCCTCGACGTCCTCGGGGTGGCGCTCGATCCACTGACCCAGCAGGGCCGAGGTCTCGCCGCGCTGACCGGTGGACAGCCAGAGCTCGGCGAGGCGCAGCGTCGCCGCGCGCTCGGCCTCGACGTCGCCGGCCCCCTGGGCCTGGCCGCGGCGCCGCTCGAGCGCCTGGCTCAGATCCCCGACCACCGCCTCGGGCGCGAGCGCGTACGCTTGCTCGAGGTCGTGCAGGATGCCGGCGTCGTCGTCGGCGTGGCGCAGCTCGGCCCGCGCCCGCAAGAGCGCGAGGCGGGCCGCGTCCTCGGCGGCGTCCTCGAGCGCCTGGGAGATCGCGCCGAGCGCGCCGTCGGCGTCGCCACCGGCGCGCATGTTGAAGGCGAGCTCGATGCGCAGCGCGGTGTCGTTCGGCGCGAGCTCGACGGCCTCCGCGAGCAGGCGCGCCGCCTGGCCGAGGTCGCCGAGCCGGTCGCGGTACACGCTGGCCGCCTCGCGCAGCGCGCCGGCGCGCGCCGCCGGATCGGTCTGGCGCGCCGCGGCGTCGAGCAGCGTGCGCGCGAGGCCCGCGAAGTCGCCTCGGGCGCGGTAGCGCTCCTCGAGGCGCGCGCGCAGGGCCTCGTGACCGGCCACGCGCTGGTAGCCGAGCTCGAGCACACGCAGCGCGCCGGCCTCGTCGGCGCTGGCGTCGTGCTCGGCCGCGAGCGCGAGCGCGTGATCGGCCACGCGCTCGGAGGGCTCGACCTTGAGCAGGCGCTCGCCGAGCACCAGCAGCTCCGCCGCATCGTGGTCGCTGCCGAGCCGCGCGAGCAGCGCCTCGAGCAGGGCGGCGTCGTCGCCCGCCTGCTCGAGCGCGGCGCGCAGCAGCTCGAGCGCCTCGTCGCGCTCGAGGCGTGCCGCCAGGCGCAGCGAGGTGGCCCGGATGGCCGCGGGCTCGCCACGCTCGCGCGCGGCCTCGAGCTGGCGCCGCATGAGCTGGTTCAGCTCGTCGAGGTTGCCCGTCTGCTCGAGGTGCTCGAGCAGGAGCACCTGGCCCTCGTCGTGCTGCGGATCCTCGGTGAGCACCTCCTGCAGGACGCGCATCGCCTGCTCGGCGCGGTCGCCCTTGGCGAGCAGGGCGCGCGCCAGGATGACGCGCAGCGTGTTCCGGTCGCGCTTGTCCTGCAGCCCGTCGAGCGTCTCGTCGACGACCCGCGCCAGCTTGTCGACCTCGCCGAGGCGCCGGTAGATGTCGGTGAGCGGCTCCCAGGCGTCGCGCGCCGTGGCGTCGCGCTCGAGCAGGCGCTCGTAGAGCTTGGCCGCGAGGGTGAGGTCGCCGCCCGGCCCGGCGACCGCCGTCGCGACCGTGCGTCCGAGCTCGAACAGCCGCGCCGGCTCCGCGACGTCGGCCGCGTCGGACAGCCACTTCACCGCCCCGGCGATGTCGCCCGCGTCGCGGCGTCGCTCGGCCAGGCCGAGCAGCGCCCAGGCCACCCGGGCGCGGCCGTCGTCGAGCCCTTCGGCCACCTCGACCGCCCGCAGCATCAGCGCCTCGGCGCGCGCGCCGTCGCCGAGCTCGCTCGCGAGCGTCACGCCCTCCTTGATCTGCTCGGGCGTGGCCGCGGGATGGACCGCGCGGCGCTCGAGGTAGTGCAAGAGGAGCTGCGGATCGGCCGAGCGCCGCGCGACCTGCTCGTACACGTCGAGCAAGCGCGCGTTCGGCTCGTGCACCTCGGTGGCGCGCCGCAGGATGAGCGCCGCGCGCTCGGGACGCGCGTCGTCCGACAGGGCGCGCGACAGGGAGTCGATGCCCTCTTCGAGCGCGTCGGCCGTGGCCAGCTGCACCTCGGCCAGGCGGTAGAGCGCGTCCGCGCGGGCGTCGCCCTCGACACCGCCGAAGCTCGCGAGCTTGCCGAGCAGGCGCACGTGCTCGTCGTTGTCGCCGCGAGCGGCGGCGACGCGCGCCGCGGCGCGCCACACGTCCACCAGCCGCACGCCGAGCGCCTCGGCCTGGCGATAGAGGTCGGTCGCGCCCTCGAGGTCGCCGCGCTTCTCGTGCACCTCGCCGAGACGCAGCAAGAGCTCGCAGCGCACGTGCACGTCGGTGTCGCGGCGCGAGCGCGTCAGCAGCTCCTCGACGAGCGCCACGTAGCGCTCGACCTCGCCGAGCTCGCTCGAGAGCGCCAGCGCCTTGTCGTGGTGCACCGGGGAGGCCGGGTCTGTCTCCATCGCGGCGATGCGCGACTCGAGCGCGTCGCGCGGCCGCCCGAGCGGCCCCGCGAGCACGTCGGCCATCTCGCCGTGGATCTCGGCGCGGCGGTGAGCGCCGCGCACGTGCCCGAGCCGGGCCTCGAGCACGCGGCGCAGGAGCTCGTGCTCGCCGTGCTCCATGAGGCTCGCCTGCACGCGCGGGGCCTCGGCGTCGTTCTGCGCGAGCGCCTCGAGCGCCGACTGCACGAGCTCGTCGGCCTTGTCGGCCTGGCCGCGCGCGGCGGCGATGCGGCACAGCTCGAGCAAGATCTCGGTGGCCCCCACGGGCGCCGTGCGCTGCTCCTCGGCGGTGAGGCGGCGCAGCGTGACGAGCAGGGTGCGGTAGGCGCGCTCGGCCCGGTCGAGCTGACCGCTCTCGCGCGCCAGGCGCGCCAGCAGCGCCTGGATCTCGATGTTGCTCGCGTCCATCTTGCTCGCGGCGTCCAGCTGCTCGATGGCCTCCACGCTGCGGCCCTGGGCGTGGCACACCTTGGCGAGCTGCAGGTGCACGTCGGCGCGCTCGGGCGAGCGCCGCCGGCCGAAGTCCTCGATGAGCGCCGCGAGCAGCTCGCGCGCCTCGTCGAGATCGCCCTTCTGCTTCAGGCCCTCGGCGAGCATGCCCTTCAGCTTGCGGTCGTCCGGCTCGAGCGCGACGGCGCGCTTGAGCAGCGGCACGGCCAGCTGAGGCGTGCCGAGCCGCTCGCAGTAGATCTCGGCCGCCTCGCGCGCGTAGGCGAGCACGGTGGCCTCGTCCGTGACGTGCTCCGCCGCGACGCTGAGCGCCTGACCGAGGGCCTTCCAGTCCTCGCGCTGGCGGTGCAGACCGAGCAGCAGCTTGCGCACCTCGGCGTTGCGCGGCGCCTCCGCGAAGGCCGTCTCGAGCGCCGCCACGGCGGCGTCGCGCTGCTCGGCCGCGAGGTGGGCGCGGGCCAGGCGCAGGAGCACCGGCACGCGCTCCTTGGCGTTCGATGTCTCGAGCCGCTGCGCCAGCCACTTGGCAGCGGCCGCGGGCTCCTCGCGCTTCAGGAGCAGGCGCGCCAGGGCGTCGAGCGCGTCGTTGCTCGGGGCGAGCGCGACGACGCGCGTGAGCGACCCGACGGCGCGCTCGAGGTCGTTCAAGTTCTCCTCGGCGATGCGCGCCGCGCGCGCGTAGAGCTCGGCGGCGCGCGCGACCTGGCCCGCCTGCTCCAGGAGGTCGGCCTGCTCTCCGAGCAGCTGACACAGCTCGGCGTGGCGCCCGCGCTCGACGAGGATCTCGCTGACGGCGTCGATGGAGGCCTGGTGGCCGGGCACGTCGCGCAGGTTGGCGCGCAAGGAATCGATGCGGCCGCCGCGTGCCTCGAGCAGCCCGGTGAGGCGCGCGTTCTCGAGGCGCAGCGCGAGACGCTGCTCCGGGTCATCGGTGAGATCGAGCTCGGCCAGGCGCAGGCTGAGCGAGTCGGAGAGCCGACCCTCGGCCTCGCACAGGGCCGCCATGCGGTGCAGGGTCTCGATGTCGCGCGGGGCCTTGGCGAGCACGCTGCGGTAGATGTCGATGGCGCGGCCGCGGTCGCCCTCGTTCGCCCAGGTCTCGGCGGCGCGGCGCCGCATGTCGAGCTCGCGCTCGAGCGGCAGCGGCAGGCGCGTGCCGTCCATGAGGATCTCGGCGGCGCGCACCTTCTGGCCCGCGGCCACGAGCTCGCTCACCATGCGGTCGAGCGACCACTCCGCGGAGCTCGCGGGCTGGCGCTCGCCCGCCCCGGACTCCGAGCGGAGCCACATGTCGGAGGCCTTGCGGTAGAGCCGCTCGAGCACGTTGACCGTGCGCGGGTCCTTGCCGTTCACGCACAGCTCGGCGGCCTCGTGCAGGGCGTCGAGCGAGCGGTCGTCGAGGCCGTCGATGGCGAGCAGCGTGTCGACGAGCGCCGGGCTCGCTGCGGCGCGCTGCAGCCGCGCCAGCACCGTCAGGGTGTCCTGGTGGCGCGGGTCGAGGGCGACCGCGCGGCGCGCGGCGGCATCGGCGGCGACGCGGTCGTCCACCTTCTCGAGGTAGTACGTGGCGGCGCGCGTCTCGAGGCGCTGGGCCAGGCCCGGGCGCATGGCGGTCTCGGCGACGGCGCTCGTGACGGCGTCGGCGAGCTCCTTCCACGCCTGGCGCTGCTCGGCGCCGTGCTCGAGCCACCCGATGAGCTCGGCCGGCACGCGGTCGCGCTCCACCACCGCGCTCGCGGCGGCGCGCGCGGCGAGCGCGACGTCGCCGGTCAGCGCGGCGCAGCGCGCCACCGCCTCGAGCGCCTCGGCGTCCTTCGGGGCGTGGGTCGCGGCCGCGCGGTAGGCCTCGAGCGCCGCGGCGGCGTCGCCGCGCCGCTCCTCGTGGATGCGCCCCTCGCGCTTGTGCAGCTCGGCCGCGCGGCTCGCTGCGCCCGCGCGGCTCGCGGCGGCGCCGAGCGCCGCGGCGGCCTCGGTCCACAGGCCGGTCGCCTCGGCCAGGCGCAGGACCTCCGACTCGAGCGCCAGGTTGTCGGGCTGGTAGGGCAGGGCACGGGTCGCGTCGGCGAGCGCACCGGGCGCATCGCCGGCGCGCTCCTCGCGCAGGCGCGCCGCCTCGCAGAGCAGTCGCACGGCGTCGTTCGGCTTGGCGCCGTCGAGGCGCGCGTCGACGAGCGCGAGCAGCTCGCGCCAGTCGTCGGTCTCCGCGTACGCCTCCGCGAGCGCCGTCGCGGCGGCGCCGCGGCAGCTCGGCTCCGGCACGAGGCTCGCGAGCCCGGCCCGGGCCTCGGGCTGCGTCGCGTCGACCGCGAGCGCGTGCCCGTACGCCCGGCAGGCCCGCTCGGGCGCGGCGAGCGAGAGCCGCTCGACGTCACCCACGCGCGCGAGCAGCGCGGCGATGCGGGTCCGCTCGCGCTCGGCGCCCTCGGACAGGAGCGTGTCGAGCTCGGCGTGTCGATGCGCCGCCGACAGCAGCCGGTCGAGCGCGGCGAGCACCTCGGCGTTCTCGCCGAACTCGCTCCGCACGAGCAGCCAGCCCTCGATGGCGCCCCCGAGGTCGGACAGCTCGTGCGCCTGGACCTCGGCGATGCGGATGAGGTCAGCGCGGCGCTGGGCCGGCAGCGGCGTCGCGGCCGCGCGGCGGCGGAGCGCGCTCACGAGGTCGGCGTGGCGCGCGTTCTTGGCGCACAGCTCCACCACCGCCGAGAGGGCCTCGAAGTCGCGCGGGTTGCCCTCGAGAACCGGGTGCCAGTTGGCGAGTGCGCGGTCCGGGTCGCCGAGCTTCTCGGCGAGGTGGGCCGCCTCGCCGAGGATGAAGCGCTTCACGGCCGACGAGCGCTCGAGCACCGCGAGCCGCTCGAGCACGGCGAGCCGCTCGCCGTCGCGCCCGCCCTGGGCGTAGAGCTCGTTCAGGTGGTGGGCCGCCGCGAGCGCGTGGGTCGGATCGGCCTCGGGCGCGCCGAGCACGCGCGCGAAGAGGCCGATGGCGCCCTCCGAGTCGGCGAGCTGGTTGTGCCGGATGTTGGCCGCGTCGAGCAAGAGCGCCGCCTGCTGGGCGGGCTCCGCAGCGGCGTCGGCCGCCGCGGTCAGGGCGTCGGCCCAGAGGTCGAAGCGCTTGCTGCGCGCCGCCAGCTGGCGCAGCTGCCGGCGCGCGTCGGCGTCGCTCGCGTCGGCCGAGAGCAGCGCCGAGTACTGCTCGATCGCCTCGACGTCGCGCCCGAGGATGGCGAGCCGGCTGCCGGCCTCGCGGTAGAGCGCGCGCTTCTCGGCCGGGTCGGCGAGCGCAATCGCCCGCTCGAGCACGCGGATGAGATCGTCGGGGCGCGAGGCGAGCTCGAAGTTGGTGCGCAAGAGGCCGAGCGCCGTGCTGCGCACGTCCGCCGGCGCCCGCTCCGAGCCGAGGATGCGCTCGAGCAGCTCGCAGCCCTCGGTGTGGCCGGGGCTCTCGCTCAGAAGCTGGCGCAGCTCCTCGAGCGCGCGCCGGTCGTCGCCGAGCTGCTCGAGGCACAGGAGGGCGATGCGCGTGCGGGTCGCGCGCGCCTCGGCCGGGGTGAGCTCGGGCAGGCGGTTGCGCCAGAGCGCGATGAGGTCGTTCCAGCGCTCCTGGCGCTCGAGCAGGCGCTCGAGCGACGACACGAGCGCGGCGTTGTTCGGGTCGAGTGCGAGCTGCTGCTGCAGGTATCCGACCGCGCGCTCGCTCTTGTCCGCGAAGTCCTTGGCGACCTGCGCGGCGTCCTCGAGCAGGCGGCGGCGCTTGTCGACGCTCTTCGTCTTGGCGAGCGTGGCGTCGTAGAGCGCGAGCAGCTCGTCCCACTGCTCGTTCTGCGTCAGGATCACGGTCAGCCGCTCGAACGCCCAGTCGGCCTGCGGGTCGCGATCGACGATCTGGCCGAGCAGGCTCACCATCGTGGCGGGCGTGTCGCCGAGCCACTCCTCGTGGTACTGCACGGCGCGCTCGGCGAGCCGGGTGGCCACGTCCTTCGGCAGGTCGCCGCGCAGCGCTTCGCGATAGGCCTGGCCCGCGTCGTCGTGGCGCTGGAGCTGGTTGGCGAGCTCCTCGAGGTGGTCCCACGCCTCCTCGCTCTTCGGGGAGCTCTGGGCCGCGCGCAGCGCCGCCTGGAACGACTGCTCGAGGCCGCCGTGCTCCGCGTCCGCCGCCGAAGCTCCGCTCCCGCCCTTGCGCTTAACCGCCATGTCCTGCTCCCGGTCTTGAGCCTCGCCGCGAGCCCGCGCGCGCGAGGATGTGAACCCGTGCTTCGCAACGCCGCCTGGGCCGCTGCTACGGGGCAGCAGTCAGGGCCCGCGACTATATCAGGACGTCCCCGCCGGCCCGTCGAAAAGCTGCGTCGCCTCGGGAAGGTCTCCCGTGACGCGTTGCGTCACGGGGATGCCCCCACCCCTGCCGAGCGTATCGGTCGCATGCACACCCCGCCGATCCGTGGCAATCTCGCTCGGGCCGCGCACGCGCGGCCGCGTTCGCCGCGCTCGTCGCGGGCCGCCGCACACCTCGGCGGGCTCGACCCGCGGCCGCACCGCGCGCAAGCATGATGGCCTCGTCCCCACCCGCCCGTCCCGCGACGCCGGTCTCCGCCCCCCCGAGGGCGCGCCGGTCCGAGCGCCCGCGCCTGCCGCGCTGGCGCTGGGTCGCCATGGGGCTCGTGGCGGCCGCGGCCGCCGTGGCGAACGGCTGGCTCTTCTGGCCGCGGACCATCCCGCCGCCGCCCAAGCCGGCCCCGGTGCGGCTCGTCGTCGCGGGCAGCGCGCTGCCGATGAAGGGCGATCCGGTCGCCGAGGCGCTCGACCTCGTGCGGCGCTTCGCGGGGCGCGAGCTCGTGCTCGAGCTGCCCGACGGCGCCACGCGCTCGCTGCGCCTCGCCGAGCTCGGCGCCGAGATCCACCGCGTGCGCCTGAGCGACTTCGTGCGCGCCGCGCTCGACGAGTCGACGCCGCTCCGGCGCAGCTACGAGCGCGCGCGCGCCACGGACCCGGCCGCGGGTCTCGCGGTGCCCGTGCCCGTGGTCCTCGATCCGGAGCGTGCGCTCGCGACGCTGCTGCGCATCAAGGACGAGGTCGATCGGGACGCCGCGGACGCGGTCGTCGACCTCGAGCTGCGCAAGCTCAACAAGGAGCGCTACGGCTACCGCCTCGACATCTACGCGACGCTCGCGCGCATCGAGGCCGCGCTGGGCCGTGGCGAGGGCAAGGTCGCCGCGGCCGTGTCCGAGGTCACGCCGCGCGTCGTGTCGGCGACGCTCGGCGACATCGAGTTCGACGACGTGCTCGGCTACTTCGAGACGCGCTACTCGCTCGGCGCGAAGTACCGCGCGCGCACCGACAACCTGCGCGTCGCCGCGAGCCGGCTCGACGGCACCGTGCTCCGGCCGGGCGAGATCTTCGACTTCAACGCCACGGTCGGCCCGCGCGACGAGGCGCACGGCTACAAGGTGGCGCCGGTCATCGCCCAGGGCGAGCTCGTCGACGGTATCGGCGGCGGCACCTGCCAGATCTCCGGCACGCTGCACGGCGCCGCCTTCTTCGCGGGCCTCGACATCGTCGAGCACTACCCGCACACGCGGCCGAGCTACTACATCAAGCTCGGCCTCGACGCGACGGTGGTCTACCCGACCATCAACTTCCGCTTCCGCAACCCCTTCGACTTCCCCATCGTGCTGCACGAGACCGTCAAGACCGACGACGCGCAGAAGGTCGGCGTGGTGCGCGCGGAGATCCTGGGGCCGAAGCGCCGCCGCACCGTCACCTTCTTCCGCCGCCTCGACGAGGTCCTGCCGTTCACCGAGCTCGAGCGCGAGACGGACAAGCTGCCCGAGGGCACGCGCCTGCTCGTGCAGCGCGGCATCCCGGGCTTTCGCGCGACCGTGTTCCGCGTGGTGCGCGACGGCGCCTACGCGGTCCGCAGCCGCCAGCAGAGCACCTACCCGCCGACCAACCAGATCGTCGACGTGGGCACCGGGCCGAAGGACCTCGAGGTCAAGCGCAAGGACGACGCCCACCCCGAGTACGTGGCCGACGCCTACCTCGTCATCACGCAGGGGCCCGACATCCGCACCCCCGGCGCGACGGGGCCCGAGCTCGGCGGCGGCACGGTCGAGAGCCGCGTGCCGGGCACGACCGGTCGGCCGGGCTGGCAAGAGAAGGCGGGCATGCCGGTCTATGGTCTCGGCGCGACGGCCGAGGGCGACGCGCCGCAGGCCGAGGGCAGGTCGCTGTCGGGCGCGCCGGACGGCGCGGCGGACGAGCCCAAGAAGGCCGACCCACCCGCGGCGGACGGCGGCAAGGACGACGGCAAGAAGAAGAAGAAGGGCAAGTAGCCCGTGTCGGGACCCGCATGAGTCAGGCGAACGACCTCGGGACGGTGCTCGGGGCGCGCGTCCGCCGCGCCTTCGTGGGCCGCGTCGCCGAGCTCGCGGCGCTCGGCCGGGCGCTCGAGCAGAGTCGCGAGACGCCGCAGCTCGTCCTCGTCGCGGGCTCCGCGGGCGTGGGCAAGACGACGCTCCTGCGTCGCTTCGCGCTCGACGTCGGCGACGCGGGCGGGCGCACCGTGTTCGTGCCCTTCGTCGAGCGCGCGCCGAGCGGTGCGGCCGAGCCGCCTTCGCTCGGCGCCACCGAGCGTGCGCTCGCGGCGCACGGCCCCGACCTCGGGCGGCGCGCCGCGCCGGACGTGCTCGCCTTCGATGGCTCCGGCGCCGTGGACGTCGACCCCTACCTGCGGCTGCTCGAGCAGCTCGGGAGCCTGGTCGGGCCGCGGCTCTGCGTCGTCGTCGCCACGCGCGCCCGCCGCGCGCTGCGGCTGCGCGTGGATCCGGGCTTCCAGAAGGCCTTTGCCGAGGTCGAGCTGCGCAACTTCGCGCGCGACGAGGCGACGGCGTTCCTGCTGCGGCGCGGCGTCCCGGGCGCGCTCGCCGACGAGCTCTTCGCCCTCACCGGCGGTCATCCGCTCGCCCTCGCGCTCCTGGCGGATCGGACCCAGAGCGACCCGCGCTGGCGCCCCTCGTGGACGGCCTCGCCCGAGCTGCTCGCCTTGCTCGTGCGCGAGCTCTGCGCCGACGCGCCGTCCTCTGGGCACCGCGAGGTGCTCGAGCTCGCGGCCATGGTCGAGCCCCTCGACGAGGCCCTCGCGGCCGATGTGCTCGGGCGCTCGCTCCGCGCCGAGTTCGCGTGGCTGTGGCAGAGCCCGCTCGCCGAGCTCGACGCCGAAGGCGTGCGGCTCACGCCGCTCGCGCGCGAGCTCCTGCACCGCGAGCTCGTGCAGGATCGCGCCGCGCTCGCCCGGCTCGGGCCGGCCGTCGTGGCGGCGCTCGTGGCGCGCCTCGCCGCGGCGTCGAGTCCCGAGCTCGCCCGGCGCGCCCTCCACGCGCTCGTCGTCGCGCGGCGCGATCTGCCGCGGCTGCGCGACGGGCGCCTCGCGACGGCCATCGCCCGGACCGAGTGCGGTCGCTCGGAGCTCCCCGCGCCGGTGGCGAGTGGGGTCGGGCGCGGCGTGCTCCGCGACGCCGCCGGCGCGCTCGCGCTCGGCCTCGTGCGCGGGCCGCTCGCCGAGGTCGCGCGCGCGCTCGGCGTCGCCGCGCCGCCGGGCATGGAGTCGCCGCCGGGCACCGAGCTCTGCTGCCTGCTCGCGGACGAGGCCCAGGGCTCCGCGGCGGGCACGGCCGCCGCGCCCGCCACCGCGCTCGCGCTGCTCTGCGCGGTGGCCGCCGAGGGCGCGCTCCGGGGCGACGGCGTGCGCTTCGGCGTCGCCACGCGCGAGCCCGAGGCCTGGCTTCCCGGGCCCGCCACCGCGTCGGGGGCGGCGGAGCCCGAGCTCCTCGGCGACCCGGGCAAGCTGCGGCTGGTGCTCCTGCCCGAGGCGGGCCGGGTGGCGCCGCCCGCGCTGCATCCCGCCTGCGCCTTCGCCCTCGCCTCGGTCGGGCTCCTGCCGCTCCCCGAGGCGACGCGTGCCGGCCAGCCCCAGCCCCTGCCCGTGGCCCCGCCCGCCGGGTCGGCGCTCGCCGCGGCGCCGGCCCCTCCGAGCCCGGTCGCCCTCGGGGCCGAGGCCTTCGCGGCGGCCGTGCGCGCCGCGCTCCAGAGCTTCCACCGCGGCCACGAGCTGCGCGACAGCCCGCTCGCGGACTGTGCCGCGGTCCTCGCCGTCGCCCGTGCGGGGCGCGAGCGCACCGCGGCGCTCCAGGGCGTG
Organism: Polyangiaceae bacterium; assembly: GCA_020848455.1. Taxonomy (GTDB): domain Bacteria; phylum Myxococcota_A; class Polyangia; order Polyangiales; family Polyangiaceae; genus JACRDA01. The sequence continues at coordinate 29,629 of JADLAB010000040.1, forward strand.
CTCCGCGCGCTCGTCGACGAGATGGCGAAGGCGGCCGGCTACGCCGACGAGGCCCGCGTGCTCCGCGCCACCTTCCTCGAGCCCTCCGTGAAGCAGCAGGCGGCGGCCGCGGAGCTCGGAATGCCCTACGGCACCTACCGGCACCGGCTGCGCGCGGCGCTCGCGGTGTACGTCGCCTTGCTGTGGCACAAGGAGCTCGCCGCGCGGGTGGCGCTCGGCGCCTGAGGCAGCTCGAGGAGGCTCGGCGCCCCGAGACCGAGTCCGGGCTTCGCGCTCGTCAGGGCGGCGCCGCGCGCGCGGGCTCGGGCTCGGCGCCGGTGGCCGCCAGCACCGCGAGCCCCACCCCGAGGCCGAGCAGCACCGAGGTCGTCAGGAGCACCGCGACCACGCGCCAGCGACGCCGCGCCGCACGCACCGTCGCGCGCGCTGGTGCGCGCACGACGATCACCGGTCCGGCATCCTCCGGCGCGGGCCGCGGTGCGCCGAGCTCGGCCTGGATCGCGCGCAGCGCGGCACCGAACGCCGCCGCGCTCGGAGGTCGGTCCGCCGGTCGCTTCGCGAGCGCACGCGCCACCAGCGCCTCGAGCGCGGCCGGGGCGTCGGGCCGCAGCGAGCGGAGCGGCGGTGGAGCGGCGTGCACGTGCTGCTGCAGGAGCTCGAAGAGCCCGACGGCCTCGAAGGGTCTGCGGCCCGCGAGCACCTCGAACGCGACCACGCCGAGCGCGTAGAGGTCCGCGCGGTGGTCGGCCGTCTCGCCCGCGACCTGCTCGGGCGCGACGTAACCGGGCGTACCGACGAGCAGGCCGGTCACCGTCGTGATGGGCACGAGGTCGTCGGGCGAGCCGCGGCCGGCCGCCGTCTCGCGCCGCAGCTTGGCGATGCCGAAGTCGAGCAGCTTGGTGCGACCGCTCGTCGTGACGAAGACGTTGTGGGGCTTCACGTCGCGGTGCCAGATGCCGCGCGCGTGGGCCGCCTCGAGCGCGTCGCACACGTCTGCGAGGGTGCGGACCGCGAGCTCGAGCGGCAGCGGCCCGCGCTGCAGGGCGAGCTCGCCCAGCGTGTCGCCGGCGAGCAGCTCCATGACGATGAACGGGCGCCCGTCGGCGCTCTCGCCGACGTCGAAGGCGTTCACGATGCCGTCGTGGCGGATGGCGGCGAGGGCGCGCGCCTCGGCGTGGAAGCGTGCGACGGCGTCCGGCACGCCGGCCACCTCGGCGTGCAGGACCTTCACGGCCACCCGGCTGCCGATGCGCGGGTGCACGCCGAGGTACACGGTGCCCATGCCGCCGCGGCCGAGCCGTCGCGCCGCGCGAAAGCTCCCGAGCGAGGTGCCGAGCACGCCGTCCGTCCCCGGGTCGGCGCGCGCGGTGCCGTCGCGCTCGCACGGGCCCGCGCCCTCGGCGCTGGCACCGCATTCGGGACACACGAACATCGGGTCGCCGAGTATGCCACGGCCGGGCGTGCGCGCGCGGGCACTTGGCCGCGCGCCGGCGCCCGTGCGAGGCTCGCGGCGCTCGTCCATGTCGACCGCCGGCCCGCCCTCCGCGCCCGCGCCCACCGTCGTGCTCGGTGTGAGCGGCAGCATCGCCGCCTTCAAGGCGGTCGAGGTCGCGCGCCACTTCCTCAAGGCCGGCGTGCGCGTGCTGCCCGCCATGACCGCCGCGGCCCGGCAGTTCGTCGGCCCAGCGACCCTCGCCGGCCTCACCGGCGAGCGGGTCGCCGGCGACATGTTCGAGCCCGGCCTGGCGGGCGAGATCCACGTGGCGCTCGCGCGCGCCGCCGACGTGGTCGTGCTGTGCCCCGCGACCGCCGATCTGCTCGCCGACCTCGCCGCCGGGCACGCCACGGACGTCGTGCGCGCCGTGGCCCTGTGCACGAACCGCCCCATCGTCGTCGCGCCCGCCATGCACCCGGCGATGTGGGCGCACCCCGCCACGCAGCGCAACGTCCGCACGCTCCTCGCGGACGGCCGCTGCCGCTTCGTGGGGCCCGTCGAGGGCGAGGTCGCCTCGGGCGAGACCGGCCTCGGCCGCATGGCCGAGCCGCTCGACGTCGCCGAGGTGGTGCTCGGCCTGCTCCGCCAGGGTGCCCGGCGCGACCTCGACGGCGTGCGCCTGGTCGTGACGGCCGGGCCGACGGTCGAGGACCTGGATCCGGTGCGCTTCCTGTCGAATCGCTCGAGCGGGACCATGGGCTTCGCCGTCGCGGAGTGCGCCGCGCTGCGCGGCGCCCGCGTCACGCTCGTCGCCGGCCCGGTCGGCCTGCCGACCCCGGCCGGCGTGACGCGCCACGACGTGCGGAGCGCGCTCGAGCTCGACGAGGCCCTGCGCGCCCTGCTCGGCGCGGATCTGTCGGGCGCCGACGCCCTCGTGATGGTCGCCGCCGTGGCCGACTACCGGCCGGCCGAGCGCGCTGCGCAGAAGCTCAAGCGCTCGGGCGCCCCGCTGACGCTGACGCTCGAGCCCAACCCCGACATCCTCGCGGGGCTCGGGGCCGCGCGCCGCGGCGCCCGGCCGCTGCTCGTCGGGTTCGCGCTCGAGACGGCGAGCGGCACCGAGCTCGAGACCATCGCGCGCGCCAAGCTCGCCCACAAGCGCGTGGATCTCGTCGTGGCGAACTCCGTCGCCACGCTGGAGCAACCGGAGAGCAGCGACGTCGTGCTCGTGGACGAGGCGGCGAGCCTGTCCCTCGGCCGGATCGGCAAGCGCGACCTGTCCGACCGGATCCTCGACTGGGTGGCCGCGCGGTGCCGTTCGTGAGGGCGCGGGTCTCGTCGGGCCGGCGGCAGCTCACCCTGGCGGACCGCGCGCTGCGCCGCCGCGCGGTCGTGGCCGCGCTCACCGTGGCGGCGGTGGGAGCGGTGGTGACCATCGCGGCGTTCCACCCCAGGCTCGCCACCGGCGCAGGGCCCATCGTCGTGGCCGCGGCGGGCTACCTCCCGCTCGGCGCGGCGGCGCTCTACTGGCTGCACCGGCGCGGCGAGCTCGCCGAGCTGTTGCGGCCGCTGCGCGGCGACATCGCGGTCGCCGCCCTGCTCGCGGCCGCGATGTGGGGCGCCAGCAAGCTCGGCGTCGTCGTGCTCGCCCCCGAGGGCACGGAGCGTCAGGCGTGGCTCATCCGCCTCTACAGCCACCTGTCGTGGTGCTCGGGCCGACCGCTCGCCGGCGTCGCCATCATGTGGGTGGCGGCGTTCGAGGAGATCGCCTGGCGCGGCTTCGCCTTCCGCGCGCTCCGCGCCGGCTTCGGCGCGCGGCGCGCGTTCTGGGGCACGACCGTCCTCTACGCGCTCGCCCACCTGCCGAGCGCGTGGCTGCTCGCGGCGGAGCTCTCGGGGCCCAACCCGGCCGTGGTCCTGGCGGCGGCCTTCGGCGGCGCCGTGTGGGGCTTCGTCACGCTGCGTTCCGGCCGCCTGTCGCCGGCGATCTTCGCCCACGCGCTCTACAGCTGGGCCGTGGTCGAGTTCCCGCTCTGGCGCCTCTAGAAGGAAGCTCGGCTCCAGCGTCACGTGGCTTCAGGCTTCTGGCTCCAGGCTTCAGGCCCAGAAGCCGGAGCGCGGATCCCACGCGGAGTGCACGCACGCACGCGCCTGCGGGGGCGCCGTTTCATCCGGCGTGGGTCGGGCGCGGCCCGGTGCCGGAACTGACTCGATTTCGCCCTTTCGGGCGAAAGTCTCGCGGCTACAGGGACCAGGGATCAGGCTGCAGGCACGAGACTCGAGGGAGCGAATCGAGACGGCTCATGCCCCGACCCACTGTAGCCTGAAGCCGGTAGCCCGAAGCCACGAGTGTCTCGCCCGAAAGGGCGAAACACGACTGTGATCAGCCCGCCGCCTCGGCGATGCGCTGCAGCTCGGCGTCGCTGATCTCGAAGTCGGCGAAGACGTTCTGCGAGTCGTCGTGGTCGTCGAGCGTCTCGTAGAGCGACAGGCAGCGCTCGGCCTCGCGGCCGGTGATCGCCTTCTTGTTCTTGGGGATGTACCCCGCGGTGCTCTCGGTCGGCGGGATGCCGGCCTTCTCGAGCGCGCTCGCCACGACGTCGAGCTGCGGCAGCGGGCACACCACCTGCCACGCCTCGCCCTCGTCCGTGTAGTCCTCACCGCCGGCGCCGATGGCGATCTCCATGATCTGGTCCTCGGTCGCCGCCGCCTTCGGCACCAGGATGGTCCCCTTGCGGTCGAAGGCCCACTGGGCGCTCGAGCCCGCGCCGAGCGCGCCGCCGTGCCGCTCGAACACCTTGCGGATCTCGGCCACGGTGCGGTTCTTGTTGTCGGTCATCACCTCGACCATGAACAAGGTGCCGCCGGGCCCGGTGCCCTCGTAGAGGATCTCCTCGTAGGAGACTCCCTCGATCTCGCCCGTGCCGCGCTGGATGGCGCGCTTGATGTTGTCGGCGGGCATGGCGTTCGACTTGGCGACGCCCACGGCCTTGCGCAGGCGCGGGTTGCCGTCGATGTCACCGCCGCCCATGCGGGCCGCGACCGTGATCTCCTTGATGATCTTGCTGAAGACCTTGCCGCGCTTGGCGTCGGCAGCGCCCTTCTTGTGCTTGATCGTCGCCCATTTCGAGTGGCCGCTCATGGCTGGTTCCGCTCCGTGCTCGGGCTCTGCCCGGCCTCATCTTATCTCGCGCCGGCGCCGGTCGTCTCGACGGCGCGCGCCTGGGGCCGGCAGCCCGCTCGAGGGCCCCGGCAGAGTCGTCGAGCCGCTTAGCGTGCCGCCCGCGGGACGTCCAGCGGTCAATCCCCGGCCCCGGGGCCCTGCTCCTCGTTCGCCGCGGCCCTCGGCGCGAAAGGCGGCGGCGCCACCTGCCAGGCCACGAAGCCCGCCAGGATGAGCGCGAGGTAGAGCACGGCGAACACGACGAGGCCGAAGGCGACGCCGCTCTCCGCGGCGAGCCCGATGACGGGGAAGGCGAGCGCCATGAAGAGCTCGCGCACACCCACGCCCGAGACGCTGATCGGCAAGAGGCCGAGCAGGCTCGTGACCGCCATGAGGCTCATGGCGTCGAACCACGACAGCCCGAGGCCGAGCGACTCGCCGATGAGCCAGCCCTGCAGGTAGTTGACGGCGAAGCCCGCGACCGTGAGCGGCACGGCGAGCCACAGGCTGCGGCTCACCTGCGCCCGCAGGGCTGCGAGGAAGCGCTCGAGCCCGGCCGCGTCGCGCCGCGGCGAAAGGCGCGCGTACAGGCGCCCCCCGAGCCGCTCGGCGAGGCCCGGCACGAACAGGACGAGGGGCAGGACGGTCGTCAAAAGGACGCCGAGCCACATGGCGAGGCCGAGCTTGCCCGTGAGCACCGAGGCGAAGCGCGCGGCGCCGGCGGCCACGAACGCGACGAGCACGTACATGTCGCACAGCCGGTCCATCACGATCACCGCCAGCCCCTCGGCGTAGGGGACGCCGAGGTCGTGGCGCGTGTACTGGATGCGCAGCACGTCGCCGACGCGCCCGGGCGTGAGCATGCCCACGTAGAGCGAGGCGACGAGCGCACGCCAGCCCCGCCCCGTCCCGTAGCGGTGCCCCGCCGCGCGGAGCAGCACCTGCCAGCGCACCACCTTGAGGTGGATGACGACGACGTTGAGGGCGAGCGCCGCGGCGAGCGCCCACGGCTCGGCGCGCGCGAGCGTCTGCCACAGCGCCGCCGGATCGTCGATGCGCCAGAGCACGACGAGGAGCAGCACCGGCCCGAGCAGACGGAGCGCGATGCGCAGCGCCCGGCCCCGCCACCTCGTCTTGCGTGCTGCTGCCATGAGCCTCGGGCACCTCGCCGGCGCCCCGCCGATGCTAGCCCGGCGCGCGCGTGGCGCGCAGATGCATGTAGGCCCAGAGCGCGCGCGGCAGGGCACGGGCGGCCAGCGCTTCGACCCCCGCGACCGCGCTCGCGGCCCAGGCGCGCGCGGCGAGTCGCGGCAGGCCGAAGCGCGGGTGAAAGACGATGCGGTGCAGGGGCAGGGCCTGGTGGCGCGTCCGGGCCGTCACGACGAAGCCCGGCGCGAGCAGCCGCTCGAGGCGCGCCGGCGTGGACCGGAGCTCGCCGCGCTCGGCCCGCTGCGACAGCGCGTGCAGGAGGACGAGCGGGTTGCGGCCGCACGGCTCGAGCACGTCGAGCCGACCGCCCGGGCGGAGCACGCGCGCGATCTCGGCGAACGAGCGCTCGGGCGCCTCGAGGTGGTGGACCAGATCGCGCACGATGACCTGATCGAAGCTCCCGGACTCGAAGGGCAGGGCGTCGGCCGAGGCCGCCACGAAGCGGCAGCCCGGCAGCACCTCACGCGCGAAGGCGAGCTTGTCCTCGAACAGATCGACGCCCACGGCCTCGACGTCGGCGTCGCCGCGCGCGCCGAGGTGCACGAGGGTCGCGCCCTCGCCGCAGCCGAGGTCGAGCACGCGGCCCGCGAGCGGCAGGAACGCCGCGCGCACGAGCGCGCGCTCGCGCGCGGCGACGTAGGGGTGCTCCGTCTGCCACGCGAAGTGCTCGGGCGCGGCGGCGCCGAAGGCTTGTTCGAGGGCGCTCTTCGCGCGGCGGCTCGAGCTCATGGCCGTGGGCGGCTCACCGCACCGCGCCCATGCGGAGCTTGGCGAAGCCGAACGCCGTCATCTTGAGCAGCATCCAGCCGTTCGCGAAGCGGCTGATCTTGGTGTCGCCGTAGGTCCGGTCGCGGTACCGCACCGGGAGGTCGACGATCTTGAGGTTCAGGCGCGCCGCCCCGAACAGGAGATCGAAGTCGCCGAAGGGGTCGAAGTCGCCGAAGAAGGCGCGCGCCGCGGCGATGCGCTCGTAGTCGCGGCGGTAGAGCACCTTGGTGCCGCAGAGCGAGTCCTTGATGGGCTGCTCGAGCAGCCACGAGAGCGCGGCCGAGAAGAATTTATTGCCGAGCAGGTTGAGAAAGCGCATCGCCTGCCCCTCCATCGGGTAGACGAGGCGCACGCCGTTGACGAACTCGCCCTTGCCGGTGACGAGCGCGCGGTAGAACTTCGGCAGATCCTCGGGCGGCACCGTCAGGTCCGTGTCGAGGATCATGAGCACCTCGTTCCGGGCCGCGGCGAAGCCCTTGCGCACGGCGTCGCCCTTGCCGCGTCCGTCGCCCTGATCGACGAGCCGGAGCGTGAGCGGGCCGCGGTACTCCCGCATCACGGCCTCGATCTCGGCGCGCGTGCCGTCCTTGCTGCGGCCCTCCACGAACACGAGCTCGGTCGCCTCGCCCATCACCGGCGTGCGGCGCACCGCCTCCCGGATGTTGCCCTTCTCGTCCTTGCACGGGCAGATGACCGACACGCTCGGCCAGCGCGCGACGGTGGGCTCGGGCGCGGCGCGCGCCACGAAGTAGTCGACGAGCGAGGCCTCGCGCAGGCCCGGGAGCTTGGCGCCGACGCGGTTGGCGAGCTCGCCGAGCACGGGCACCGCCGCCGGCAGGAGCACGTCCGTCCCGCGGCGCACCACCTCGTAACCCGCGAGCGCGAGCAGGTTCTCGATGTCGTGCATCGACAGCCAGTTCTGCTGCGGCCACGGCGTCTTCAGGCCGACCTTCTCGGCGGCCTTGAGCACCGGCTCCCAGAGAAAGCTGTAGTAGGTGACGACGAGCCGCCCGCTCGTGCCCGAGAGCGGGCGCAGCCGCTCGAGCGCGCGCTGGATGTCGTCGAAGTGCCCGATGGCGTCGGACAGCACGATGGCGTCGAAGGGGCCCTCCGGCAGCGGGTCGCGCTCGACGTCGCACACGCGCAGATCGAGCTCCGGGTGGGCCTCGCGCCCGACCGCGATCATGCGCGGCGCGATGTCGACGCCGACGCGCTCCTCGGCGTGCAGGGCCGCCAGCAGATCCGCCGTGCCGCAGCCGACCTCGAGGATGCGGGCGCACTCGGGCACCAGGCTCCGCACCAGGCGCCGCAGCTCGGCGGCGTACGCGCGGCTCACGCCGTTGCGGTGCACGCGCGACGCGGCGAGCGCGTCGTACCCGGCGACCTTGCTCTCGAGCCGCGCGCGCTCGCGGCGATCGAAGTCGCTCTCCGGCTCGGGCGTCGGCGCGGGCGCGGGCGCGCCTGCATTCGGCGCCGCATCGGGAGAAGCCATGCCCGCCCTCCTACCATCGATCCTCGTGCCTCGGTAGTGCTGCGGCCGCCACGCCCGCGACCCGCTCCATCACGGCGGCGGATCGCCCTCGGGCGCGATGCCCGCAACGGTTCCGAGCAGCTCCCAGCGGATGTTCGGCGAGCCCTTGAGCAGCCACAGGCCCTCTGCCTCGACGTAGTTCGCGCGCACGAACGCCGTGAGATCGTGGCGGAACCACCTCGTCTTCTGGACGTAGTCCGGGCGGAGCTCGGCTATCGAGTACTTTAGATCGTACTTGTTGTGGCCCGGGACGCTGCGCATGCCGCTGAATCCGGCGTTCGGATCCGCCGGCAGGCGTGCGATGCGCGCGTCGGTCTTGCCAAGGAAGTCGACGCCGAGGGCGCCGGCGTAATAGGGGATGACGCCCGCCCAGAGCACGCCGAGCCGCGCTTCGGGCTTGGCGAGGCGAGCGAGCGCGACTCCGATGCCGACGAGCTTGTGGTTGGCACCCGTGAGGTAGGCCGGCTGGCGGAACGTCTGTTGCGCGAGGAAGGCCGAGTCGGCACGGCACAGGAGCACGCCGAGCGCGACGACGGCGCACGCCCCGCTCGCCTCCACCGAGAGCAGCGCGCCACCGCCGAGTGGCTCACGCCGGCGTTCGAGCCACCCCCGCAGTCGGTCGAAAGGCGCCACGATGCCGAGCCTGGCCGCGGCGAAGAGCATCGGGACGTACGGAGCCGGGATGCGCCAGTAGAGCCATGGGTCGCCCCCCACCCACACCTGGTAGACGACGACCGACACGGGCAGGGCAACGACCGCAACCGTTGCGCACTGGAACGCGAGCGCGAGCCCCACGCCCGACAGCGCGAAGAGCAGCCACGTGTGCTCCAGGAATCGCCCGACGAACACGGCGCCGTCGCGGAGGCGCGCCCCGAGCGGCAGCCCGGTGAGCTTCAGCACGTAGGTGTTCGGCAGCCACTCGCCGTAGTAGGCGAGGCGGAGCCCGACGTTCGCCGCCACGAGCACCGCTGCGAGCGCGACCTCGCGGAGCGCGATCCCGAGGCCCGCCCGGCCGAGCATGAAGGCTCGCACGGCGAGCAGAAGAGTCACCTGGACGAGCGCGTCGGGTCGCGTCCAGAACAAGAGGCCGCACAGGATGGGGAGCCCGAGGACGACCCGCCGGTCGCGCCCGCGCTCCAAGAGCGTCGCCGTAGCCGCCGCCGCGAGCGCCGCGAGCAAGCTCGTCTCCATGCCGAGCAGCGACCAGTAGGGCAAGGGGTAGTAGAAGAGCGTCGCGACGAACACGGCCGCCGAGAGGCCCCTCCGAACGGCGCGCGGTTGACGCGCGAAGAGCTGCTCGGCGATCCGGCGCGTGAAGAAGGCCGTGACGACGACCAGCGCGAGGCCGGTCACCTGGACCGCGAGCACGGCGTACGACTTGTCGAAGACGGCCGTCGCGCCGCTCATGAGGAACATCATGAGCGGGCTCGTGAAGCCCTCCAGGCGCTCGCCCGGGTTCCACACGCACCCGGCGCCGTGCGTGAAGTTCCACGCGTAGCGCATCGTGATCATCGCGTCGTCGAAGAGCGAATAGTAGACGCGGCCGTCGGGCCCACGCGTGGATGAGAGCTCGATGAAATGGACGCCCCACGCGAAGAAGGCCGCGATGGCGAGGCCGAGACAGCCGCCCAGGACGAGCCGATGGGTGCGTCGGCGGGCCGCGGTCGGGGGCGCGACGACGCGCCGGCGGCCGAGGGCGAGTGCGGCGACTGGCGCCGCGCCGAGCGCCAGCGCGAGCGTCCCGAGCGCGTACGCCCCGGCGTGCGCGCCGAGCTGCCACAGCACCCACGCGCCGACGACGCCCGTGAAGCAGCCGAGCTCTGCGAGCCCGGTCCAGGCTGGGCGCCACACGTCGACCAGCATGTCAGCTCCGCGCGGCCACGCAGAACACCGAGAGCCCCCAGGCCGGCCGGTAGCCACGCGCGACGAGCGCGAGCTCGACGTCGAGCACGGCGCCGAGGGCCGCCGCGAGCGGTCCCGAGCGGGGGGAGGCCTGCTTGCCGCCTTGCCCAGGGGCGAACCGGCGCTCGAGCGACCAGGCACCGCGAGCGGCGACGGCGACCGGGAACAGAAGGTGGTTGAAGTAGGCGGCGGTCACCAAGCGCAGCTCCGCCGGCAGCGCCGCCGCGAACGAGGCGCGCGTGTAGCGCCGGAAGTGGTGGAGCGCGCGGTCGTGCGCGCTGAAGAGCCACGGGTACGCCGGCACCGTGGCGACGAGGATGCCGCCGGGGCGGAGGTGGTCGCGCACCCAGTCGAGCGCCGCGCGGTCGTCCTCGATGTGCTCGAGCACGTCGAGCGCGCAGAGGACGTCGTAACGGTGGTCGAGCGCGAAGGGCACGGGGTCGGTGTAGAGCGCCCGTGCGACGCCACCGGCCGCGATGGCGCGCTGCCCCGCGGGGTTGACCTCGCTCGCGTCGACCGCGCCGAACGCCGCGAGGGCTGGCAGGTTCTGGCCCACGCCGGCCCGATTTCGAGCAGCTCGAGCGGTCCAGCGTGGGGCCGGTGGCGGCGGACGAGATCGACGACGAGGCGCGTGCGACCGATCCTCAGCCAGTCGGCCGCTTCGTCGGCGTACTGCTGATAGGCCTCGGCGTGCATGGCTGGCCGGTGTTAGCACGACGCGTCCTTCGACGGGGGCTTCCGCGCGGACGGTCGTTCAGGGCGCCCCCTCGTCGGGCTCGGCGGCACAGGGCTTGCCGTCGGGCTGGGCCCGGGCTCGGGCGCGGGCGCCGGCCCCAGCCCACGACGCGCCACGACGCGCCACGACGCAGAAGCTCGCAGAGGTGCGCTCAGGCGGCCGGTTTCTTCGCCTTGCGCACGCTGCGCTTGAACTTCGCGAGCTCGGCCTGAGCGGATTTGTCGTTCCGGAAGGCACCGCGCGCGGCGTTCAACGCGGCCGCAAAGCGCTCGTAGCGCTGCGCCTGTGCGATGCCGAAGGCCTCGTGGAGCTTGTTCCACTGGATCTCGAGGGCGTCATGCGCCGAGCGCTCCGTGCGCTGCCCGGCCGCATCCGTCCCGAGCTGCGCCGTGTCCACGCCGCTGAACGCCCAGCCCTTCTGCTGGAACAGCGCCGCGAGGTTCGCGAGATCGTCGTCGAAGGTCTTCGGCGGGTAGTAGGTCTTCTTCGGTGCCACGCGCCCTCCAGTCAGCCGCCCTCTGCGGCAGCCCAAAGGCTAGCATGAGGCAGCCGCACTCTTCAACGAGGCACCGGCGAGGCTCCGGCAACGAGACCGAAGGCAAGACGGTGGCGCGTGAGCTCTATATCGCGACAGAACGGCTGCTTTGCTAGGCAGCACGATCGCTGGAACAGGCAGACGTGCTGCTTCATGAAGCAATCAATAGGTTTCGCGATGCAGCCGCGGCGCATGTACCATGCAGCCTAGATGCTTCACTGAGCAATGACGAGGCATCGCGATGCAGTCTTGGTGCATCTTGATGCAGCCGAGGTGTTCCGATGTGCAGTCCAGGGCATCGAGGGCGTGCGCGGGGGGCCCGGCGAGGTGGGGCGAGGTAGGGGCGAGGCAGCGGCGGGGTGGCCGGCGGCGGCGTGGCTCTGCGGGTGGCGTCGACGAGAACAGTCCGTCGGTTGACGAGGGTGCCTGGCGAGCACAGAGTTGCGACCTGCCTGGGACCGGTGCGGGTGGCCGCTGGCTAATTTGTCGTTGGGTGGAGCGTTCCTTCAGCGACGCCTCTCGATTGAGCCCGCGTCACGGACGCCGTTGCCATGAGCCTTCAAGATCTTCGAGGTGACCTTGCCGTCCGCGACCGCACGGCGCGGTTTCGGTCGTATCTCCGCAACCTGTCCAGGGATGACCGCCGTACCTTCTTCGCTCTTGCGCGCAACAAGCCGGGTCCCGGACGCCCAGTAGAGGATCCGTTGCGTCACGGTTTTTGCGCGATCGAAGACGCGCGGCACGACTTCAGGATCGCGGGAGACCAAGACCAGTGGCCCAGGTTCGATGAACCCACCGCGCTGATCGAGCAAGTGGTTGCGCTTACCCATCGCGTATCAGGCCATCACGCCGTGTACATCGGACGCACCTACGTGCGCACCGGCAAGGTGGGCTTTATGGACCGCTGGTCGCGCGCTCAGCGCGAAAAAGGAGCCGAATACGCAAGAGTGCTTGGGATTGTGCCACGCGCGCTCGTCCAAAGAATTGAGGCTCTGGCGATTGCGCTCGTCAGGTGCTGGGACTCCTACGACGCGTTGTGCACTGATAACGACGTCTTGGGCAGCCCCGGCTCTATTACTGACGATGAGCACCACGGTCTCTACATGTGCTTACGACCGCTCACGACACGTGGCCTTTGGCCAAATTTCGGGGCACTACCTTTTTGATTGGTGCCGTGCGTATCCGGTACTCTTCGGAGCGTGACTTCGGCCTCGAGCAGATGGGTGGCGTAGCTGTGACGCAGGGTGTGAATCGAAGAGTCCTTCTTCAAGCCGCACGCCTGGCGCACGGCGATGAAGGTCTTCTGCAGCGTCGTTTCGTGCAGCGCCTGCGGCCCGTCACGCCGCACGAATAGCAGCGACGAGTCGACGCGCGGCCGCTCGAGCTTCCAGTAGCGGTGCAGGCGCGCGACCAGGCGGCGCGGCAGCGGGATGCCCCGGTCGCGTGCTCCCTTGCCGTCGCGGACCCACACGAGCAGGCGCTCGGCGTCGATGTGCCCCCCTCTCCACGAAGTTGCGCATAAGGAACATTCTGTAAACTTGTCCGCATGTTAGCGTACGCCTGCTCCGGTCTGGGGCTTACGCGGGCGGCCACTTTCGAGGCAAGGCCCGCGTCACGGCCCCCCGGCGGGCCACCCACGAACGCCGTGCTGCCTTGCGTGTTGCACTTGGTTCACCTAGCCTCACCGCTGAATGCTCGCCTGGTTCCGTCGCCCTTGGAGCAAACAGGTCACTTTCTGGCTCCTCGCATGCGCGTCAGCAACCGCGGTCGCGATCATCCTCATGTCTGCCACCGGGCAGGACGACTCGCACATCACGTACTGGGCGGCGAAGGTTCTTGCGGACCACGGCGAAATCGTCAATCACAGCGGTGACCGCGTCGAACAAAGCTCGAGCCTGCTTCTGACGCTGATCCTCGCATGTGCCTACAAGCTCCTGCCGTTCGCGATCCCGACGCTCGGCTATGTCGCCGGTATCGTGTTCGGGTGGCTCGCCGTACGGCGAGTCGCCTCGTGCGGCAGCGATCGATTCTCGACGCATCCCTTGCTTGCTCCCCTGGCAGCTATCACATCGCCGCTCCTCTGCTACTGGATGCTCTCGGGCATGGAGACGACGCTGGTGGCTTGGCTGTACGTCTCCCACGCCCTTGAAGTGTCGCAGATCCTGGACGGCCGGCGCCGCGTCCTTACGCTACGAGTTGCATTGCTCGCGTTCGCCGTGGCCGCGGTGCGCCCTGAAACCGCGTTCGTCTGTATGGCGGCAGACGCGGGGCTGGTATTCGTGTTCGCGCTGCGGCGGCTCCGCTTTGCCCGGCGCCGCACGCACATGCATCCCCGATGGCCTCGACTCGTTGCGCTCCTGGCGATTCACCTCGGCGCGGTCGCATGTGTCGTGCTCTTCCGAATCGTCTATTTTCACTCGGCGTTTCCGCAGCCCGTTGCCGCCAAGTCTGGCCCCGTGACCGGTGCGGTGGTTCTTGGCGGATTGAAATACCTCTGGAACCAGCTCACGCGCGTGGACATGGTCGCGCTCCTCTGCGCACTCGTGTTTTCGACGCTCGCCGCCGCGATCGCTCTCTTCGCTCGCAGGCGGGTGACGGTCCTGCCAGTCGTCGTGTCTGCGCTCGTGCTTGCGCACGGTGCCCTCGTCGTCGCGGTCGGCGGTGACTGGATGGCCGTCGGGCGCTTCGTCGCGTTGGCCGCACCCCTGCTGTCCATTCTGGCGATCTGGGCCATTCAGCAGGTCTTCGAGCGCTGTTGGCTCCGACGCGTCGCATTGAGCGCGCTCGTTGTGTGCAATGGCCTTGGACTCCTCAAAGTGGCTATGAAGGAGGCGCCCGGCCGCCCGCTCTGGATCCAGCTGCAAAGTGACAGCGTCATTCAAGCGAATGCCACTGGCTTCGATTTCCCCTGGGTCGATCGCGCTAATCAGACACACACGCGTGACGCCCTCTTTGCCGGCGAGCTCGCTGACGTCGTAAGAGACATACTCGCCTACAAGCGGCCAGTCGTCATCATGAGCGGACAAGCCGGCATGGTCATGTACTACGTGGCATCGCGGTACTTCGGTCGCGTCAGGTTCATCGACCGGCACGGCCTCACCACGCGCGACTTGATGAGGGCACAACGCGAGCTTGGTTTGGGAGTAGCGAGTACGGGCCTCGTCGTTTCGACGGATCAGTTCCTCGCGCTGGCCGCGAGCCGGCCCGAAGACGACCTCATGCCCGACGTCATCTTCGACATCGCTCCAGATCGCCGGAAGGCGGCCGAGAGACTGGGCTACGTGTGTGTATACGAACAGACCGGCCGCATGTCCGCGTCCTCTCCCGAGGGGCCCGGCCCACGCCAGGCTGGGCCACGCCGTAGGGCATCATTCACGGTTCAAGGAGGGGTGTACCAATTCGTCGCGATTCGCCGGGAGATCGCCAAACTCCTGGGTGTCGCAGACGCACCGCCGCGGAAGCTCGAGTGGAATCCCGTCCCCACAACCGACGCTCGCCTACGCAACCATGCGCGTTGAGCCGCAAACGCTCTGGCGCTCAGGAGGATAGCCCGCCTCTGCTCACGTCGAGCCACGGTGCGCGACGTAGATGGCATCCGGAAGCCAGATCACGAGCGGTCCCCAAGCCCCACTACCACCATCGCAGTGGCCTCTTCGAGCCTTGCAGCGCGGCGAACGCCATCGCCGGGCACCCAGAGGGCGCGTGGCAAACCCTGTGCGCGCTCACGGAGCGTCGCCTGCAATGTACCAATAGATGTCGTCGACGGTGTCGCCGTCGAAGTCGCCGACGATGGGCAGAAATGCGCTGCGATGCGAAACCGGAATGGCCACGAACGTGCGGTTCGTTTGCCCCTCCCAGATTTGGTCAAAGGACCCGGAGGTATCGAAGAAGACGTTACCGCTTGACTGCCGGGTGAACTTGCCACCGAACGCCACCGTTGCGGTATTGTAAAGCGGTGCGGTGATCTGTTGCGGAGAGAACGTCCTGTTCGAGCCGTTGGACCACCACAGGTCGTCGGTTCCGACTTGGCGCAGCCACCAAATGTCGGTATAGCCATCGCGGTCGAAATCGCCTGCGACCGGACGTGCGCCCGAAGCAACCCAGTAGATAAGGGGGGAGTGGTAGAATCCTTTTGTCCCGTAAATTCCCCACCAAATTCGGCTGTAGCCGGTCGGGTCATACCAGAAGATGTCGCTGGCTCCGTCCCCGTCGAAGTCCGCGGCGAATGGCTGGTAGTTCGCTCCGTTGACGGTTTGCAGCACGCCGGAAAACGCGGAACTTCGATTCCCTGTGCCCCACCACACTGCGTCGGCACCCGTTCCTGGCTTGTACCAAAACACGTCGCCACGGCTGTCCCCGTCGAAGTCGCCGGAAATGGGCGTGAAGCCAGCGCTCACGGGATACATGTACGCCTGCTGGTTGAAGCCGGTTCGGTCCGTGCCCCACCACATATGGCCGGCGGTGGACCCGAGAATGTCGCTGATCTCGTCGCCGTCGAAATCGCCGGCGATCGGAGTGTACGTGCCGCTGGAGTTCAGGTTGGTTGTGGCGACCTCAAGTCCCGGTGTCGGCGGCGACGGGAACGCCGTGAGCAAGCTCGGAATCGCCCCATACCAGACGTCGCCCCAAAACTCTTGCGGGTTGCCTTCGATCCACCAGATCCAGTCATTGGACCGCAAAGTGGACCCGAGTACAGTCCCGCCCATACCGTAGGTGTCGTGGAGCCAAGCCAGATCAGTCGTGCTTGCGCGAGCGGTGGACCGGGAGCAATAGCTTTGGGCGCCGATTGAATACTGGTCGAACGGCCCGTATCCGATCGCATCAGGGTCGTTTACCGGCGGGGGGCAAATACCGCCGGGAATGGTGACGTCCGTTCTGTCCGCCTCGTGGCCGGCGCCGAGCGCGTGGAGCAGCTCATGAGCGGTCGCAATTTGGATGCAGTATTGGTGCCCACTAGACCATACGCTGCCATCAACGAGCGTGAACGGATCCGTTGTGTTCCCGCAGATGTCTTGCTGAGCCCCGGCGTCGAAGCCGGTATTCTGGATATACACGTCAATTTTGGGAAAGATGCCGCCTTGCCCGGAATCTGAGTTCGACATCGTAAGGCGAATTCCATCGGGGGTTCCGGAGCAGGTGCCCCAACCTGAAAAGGTGAGGCGTGTGTATCGCTCGTAGTTGGCTGCGACGTCCCGGGTCCACTGGCGCTCTTGCGTTGTCCCGCCCGACATCCAGCAGACGGGAATCGTGCAAACTCCGCTGGGGCAGATGGAAGCGTTGTTGGTCCAGACGGCGCCTGGGTGTTCTAGGACGGCCCAAGAGCCGGAGCCGGTGGGTTCGTCAGACGTTTCGCTCGTCGGAGCCCCTTGGCAACCGATGGCGAATGCACATAGTGCGACAAACCGCGCGATGCCGAGTGATGGACGCTTTGTCATATAACACCTAATTCTGATACAACGCGTGCGTTACACGTGGCTATGGCGTGAATACCAGGACGCGCAGGGCGCAACGTGAGGCGCGTGAGTTAGTTAGAAGCCCGGTTACGGCTTCTTTGCGGCAGTGCGCAGAGTTTGCGTCGGCCGCGGCGGCCATCGTCGAGCGCGGGCGCGCGTAGGCGGCGGCCCTGAACAGCGCGTCTTAAGAGGTACTGCGGCGCCCGGGAGGGGTCAACGAGTTTGAGAAGCCGGTTCATCTGGTCTGGTGCACGGTGTGGCCCGCCGTCAGCCCGGAGGACACGTCGCGGCAGCGCGACAGCCCGACGAACCCGGCACATCCCAGCACGATCAGAGACCTTCATGCACGTCGATCCCCAAGTTCCCGACGCGGCGACACCGGCATGGGCGCTTCGTGTTCGACCGCCAACGACGAAAGCCCCCAACATGGCCCCCCCTCTCCCCCATAGGCGTTAACAGATTAATTGTCGTGGGTTTGTGTAGTTTGTCTCCCGACTTTGTCCCACCGAAGTTTGGGTAGCCGGTCAGAAACGCGTTCCATTTGCCGCGGCTTCAGGCACA
>JADLAB010000041.1 GCA_020848455.1 Polyangiaceae bacterium
GGCTGGCCCTTCGAGCAGACCGAGCGCTCGCGCCACGGCCTCGAGGGTGCAGAGGAGATCGGGCGCGGCGCCGCGGCGCAGCGGGTAGCGGCCCGGCCCGGTCTCGGGCAGGCGCACGACCTCGCAGCCGCGCGCGTCGGGATCGCGCCGGTAACAGCGGCGCGCCTGGTTCCAGTTGCCGTCCGGCACGAGGAGCACGACCGGCCCGCCCTCGGCGTCCGCGCGCGAGAGCACGCGCGCGTCGCGCTCGGGGTAGAGCACGAGCCTCCGCCCCGCGGGCAGCGGCGGGCGCGGCGCGTCGTCGCGCTCGCCCCGGACGCGCACCTCCGCGCCGACGAGCAGGCGCGCAACGAGCCGGCCGGTGTTCGTGCTCTTGCGTCGCTCGGCCCGGTGCGTGAGCAAGACGACCCGCGTTGCGACGGGCAGGCGCGGCAGCTCCGGGCACAGGCAGTCCTCGAGCCGGAGACCGCAGTCGTCGCAGCGCGACGGGGGCAGGACGCGCGGCACCGTGCGCCTCAGCCGAGCAGGCGCAGGAGGCGCGCCTCGTCGAAGCGGAGCTTCATCACCTTCTGGCCGTCGAGCTCGAGCACGGGCACCTCGTGGTCGTAGGCGGCGCGCTTGTCGGCGGGGGCGTCGCGGTCGAGGTCCTTCACCTCGAGCACGCAGGGATGCGCCGCGCGCACGCGCTCGACGATGGCGAGCGCCTCGTGGCACAGGCCGCAGCGCTCGCGCGTGTAGAAGGTGAGCCGTCGCATCGAGGGGCTCCGGGAGCCTGCCCGACCCCCGCGGCGTCCGCAATCGGCGGGCTCGGTCCCGCTCGGTCCCCAATCCGGCGGCGAGGTTCTTGCCCCGCAGCTGGGGGCGCCAGGCTCCCCCCGTCAGTCGCCGGGGCCGAGGGCGTCGATGCGCTGGCGCACCATGCCCTGGGACGTCCAGTACCAGATCTCCTCGGCGTCGACGTGCACGATGCCCTCCATGCCGAGCATCTCGCTCCAGCCGAACGACCAGTGGTGCATGTCGAGGAGGCGGTAGACGTGCACCTTCTCGTCGTACCAGGTGGACATGCCGAGGTAGCCGTCGGCCGCACGCGCCGTCACGCGCCAGCCCGTGGTGGGCGCCGGGCGGCGCTTCGTCGGGACGAGGGCGCTCGGATCGGTCGTGAAGGGGCTCGTCCAGAGATCGCCCTGCGCGTAGGAGCCGTCCGCCTGCACGCCCGCGGGGTTCTGCATCCACACGAGGGTCGTGCCGTCGCTCACCACGAGGGGCACGACCTCGTCCGGGAACGACAGGAGCTTCTTCATCACGTGCGGCAACGCGCGCGACCACACGCAACCCTCGGGGTAGTCCGACGCGTAGAGGCACTGCACGAGCGCCGTCTCGTTGCCCACCATCCGCGGCTCGCCGTAGCTGCCTTCGTTCGGACCCCCGAACGGGTACCAGCCCTCGGACTCGCGATCGAGAAAGGCGATCCGGCTGCCCCAGCGCGTGGCGAGGACGTCGTTCGCCGCCTCCCGGTACTCGCTGGCGCCATGGTACTGCGAGACCTTGGAGGCGGTGGCGAGCTCGGCGTACGGCGTGCCGAGCACGTACGCTACCTCGTCGAGGTCCCCCGCGAACAGCCACGCCCGCTCGCTAGCCACGATGGGCGCCGTGATGGTACAGCCGGTCGCGGCCGCGTCGGGCCTCACGCGCCACACGGCGAGCGGGCTCCCGTCCGGGTCGAACACCACCACCCGCACGAGGGGCGCGGACCCGATGTTCGGTGGCCAGAGCGTCCCGTAGCCTACGCGCACCCCGTCAGGGGTCGAGGACACGCTCGGCTTGCCGGCGGTACCGCCCCACGGAGCCTCGGGCCAGTTCTCGTCCTGCTTCAGGCAGCCCTTGGCCCAGGAACAGGCGCGCCAGCGCATCGCCGGCATCGCGAACCCAGGACGGAGCGCCTGCTCGATCGGGCAGGTGGGCTTCCACGACGCCGGCACCCAGCAGGGATCCTCGGGATAGAGCGGCGTGCAGGTCGTCGACCCGGCATCGGCCCAGGAGCCGGCGTCACCCCAGGGCGGCGCCACGTAGTGCTCGCGCTTGGCTTCGCAGCCACCCGCGACGGCCGCAGCGAACGCGAGGCACGCGGCCCGCGCACCGTGCGCGAGGTCCGCCCGCCGTCTCACGCGTCTCACGGCGAAAAATCCGGGCGCTGCCCTGGCGGGGCATCGTGGAGCCCCTCGAGGCCCACCGACAGGAGCCGCGCGCCGCTCGCGTGCGGCACGACGAGCGAGACCGCCCCATGGCCTGCGATGGGCTCGGCCAGGATGCGCGTGTCGAGCTCGAGCACGCCGCCGAAGGTCACGCGGCTCCAGAAGTCGACGTCGAGGCGCGCGAGCAGGGTGCAGCGCGGACCTTGCGGGCCGTGGCCGTCGTCGCCGTGACCGTGTCCATGGCCATGGCCGCTAGCGTTGCCGTGGCCGCCGCCCGGGCTGCCGTGACCGCCCGGCCCCGTGCCGCCGCCGTGCCCATGCCCGCTCTTCTGCGAATGGCCGTGGTCTCCGTCGCCGTGTCCGCCTTCGTCGCCGGCCTCGTCGTCGACGTCATCGTGGGCGTCGTACGACCCTCCGCACCCCTCGGCCTTCGTGGCGGCAAAGAGGAGCTCGCCGTCCGCCCCGGCCACGAGCCAGCTCCGCTCGTAGTGCTGCCAAGCATGAGGTAGCGTACCGACCGTCGTCATCGCGTCGCCCGGACGCCAACGCCGGAGGCGCAGCTCGCCGTCCGTGTGATCGACGAGATAGATGCCGGCATCGGCCGCGTGGAACGCCGCGCCGAGCACCACGCCCGGCCTCGCCGTCGGCACGAGCGGGTACTCGACCCACTGGTTCACGTCGACGTCGAGCATCCAGCCCGACACGTTCGGCACCCCGTCGAGCGTGCCGTCGACCGTGCCGCCGACCACGAACAGGCGCCGCAGCCACCCCGACAGGACCACCGCCTCGTCCCCGAGGAGCTCCGGCGTCCCGCCCCCCGTGGCGCGCAAAGCGGCCGTCGGCGCACCCATGATCCCGTCGCTCGTGACCTCCTTCGCCACCGTGACGGTCGCATCGAGCGCCACACCGCGGAGCAACCGCCGCCCCACGGGCGTCAACGTGGCCAAGGTCCCGAGCGCCTCGCTCACGGGCACGTACTTCAGCGCGCCCGCCGCAAACTCGTCGTAGAGCGCACGCGTGTCGCTCGCCACACTCGCATCCGTGACGAGGCCGGACGGTATCGCCCGGTACATCTGCGGGTCGTTCACGCGCGCGACGAGGCGCGTGAAGCCCTGCGGGCACTCGGGGCAGTAGTGCACGAAGTGCCAGAGATCATCGGACAAGAGGAAAGTCGTGCCGCCGCTCACGCCGATCTCCGCGCGCGGGTTCCCCGGGCCGAAGAAGTGCGTGCGCCGACGCCATTCGCTGCTCCCGGGGTCGAAGCCGTTCACGTCCTGCACGGTCGCGTCGAGGACGCCGCGCGCCGACGCGTTGAGCAGCGCCGCACCGTCATACTCCGCGTGGAACTTCCCGGGTGGCAGATCGAGGAAATCCCAGGTGACCGTGACGCTCTCTTCCGAAAGGTCGAGCGCAAACTCGTGCCCGACCGCCTTGCTGCTCCAGGCCGGGCCGGCCTCCGTCGCGAGCTCGAGCCACGGATTACCCGACGTGCCCGGGTGGTCGTACTTGGACCAGTCCTCGTCGACCGGACAGTACTGGTGCCACCGGCAGGCGACCCTGCCCTGGAGAGTGCTCGTGTCGAACGGGCACGCGCACCAGCGCAGCCCGACGTGCACGGGGGTGCCGGGCGTCGGCAGCGAGGCTCCCGCGAGCGGCGCCAGGCGGAACCGGTTCTCGATGGTCCACTCGCACACGGTGCCCGGGTTCTCGGGATTCTGGTAGCAGTTGCAGTCGGTCGGCATCACGGGATCGCACGCGACCGTCTGCGCCTCGTTATCGGGCAGCGTCCCTCCGTCCGCCACGAAGGTGTGCACCGGACACGGTCGCGGGTCGCAGGCGTCCGGCTTGAAGGCCGCGAGATAGGTCCATCGATCCTGGAACGGCAAGAGACTCGGGCCGAGGATCGGCGCCTTCGTGGCATCCGGATACGCGAGCGCGA
>JADLAB010000042.1 GCA_020848455.1 Polyangiaceae bacterium
CCCGCACGAGTCGGTGGCGCGCGCCCCGACCCGCTGGAGCGAGGACGTCGGTGGCGCGAGCCCCGACCCGCACGAGTCGGTGGCGCGAGCCCCGACCCGCTGGAGCGTGAAAGTCGGTGGCGCGAGCCCCGACCCGCTGGAGCGTGAAAGTCGGTGGCGCGAGCCCCGACCCGCTGGAGCGAGGAAGTCGGTGGCGCGAGCCCCGACCCGCTCGAGCCCCGACCCGTCACGGAGCCGGGACACGGCGGTCAGCGGCGCAGGGAGTGCGCGGCGCTGACCTCCTCGAGGTAGACGAGCGCGTCGAAACTGCGGCTCGGTGACAGGCGCACGAGGGCTTGCCGCTCGGGCAGGAAGCGGAAGCCGACGCTCCGCGCCGGCATCCTGGAGGCGAGCCAGTCGCGGACGGGACCGGTCGCGGTGCGCAGATCGATGGCGAAGAGCGGGAGCTTTGCGAGGGCGAGCGCGGCGTCGAGACTGCCCTCGGGGGCCGGACCGACCGCGACGTCCGAGACCCCCGTGGGTGGGTGGGCGGCGTCCGGGACCGCGAGCGCGCGGAAGCCACCTCGCAGGAACGAGGTCCCGATGGCGAGGTAGTCGGCGCCGTGTCGCTGCCGCAGGATCCGCCCGAGCGCGCTGAAGCCGAGCGGACCGAACGACACGTGCGCGTTGTGGGCCCAGAGCACGATCTTCCCCTGCGGCGGGAGCCGCTCGACGAGCCAGTCCACGTTGTCGGCCATGGCTGGATCGCGGAGCGACGGATCCACGAAGCTCGCCTCGGCCTGCTGGAGGATGCGCGCGTGCTGTCGGGCGGTGTCCCAGGCCGCCGCGCCCGTCCGCGCACCGTACGCCGGCCGGTTGGCGTCGAGCGCAGCGACGAGCGCGGCGAGTGCCGTGCGGGTGGCGGCCTGCGCGTCGGGACCGAGCGCGCCGTAGGTCGCGTCCGCGGAGACCAGACCGAGCGGCGCCAGCCCCTCGCGAAGCGCCGGCACCGCAGCCGGATCGACGCGCTCGAGGTACGCGAGCACCCCGCGGTAGGCGGCTGGCGTCACGAGGTCGAAGCCCTGGAACCGCACCTTCGTCCCGTGGGCCGGGTCCTCGGTGTAGCGCCGCATCCAGCGAACGAGGGCGAGGACCTCCTCGGTCTCGAACGGCGTGGTGAGGAGGCCCGCGAGCGCCGTTGCGGCGTCTCCCCGGCCGGTGAGCACGTGCTCGTTCACCGCGAGCGCCTCGGAGAAGCCCGTCTCGAACGCGATCGTCGTGAAGCCCATCCGCTCGACGAGCAGCTCGACGAGCCGGTGCTTCAGCGCGAAGATCTCGGCCGAGCCGTGCGTCGCCTCGCCGAGGGCCACGATGCGCGCGCCGCCGATCGTCGCGCGCAGCGGCGCCAGGTCGTCGAGCCCGCTGCCGGGGTGGACGGTCGCGAGTGGAATCGCGCTCGCTCGGAGCCACGCGGCGACGGCGTCGTCGCTCGGGCGGGGTGGAGGCGGCGGGTCCAGGCGCAGATCGACGGTCTGCGCGACGGGCTCGATGCGCCGGTACGTCCGCGGACGCGGCGGGGCCTCGGCGATGACGAAGTAGGTGACGCCGGGCGGGAGCGACAGCGAGTAGCGGCCGCGGTCGCCGGTGGTCGTCGTGAAGACCGCGTTCTCGGCCTCGCTCACCGGGACGGCCCCGACGGTCGCGCCCGCGAGGGGCACACCGTCGTCACCGGCGACGGTGCCCGATAGCTCGAATCCGTCGCCCCCGAGCGTCAGGGCGACCGAGGGACCCGGCGCTCCGGCGCCGATCGTGACGACTCCCCCGTACGCGGCGGTGAGGCCGGGCGACGACGCCGTGACGCCGTAGCGCCCGGGCGGGAGCTCCGGAAAGCGAAAGTGCCCGTCGCGCTCGGACGACGCGAGGAACGCGACCGGCGTGTCGTCGGGCGCGTCGAGCTCGAAGTCGGTCACGGCCGCGACGACGGCGCCTCCGAGCGGCGCACCGGCGGGGCCGGTCACGGTCCCGGTGAGGGCCGCGCGAGCCTGCTCGGCCGCCGGAGCCGCGGACCGCGCCGCCATGGAGTGCGGCAGTGGCGGTGCCGCCGGTGCGCAGCTCGCGACCCAGGCGAAGAGCAAGAGGACGAGCAGCCCTCCGAGCACGCCCCGCTCCAGCCGGTCCCCCCGCATCGCGCGACCTCCCAGGGCGACCGTACGCCAGACGCCCGGGCGCGAGCCACGCAAAGTGTGGCGGCGCCGCCGCGACGGTCCTTCCACCCCGCCCGAGGGCGCGCGACACTGGCCCGCGATGCGCTTCCCTCTGCTCGCCGCCGCCCTGTCGTTCGCCGCCCTCGCTCCGCTCGCCGCACACGCCGACGTGCCCCCGCCACCCGACTACAAGGATCCGTGCCTCGCGGAGAAGATCGGTCCCGAGGAGGACTGCCGCGAGTGCAGAGCGCCCGAGTTCAAGGACAAGGCCTGCCACGACGGAGCGCTGCGGGACGGCTACACGCAGCGCTGCCGCGGCTGGAACTACGCGATGTACTGCCGCGGCGCCGCACCCGGGCCGAGCGCGGCAGCGTCCGGGAGCCCGACGGCCGCGCCCGGGCCGAGCGCGGTTGCGTCGTCGGGCCCGACGGCCGCGCCCGCCGCGAGCTCACCGGCCTCCAATCCCCCGCGCCTGGCGCCCGACCGCGGCCACTGCGCCTGCAAGCTGGGTGGCGCGGCCCC
>JADLAB010000043.1 GCA_020848455.1 Polyangiaceae bacterium
GCGCCGCGGGAGCCGGTGACGGGCAGCTCCTCGCCCTCGGCGGCGGGCTTTCGGGGTGGGCGCCGCGCGAAGCGCACGGCGACGAGGATCTCCGCGAGCCCGGCGGCGAGGATGACGGCGACGAAGGGCAGGCGCGTGGCGCGGCGGCGGGCGAGCTCGTGGGCCCGGGCCTCGGGTAGGCCGTCGCAGGCGAGGTCGAGGCCCGGGTCGGTCAGGCTGGGGGTCGCCGGGTCGAGCGGCCACGCCACGGCGCCCGAGCCGCTCTCGGCCGGGTCGCTCGCGAGCACGGCGAGGAGCGCGCCCTCGGGGATGGCGTCCGGGGCGGTGCGGGCGGTGCCGAAGCGGGTCGCGTCCGGGGCGAGCGGGAGGGCGAGACCGGCGAGGCGACCGTCCCGGCCGAGCAGGGACACGAAGACGCGCCGCTGGGGGCCCGGGGCGCGCACCACGAGGCCGGCGCTCGTGTCGGGATCGAGCCACATGGCGCCGTTCGTGACCGGCAGCTCGCCGCGCCAGCTGCCGGTATGGCCGGCGGCGTCGCGCGCCTCGAGCTCGAGCGCGACCGCGGGCGCCAGGGCCGCGGCGCGCAGGCGCCAGGCATGGGTCGCGTCGGCGCCGGTGCCGGCGGCGGCACTCGTGCGCTTTGGGTCGGTCGGCTTCGGGTCCTCGAGCGACAGGCCTTCGCCGAGCGCGCGGAGCTCGAGGTCGGGGCCGCACGCCGGGCAGAGCGCCACGACGAGGAGCTCCTCCGCGAAGGGGGGCGCCAGGACGGCGCGCGGCAGGCGGACGCCGAGGCGCACCGGGCCGTCGCGCTCGCCGTCGAGCCAGCCCGCGGGGGGCGTCCAGGCGAGGGCGCGCGGGGTGAGTGGGCCCTCGGCGAGGCGCGTGTCGCCGCAGCGGATGCGCACGGTCGCGGGGGGCGCGTCGGCGGGGCTCGTGGGGACGACGGGGTCGGCGGGCGCGGTGGGGCGCGCGAGGCGGCTCTCCGCGACGCCCGCGTCGTCGCTCGTGCCGCGCCAGGTGTCGACGGGGCGGCCGTCCACGAGGAGCTCGACGGCGAGGTCGGCGCAGGGCTCGGGCTCGAGGCCGTCGCCGGTGTCGCGCAGCGTCACGACGCGCAGGGCCGCCACCGGCGCGTCCGGGCCGAGCCGGCCGTACACGCGCGCCGCGGACACGGGCGCGGCCCGGCCCGGCCCGAGGATCGACAGGGCCGTGGACAGGCCCGCCACGATCGGCAGCCCGTAGATGGCGATGCGCTCGAACGACCCCAAGCCTGGCTCCGCGCGGCGAACGCCCGCGCCGGCCCGGAGCGTAGCGCGAGTCGCCCGGCGCCGATGCGGGAACGCCCGAACGCCCGAACGCCCGAACGCCCGAACGCCCGAACGCCCGAACGCCCGAACGCCCGAACGCCCGCGCCGGGCCGTGCGCGTGCGCGAGCGCGGTGCGCGGCGCGCGCCGCCGTTGGGGCTTGCCTCGGCGGCGCGGAGGTCCCATATCGGCCGCCATGCCCGCCGAAGCCCGCCAACGTACCGGCGCCGCGCGCCCGAAGCGCGCCGGTGCCACGCCCGACCGGCCGCTCCGTCGGCGCGACGAGCCGATGCGCGAGCGCCGCTTCGCGCCCGGGGACTCGTTCCGCGCCATCGTCGGCGTCGTCGCCCTGTCGCTCGGCGGCGTGGCCCTCGGTGCCGGCGTCTACGGCCAGTGGCTGCGCGGCGCGGGGGCGTGGGTGGGCTCGCCCTACCTCATGGTCGGCGGCGCGGTGCTGCTCGCGGTCTACCTCGTCTTCGGCCGGGACCTCGATCGGCCGCTCCGCATCGGCGAGCTCGGCGTGGGTGTGGAGCGCGACGGCAAGACCCTCGAGCGGCTCGCCTGGTGCGAGATCGAGGCCATCGGGCCGAAGGGGCGCGGTCTCGAGGTGCGCGGCGCCCGCACGAGCTTCACCCTGTCGCTCGAGCGCCACGGCAAGGCGGCGGCGCGGCTCGTGAGCGAGGCCGCGGCGCGCGTGCCCGACCGGCTGCAGCTCGGCGACGCCCTGCGCGCCCGCATCGGGCGCCCCGGTGCGAACGACGGCGACGTGCTCGTGGCCGAGCCGCCGCAGGTCGTCGACGAGCTGTGCCGCGCCAGCGAGCGGCCGCTCACCATCGAGAAGGACGTGCGCATGTGCGCGCGCTGCGCGGCCCTGTACCACAAGGCCGCGGTGCCCCGGCGCTGCGTCGTGTGCGACGCGAAGCTCAAGGCCTGAGGGTCCGCGCGCGAGCGCGCTCTGCGCGAGGCTTCAGGCTCCAGGCTCCGGGCCGCGCTCGCGCGAAATCGAGGCTCAGCCGAGGCCGAAGCGCGCCCGGTTCTGCTCGAGGAACGCGAGGTAGGTCTCGGGGGGCTCGTGGGGTGGGACCTCGCCCGCGGCCACGGCCTGCTCGAGGGCGCTCTTGATATCGCCGATGCGCTTGCTCGGCGGCAGGCCGAAGACGCGCATGATCTCGTTGCCGATGCCGCTCGGCAGCGGGGGCTCGCGCGCGTCGAGCTCGGCGATGCTGGCCACGCGCAGCGCCAGATCCTCGATCTGCTGCAGGCCCTTGCGGCGGCGCTCGGGCCGCTTGGTCGTGATGTCCGCGCGCGACAGGCACAGGAGGTCGGGCAGCTTGTCGCCCATCTCGCGGCCGAAGCGGCGCACGGCGCTGTCCGTCCAGTCGGCCGAGTACTGGCTGGCGCGCAGGTGGTGCAGGATGAGAAAGCGCACGGCGTCGCGCAGCGAGGGCTCGCCGCGGAACAGCGACACGCGCCGCTCCATGCGGTCGAACATGCGCGCGCCCACCTCCGCGTGGCCGAAGAAGTGCACCTCGCCGTCGGGCGCGATGGAGCGCGTCTTGACCTTGCCGATGTCGTGCAAGAGCGCCGCCCAGCGCACCTCGAGCTTCGCGGTCGCCTGGCGCACGACCTGCTTCGTGTGCTTCCAGACGTCCTTGTGGCGCCACTCGCCGTCGCTGAAGCCGACCATGTCCTTGACCGGCGGCAGCAGCGCCGACAGCGCCCCGCAGGTGAGCAGGGCGTCGAGCCCGCGCTCCGCGTCGGTCGCCATCATCACGCGGTCGAGGCGCACGCGCAGATCGGGCAGCACGAGCTCGGCCGCGCGCCGGTAGTCCTCGGCGAGCACGAGCTCGGGCGGGGCGCCCGGAGCGGCGCCCTCGGCCTCCTTGGCGGCCCACTCGAGCGCCTCGAGGGCGCGCTCATGATTCGGCTCTTGCAGGGACACGGTGTCTCGGCCTGCCCCGCCCCGTCCGCAGGGGGGTGCTCCTTAGCAGGGAAGTGCCGACGGGGCGATGCGTTTCCGTGCGCTCAGCTCACCTCGATCTTGGTCCACATCTCGCGCCGCATGCGGGCCTTGCGCTTGTCGCGCTGGGTCACGAGGCGCGCGGCGCTCACGCCGGCCAGGATGCGCCCCTCCTGCCCGAGCCCCGGCAGCACCGTCGGGCCCACGAGCAGGGTGCGCTCGATGGGGCCGCGCACCGGCTCGCCGCCGAGCCCGAGGTAGCCCGGGGGGTCGACGTCGAAGAGCTTCTCCATCGGCTCGGGCTTGACGCTGAGGCCGGGCACCGAGCCGCGCGCGAGCTCCTGGCGGGCCGCCGCGCTCCCGGGCACGGGCTCGAAGCGCCACACGGGCAGGCCGTCGTGCACCGAGTCGACCAGGCACAGGTGCCGCTCGAGGAACGGCAGCTCGCCCGCGAGCCGCTCGAGCGTGCGCGCGCGGGCCCGGCGCAGCGGCACCGGATCGCGCTCCGTGATCAGCATCTCGGCCACGAGCAAGGTCTCGTCCGGGCGCTCGGTCTCGGCCCGCACGAGGTGGATCGCGGGCTCGGCGTCGCCCGACACGAGCAGGCTCTCGGGCCCGAGCGCCGCTGGCACGCCGGCGCGCCGCGCCACGACCGACACGACGAAGCGCCCGGCCGTGCCGAGCACGCGCGGCCATTCGCGCTGGGCGCGCTTCGAGATGCCGGCGCCGGCCGCGAGGGCCGCGAGCTCCTCGCCCGGCAGGTCGGTGATGATGTAGCCGGCGCTGGTCGAGCGCACCTCGCCGTCGAGCTTGACCCCGATGACCGAGCCGCGCCCCACCTCGAGCTCGGCCGCGCGCTCGCCGAGCTCCACGCGCCCGCCGTTGAGCTCGATGCGCTCGCACAGGATCTGCTCGAGCTCCTGCTCGCCGCCGCGCAGCCGCACGGGGGCGCGCGTGGCGAGGCCGTGCAGGCGCGCCGTGGCGAAGGCCGGCGGGGGCGTCGCGAGGTCGGTCGCGAAGCGCACGCTCTCGCGCACGATGTAGCGGTAGGGGTGGCCGCGCGGGAACTCGGCGAGCAGATCGGCGTGCGGCTCGCCGCGCGCGTACGGCAGGCTCGCGGCGGCCCGGCCGGTCTCGCGTCGCTCGAGGAAGGTGCCGGGCGGCCACACGGCGTCGCGCCCGAGGGCCTCGTCGGCCGCGGCCGTCACCCGGGCGAGCTCGTGGCCGAGCTCGTGGATGAGCCGCCGCACCTCCGGGAACTCGCGCTCCACCTCGCGCCGGAACAGATCGGCGTCGGCGGCGAGGTCGAAGCGCCGCCCCGGCATCAGCACCTGCAGCATCGGCGCCAGCGGCTCGATGCGCCGCCGCCACGACTGGCTGTGGGCGAGCTCGCCGAGCACGTGCAGCCACGCGGGCGAGGTCGCCGCGATCATCGGGTGCGCGCTGCGGCGCAGCGCGAAGCGATCCACCTGGTAGCTCGGCGCGCGCTGCCCCTGGCCGAGGTGCAGCACCGTGAAGTCGCGGCGCGCGAGCAGGGCGCTCGCCGTCAGGGCGCCGAGCGAGCGACCGAGGACCACGACGTCGTAGAACTTGTCGGGCACGTGGCTCGCTCCTAGGCGCCCGTCACGCCGTCCGGAGGCGCGGTGACGGGCCCGAGCCCGAGCACGGGGACCACGCCGACGACGCGCACCCGCGCGCGTCCGCCGCCCGCCGCGGGCTCGATCCGCACGCGCCCCGCGGCCAGCCAGCCGAGCGCCGCGACGAGCAGGGCGTGCTCCTCGGCGAGCAGGCGCGCCGCGAGCCGTGCCCGGTCGTCGCCGTCGAGGATGGGCACGACGGCCTGCCCGAGGATGGGCCCCGTGTCGACGCCCTCGTCCACGAGGTGCACCGTGCAGCCCGTCACGCGCACGCCGTAGGCGAGCGCCTGGGCCTGCGCGTCGACGCCGGGGAAGGCGGGGCAGAGGGCCGGGTGGATGTTGACGACGCGCTCGGGGAAGGCGCGGAGGAAGGTGGGCGTGAGCACGCGCATGAAGCCCGCGAGCACCACCCACTCGACCCCGGCCGCGCGGAGCGCCGCGACGAGCGCCGCGTCGAAGGCGCTGCGCTCCGCGAAGGCGCGGTGATCGACGACCGCGGTCGGCACGCCCGCCTCGCGCGCGCGCTCGAGTCCCGCCGCGTCCGCGCGGTTCGACAGCACGAGCCGCACGCGTGCGTCGAGCGCTCCTCGCGCGATGGCGTCGAGGATGGCCTGGAGGTTCGACCCCCGGCCGGAGATGAGCACGCCGAGCTCGAGCCGCGGCATGGCGCGGAGTCTAGCGCAGGAGTGGGCCGCGCGGGCGGCGCGGGTGGCTGGGTCACGCTCCCCGCATCCCCACGCGCTCCGGCCCCGCCTCGCGTGCCGGCACGATGGCGCCGAGCCGCCACGCCCGCTCGCCCGCGGCCTCGAGCGCCGCGACGGCCGCGGGCACGGCGTCCTCGGCCACGACCGCCACGAGCCCGACCCCGAGGTTGAAGGTGCGCTGCATCTCCACCTCCTCGACGGGTCCGCGCGCCGCGATGGCGCGGAAGATGCCGGGCCGCGAGTAGCTCGCGAGGTCGACCGCGAGCCCGAGCGACTCGTCGGGGACGACGCGCGGCAGGTTGCCGGGCAGGCCCCCGCCGGTGATGTGACACAGGGCGTGCAGGCGCTCGCCGAGGGCCGCCACGAGGCCGGCGACGGCGCGCGCGTAGATGCGCGTCGGCTCGAGCAGGGCCGCGCCGAGCGTGCGGCCCGGATCGCCGAGCTCGGGCAGGGTGGCGTCGAGGGCGAGCTCGGCGTCGTCGAGCAGCACGCGGCGCGCGAGCGAGTAGCCGTTCGAGTGCAGGCCGCTCGAGGCGACGCCGACGAGCGCGTCGCCCTGGCGGACGGCGCGTCCGTCGAGGATGCGGCTGCGCTCGACGATGCCGACCGCGAAGCCCGCCAGGTCGTACTCGCCCGGCGCGTACATGCCGGGCAGCTCGGCCGTCTCGCCGCCGAGCAGGGCCGCACCCGCGAGCTTGCAGCCGTCGGCGACGCCGCGCACGACGGCCTCGCCGACGCCGACGTCGAGCTTGCCCGACGCGAAGTAGTCGAGGAAAAAGAGCGGCCGTGCGCCGACCGTGAGCACGTCGTTCACGCACATCGCCACCAGATCGATGCCGATGGTGTCGTGCACGCCGGTCGCGAAGGCGACCTTGAGCTTCGTCCCGACCCCGTCGGTGCCGCTCACGAGCACGGGCTCGGCGTAGCCGCCCGGCACCGCGAACAGGCCGGCGAAGCCGCCCACGTCCGCGAGCACCCCGGCCGTGCGCGTGGCGCGCGCCAGCGGTGCGATGCGGTCCACGAGCTCGTCCCCGGCCTCGATGTCGACGCCCGCGTCCTTGTAGCTCACCGGCATGGGCTCACCGCTACGACGGCGCGCGCCGGGACGGAAGCGACTGTCGGCTCCCCGCAGCTCCCCGCAGCTCGCCGCAGCTCCCCTCAGCTCCCCGCTGCGGCGCGCGGTCGCTGCGACCTCGGCTTGGCCGGCGTCACCGTGGCGACGTCGACGAGCACGGTCGACAGGTACCCGACCGCGCTCGCGGAGCGCTCGCTCGGCGCCGCCGTCTCGAGCGTCGCCAGGTGCCGCTCCCACCAGCGCTCGCCGTCGGCCTCGCTCCAGCCGCCGCGCTCGGGCAGGGCCTCGAGCTCGGCGCGCAGGAGGCGCGCGGAGGCCGGGCGGCCCTCGGGCGATTTGGCGAGGCAGCGCGCGAGCAGGGCCTCGAGGGCGTCGCCGACCGGCTTGCCGAGCAGCTCGCTCGCGCGCGGCGGCGGCGAGTGCAGGTGATGCCCGCACACCTCGGCCACGGTCGCGCCCGAGAAGGGCGCATTGCCCGTCACGAGGTAGTAGCCGAGGCAGCCGAGCGCGTAGAGGTCCGCGCTCGGGCCGAGCGAGTCGGGCGCCGTCATCGCCTCCGGGGGCAGGAACCCGGGCGTGCCGGCCACCTGGTGCAGGCCCGTGAGCCCCTGCTCGGTGTGCTGCGAGAGGTCCTTCACGAGCCCGAAGTCGAGCACCTTGACGACGTCGGGCACGCCGCCGCGGTGGCTCAAGATGAGGTTCGCGGGCTTGATGTCGCGGTGCACGAGCCCGCGCCCGTGTGCCTCGGCGAGCGCGCCGCAGGCCTGGATGAGGATGGCGATGGCGCGCCCGGGCGGCAGCGGACCGTAGCGCTCGACGAGCCGGTGCAGATCGATGCCGTCGAGGTGCTCCATCGCGTAGTAGAAGATGCCCTCGGGGCTGCGGCCGTAGTCGTAGATGGCGATGGTGTTCGGGTGGGTGAGCTCGCTCGTCAGCTGCACCTCGCGCTCGAAGCGCTCGACCACGTCCTTGCCCGCCTTGTCGGGCGGCAGGAGCTTGACCGCGGTCGGGCGGCGCAGCATCGCGTGCTTGGCGCGGTACACGACGCCCATCCCGCCCTCGCCGAGCTTCTCGGTGAGCGTGTACTGGCCGAGCTGGCGCGCCCGGGTCACCTGCTCGCGCAGGCCGTAGATGATGCCCGAGCCGATCGAGGCGATGACGACGGTCGCGCTCGCCCACGAGAAGCCGACGAAGAGGTGCACGACCGGGGGCACCATGAGGTGCTCGGGGTACTGGAACGCGATCACCCCCTGGACGCAGAGCCCCGGGGCCGAGGCGGCCATCGACAGCACGGCGGTGCGCGTCGCGGTGCTCGGGACGATGAGCGCCCGCGCGAACACGAGCAGCATGATCCCGAGCAGGCCGCCCACGCCCGTGAAGGGCTGGTCGCGGCCGAACCACGACACGCCCGCGATGAGCACGCCCGTGTCGAGCATGGCGGTCGCGTCGAGCAGCGACACCACGATGCCAGCGCGCGGCTTGCCCCGGGCGAACAGCCAGACGGCCGCCATCCCGACGCCGACCGAGGCCGTGAGGATGCCGACGAGCGGGTCGTGCCGGGTCCGGATCTCGGGCAGGGCCAGCCGGCCGAGGACGCTGAGCACGGTGAGCACGCTGACGAGCGCGAGCATGAGCGCCGCGAAGAAGGCGACGCGCTTCTGAAAGAACGCGCGCCCCTCCTCGCTCGGCGTGCCGAAGACGTGCGCCACCAGCCGCGACAGCGCCGACGACTCCCCGACCCCGGACATGGCGGGAATGATGACCGCAAACGAGGCGGCGCGGCAAACCCGCACGCGCTCACGCCCCCCTCACGCGCCCCCCTCACGCGCCCCCCTCACGCCCACGCCCCCGCGGGGGGGGCCCCTCGCGCACCCGCACGCGCTCACGCCCCCGCCCCCGCGCCGCGCGCGAGCGCGCATGTCGCGCCGCCAAGTGTGCGTTTGCGCGTCGAGGCGACGCGCGCGAGCTGCCATCCGGCCGTGCGGGACGTAACCAAGTACCGCATTCGTTTCGGTCTACCCCGGGTTGGTTACCGAACCCGCCCCCGCACCCGGCGCGAGCGCGCATGTCGCGCCGCCAAGTGTGCGTTTGCGCGTCGAGGCGACGCGCGCGAGCTGCCATCCGGCCGTGCAGGACGTAACCAAGTACCGCATTCGTTTCGGTCTACCCCGGGTTGGTTACCGAACCCGCCCCCGCACCCGGCGCGAGCGCGC
>JADLAB010000044.1 GCA_020848455.1 Polyangiaceae bacterium
CGCCTGTGTGAGCTGCGGCGTGTCGCTGCCGCCGGTCGAGCCGCGCATGTTCTCGTTCAACGGCCCGCACGGCGCCTGTCCGACCTGCGGCGGGCTCGGCGTCCGGATGCGCGTCGACCCCGGGCGCATCGTGCCCGACCCGAAGCGCACGCTGCGCGAGGGCGCCGTCCTCGCGTGGGGCCGGCGCGGGTCGCTGTCGCTCGCGACCGAGACGGCGCGCGCCGTGGAGCTCTGCGGGGTCGACGCGGACGTACCCTGGCACGAGCTGCCCACCGGCCTGCGCGAGCTCCTGCTCCACGGCGCCACACCGACCGCGGCCGAGGGCAACGGCGCGGTGCGCGGCGCCGGCAAGCGCCGCCGGCGCAAGGGCGAGGCCGAGGCGCGCGTGCCCTACGAGGGCATCGTGCCCCGCCTCGAGCGCCTGCTCGAGCGCGGCGAGCCCGTGTTCGGCGACGCCGAGGGCGAGGAGCCGGACGAGCTGCTCGGCGAGGCGGAGCTCGGCCGCTTCGTCGTCACGCACCCGTGCGAGGACTGCAAGGGGGGACGGCTCCGGCCCGAGGCGCTCGCGGTCCGGCTCGGCGGCATGAACATCGCCGAGCTCGGCCGGCTGTCGCTCGACGCCGTCCGCGAGCGACTGCTCGGCCTGCAAGCGAGCGAGGAGCACACCCCGAAGGACCACGCGATCATGGACCCGCTCGTGCGCGCCGTGGTCGCGCGCCTGGGCTTCCTGCTCGACGTCGGGCTCGACTACCTGTCGCTCGACCGCTCGGCCCAGACCCTGAGCGGCGGCGAGGGCCAGCGCATCCGCCTCGCCACCCAGATCGGCTCGGCCCTGGTCGGCGTGCTCTACGTGCTCGACGAGCCGAGCGTCGGCCTGCACGCGCGCGACAACGCGCGCCTCCTGGCCGCCCTGCGCCGCCTGTGCGACATGGGCAACACCGTCATCGTCGTCGAGCACGACCGCGACGCCATCCTCGCGGCCGACTACGTGGTCGACATGGGCCCCGGCGCCGGCGTGCACGGCGGCCTGTGCGTGGCACAGGGCACGCCCGCCGAGATCGTCGCCGACGCCGCCTCGGTCACCGGGCCGTACCTGCGCGGCGAGCTCGGCACCCCGATCCCCACCCACCGCAAGGCGCCCGGCAAGGACCGCATCCGCGTCCACAACGCGCGCGCCAACAACCTGGCGGGCATCGACGCCTCGATCCCGGTGGGCCTGCTCGTCGCGTGCACCGGCGTCTCGGGCTCGGGCAAGAGCACGCTCGTCATCGACACCCTGCTCGCGGCGGCGCGCGCCGCCCTCTACCGCGCGCAGGGCCCGGTCGGCGCCTGCGACGGCGTCGACGGGCTGGAGCACGCCGACAAGGTCGTCGCCATCGACCAGGCGCCGATCGGCCGCACGCCGCGCTCGAATCCGGCCACCTACACCGGCCTGTTCAGCGCTCTGCGCGACATCTACGCCGAGCTGCCGGAGGCGCGCGCCCGCGGCTACAAGGCCGGGCGCTTCTCGTTCAACGTCAAGGGGGGCCGCTGCGAGGCCTGCCAGGGCGACGGCGTGCTGCGTGTCGAGATGCACTTCCTGCCCGACATCTTCGTCACCTGCGAGGCCTGCGGCGGCAGCCGCTACAACCGCGAGACGCTCGAGGTCCGCCACCGCGGCCTGTCGATCGCCGATGCGCTCGCGCTCACGGTGGACGAGGCGCGCGTCCACTTCGAGCCGTTCGCCAAGCTCCGCGACCGGCTCGACGCCCTCGGCCGCGTGGGCCTCGGCTACGTGTCGCTCGGGCAGCCGGCCACGACGCTGTCGGGCGGCGAGGCCCAGCGCGTGAAGCTCGCGCGCGAGCTCGCCAAGCGCGCCACCGGTCGCACCCTGTACGTGCTCGACGAGCCGACGACGGGCCTGCACTTCCGCGACATCGACCTGCTCATGATCGCGCTCGCCTCGCTGCGCGACGCGGGCAACACCGTGGTGCTCATCGAGCACAACATCGACGTCATCGCGTGCTGCGACTGGGTGGTCGATCTCGGCCCCGGCGGTGGGCACCACGGCGGGCGCATCGTCGCCGAGGGCACCCCGGAGCAGGTGGCCGAGAACGAGGCGTCGCTCACGGGGAACTTCCTGCGCATGCGCCTCGCCGGCCACCCCGGCCACCCCGGCCACGCCGCGGCGCGGCGCCCGAGCGGCCGCGCGCGACGCCGCTAGGGCGTCGGGCCGGTCGGCGGCTCAGGGCGTGAAGCCGAGCGGCTCGAGGGGCCAGCTCGTGAGCAGGGGCAGGCGCGCGCCCGGGCCGGCCTCGCGCAGCACGCGCGCACACTCCGCGAGGCCGAGGCGGCGCGGGCCGAAGGCGCTCGGGTTGGCGGCGTCCGCGTCCATGAGCTCGGTGGGCGAGTCGAGCCCGTAGTCGTCGGGGTGCCCCGGATCGTCGAGCAGCACGTGGCCGAGCTCGTGCGCCAGGGTGAACGAGGCGCGGCTGGCCTGCACGCCCCCCCGGTCGACCACGATGAGGTTGCGCAGCGCCCCGCCGTCGGCGCCGATGAAAGACTCGCCGATGCGCCCGCCGTGCGCGAAGCCCGGCACGACCACGAGCTCGATGGTGCGCGGATCGCCGTCGTCGAGGGCCGTGAGCAGGGTGCGCTCCTCGACGGTTCCCGCGACCGCGTCCACGTCGCCGAAGTGCTGCAGGCCGTCGTCGAGATCGACCGCGCCGATGCAGGCGGCGAGGTTCGGGTCGCTCGACAGCGGAGCCTCGGGATCGAGCTCCAGGCTCGCGAGTGCGCCCCCCGGGCGGCGCACGAGCACGTCGCTCGCCCCGTAGGCGGCGGCCGCGATGGGCGGGTTGTCGCTCACCTCGGCGCCGAGGCCGAGCGCGCGCAGCCGCGCCGCCACGAGGCGCGCGACCTCGGCCGGGAGCTGCCCGGCGGCGAAGGGCACCGCGACCCGGACGCCGCCGACGGCAAAGCGCAGCGCCCCGGCGGCGCGCGCGGGCAGCCCGTGGTCGCAACCCACCGCGAGCAGGTGCGACGGCGGCGGATCGACGATGTTCACCGCGAGCTCGTCCTCGGGCCCGAACGACACGCCGCACGCGCCCCACAGCTGGTTCGTCCGGGCGAGCGCGAGGCGCGCCATCGCGCGCGCGCCGGCGTCGTCGCCGCCGATCGGGGCCGTACCGCCGGGCGCGAGGCGCACGAGCGACACGCGCAGC
This sequence comes from Polyangiaceae bacterium, assembly GCA_020848455.1. Classification (GTDB taxonomy): domain Bacteria; phylum Myxococcota_A; class Polyangia; order Polyangiales; family Polyangiaceae; genus JACRDA01. The sequence continues at coordinate 3,204 of JADLAB010000044.1, forward strand.
TTGCCGCGCAGCCGCTCGATGCCGGCGAAGGGCCCCCCGCGCGGGGCCGCGATGCGCACGGCCTGGAGCTTGGCGCGGGCCGGCTCGAGGCGGAGCACGTCGGCCGCAGGCCCCGGCTCGGCGGCCTCCGGCCCGGGCGCGTCGCCGCTCGGCATGCGCTCGAGCACCAGCACGCCGCCGAGCTCGCCCACGATGGAGCGCGAGGCGGCAACCGGGTGCTCGGCGTCGATCTCGTCCGTGACGACGCGGATGGGCGGCGTCGAGCGGCACGCGAGCCCGGCGTCGGCCGCGAGCCGCGGCGGACAGCTCGCAGCCGACAGCTCCACCCGTCCGAGCGTGCCGAGACGGCGACCGGACGCGCTGAAGGACCCGAGCGCGACGGCGGTGGGCAAGTCCTCGGGGCGTCCGGCGACGACGAAGCGCAGGGCGTCCGGGTCGCCGTCGGCCGCGGCCGGCGCCGGACCGAGTCGCGCGGGCGGCAGGCGCGCGAGACTCGCGTGCGAGCGCGCGAGATCGACCTCCGCGCCCGTGCCGTCGAGCGCCACGACCTCGACGGCCGACAGGGCGAGGCGCGCCGCACCGATCGCGACCACCGCCGGGCCGGGCGCCGTCGCCTGCACGGCGAGCGTGCGCACGCCCGCGGGGACCCGGGCGCCGTCGGCGAGCGGCCGGCCGTCGGCGAGCAGGCGCACGGGCCCTTCGACCGCGACGACCGCGCCCCGCATCGCCCGGTGGAGCGCGAGCTCGCCGAGCTCCGAGCTCGGCCGGACGAGGGCCTGCGCCGCATCCGGGACGTGGTTGCCGTCGTCGTCGTCGGCGTCGACCACGAGCGGCTCGGCGGCGTGCGCCGTCGCCGCCACCGGTGCCAGGCCGAGCAGGCCGAGCGCCCACAGGGCGAGCGCGGACGTGCGAGTCGGAGCCATGCGCCGCGCCGATTGTGCCCGGAGCGCCGCGGGGCGCGCAACCCGCTCGGCGTCCGCACCTCGGCCTTGTGTCCGCGCGCCGGATGCGCCACGCCATCGCCAACTGGAGGAAGCCATGGCCCTGTACACCTGCGAGAAGTGCGGAATGAGCGTGGGCACGATGACCTGCGGCAAGTGCGGCAAGGAGCTCGTGCACGACAGCATCACCAAGGCGGACGGCGCCAAGGTCCACGTGACCAAGTGCCCCGACGGCCACGGCAAGGTGAAGTCGCCGATGTGCTGCGGGCAGGACATGTCCTGCTCGATCTGACGGCCGTCGCGTGACGGGTCCGCCCCGCGGCCCGCCGGCGCACACCGCCGGGCCGCGCACCGCGGGCCGCCTCAGCGCGCACGCCGCACGGCGATGACCACGTCCTCGCCCTGCAGGCTCGCCGTCACGCGCGTCGCGTCGGCGGGCCCGGGGCCGACCTCGAGCGAGCTCGCGAGCGCCTCGGCGCGGATGTGGTCGAGGTAGCGAAGGACGACGGCGCGCAGCCGCTCCGTGCCGTCGAGCCAGAGCGCGATGCGCTCGGTGTACTCGAGCTTGAGCTCCTTGCGCAGCGCCTGGAGGCGCGCGAGCACCTCGTTGCGCAGGCCCTCGTCTCGGAGCGCGTCGTCGATCGTGGTGTGGAGCACGACCACGCCGACGGGCCCGCTCGCGGCGGCGAAGCCCGGCGCGGCGCCGACCACGACCTCGAGCTCCTCGTTCGAGAGCGCGAGCGGCTCGCCCTCGACGTCGAGCGTCGTCCGGCCATGCGCCTGGAGCTCGGCGGCGAGGACGGCCGCGTTCGCCCGGGCGAGGGCCTGCTTGACGGCCTGCACCTTCTTGCCGATGCGCGGGCCGAGCGCCCGGAAGTTCGGCTTCACCTCGTAGCGGACGGCCCCCGCCTCCTCGCCCGGCGCGAGCCAGCGCACCTCGTGGACGGCGAGCTCCTCGGCGACGAGTGCCGCATGGCGGCGGAGCTCGCGGCCGACCTCGGTCGAGGCGACGACGACGTCGGCGCGCGCGAGCGGCTGCCGCACCTTGATCTTCGCATCGGCACGCACCTGCAGGCCGAGCGACACGAGCGCCCGCACGGCGCGCATGTCCTGCGCGAGCTCGGCGTCGAGCGCCGCCGGGTCGGGCTCGGGATAGGCACAGAGGTGCACGCTCTCGGGCTGGGTCTCGGGCCACGGGCGGCGCACGAGGTTCTGGTACATCTCCTCGGCGAAGTAGGGCGTGAAGGGCGCGATGAGCTTCGCGACGGTGACCAGCACCTCGTAGAGCGTGTAGCTCGCGTCCGCCTTGTCGCGCGCGTGCGCGGGGTCGTCGGCCGAGGCCCAGAAGCGCGCGCGGCTCCGGCGCACGTACCAGTTCGACAGGGCCTCGACGAAATCGACGAGGCGCCGCGCGGCGTCGTAGCTCAGGAGCTCGTCGAGCGCCTTGCGCACCGCGCCGACGGTGAGCGCGAGCTCGGCCAGGATGAAGCGGTCGAGCTCCGAGCGCTCGCGCGCCGGGCGATGGCCCGCGCTCGCCGCGAGGGCCGCGGGCGTCGTGTCCCGGGCGGAGGGATTGCCGGCCGCGGGCGAGAAGCCGTCGATGTTTGCGTAGATGCAGAAGAACGCATAGACGTTGCGCAGCTTGACCAGGAAGTCCTTCTGCTGGAGCCGCACGTTCGACAGCGAGTGGCGCGTGCTCGACCAGGGGGGCGAGGCCGCGTAGAAGAACCACCGAAAGGCGTCGGCGCCGGGCGCCGGGTGGCTCGGGTCCTCGACGAAGAGCCGCTCGTCCTGGGGCAGGCGCGGCACGTCGCTCGGCTTGCCGGCGAGGCCGTGCCCCGAGCTCGTCACGCCGAGCGCCGCGAGCGCGTCGGCCGGCAGGGCCACGACGCGCCGCGGCAGCGCCTTCGAGGGCTCGAGCGCGAAGCTGCGCGCCTCGGCCTCGCGGTCGGCGCGGTAGAGCCGCACGGTCGCCCGCTCGCCCTCGAGGTCGAGCCCCTCGTAGTCCTCGCGCGCCACGTAGGCCACGTCCGGTTTCGGCGCGTGCACCTTCGTCTCCTTCACGTCGAGCGCCGCGAACTCCATCCGCACCCGCTCGAGGATGATGTCGGGCGGCGTGTAGTTGCCGCGGCTCTTGCTCTCCTTCTTGCCCTCCTTGTCGCACACGTGGCCGAGCACCACGCAGCTCTTGTAGGGCACCGGGTAGGCGCGCGGCGCGAGGCCGTGCGCGGCGAGGGTCTGGTCGTCGCAGACCAGCGTCGCGATCATGAGGAGCGAGTAGAACCAGCCGCGCGTCTGGTCGATGGCCTCGCTGATGAAGTCGGCCGGGAACGCCCGGCCGAAGGCCGCGGCGCTGCCCTCGGCGTGCGGGAAGCCGTACTGCGCGAAGGGCATGCAGCCGGAGTCGAACCAGCAGTCGATGACCTCCGGGACGCGCCGCATGGTCGCGCCGCAGTGCGGGCACGGCAGCGTGACCTGGTCGATCCACGGCTTGTGGACGACCAGGTGGTCGTTGAGGCTCGGGTCCCTGGCCTTGGCGGCGTGGAAGTGATCGAAGGCGCGCGGATTGCGCTGCAGGATGTCGGCCGTGCCGGTCGGCGCGAGCTCGTGGCTCTCGTCCTTCTCGCACACCCAGACGTTGAGCGGCGTCCCCCAGTAGCGCTCGCGCGACAGGGCCCAGTCGACGTTGTTCGCCAGGAAATCGCCGAAGCGCCCCTCCTGGATGTGCTCGGGGAGCCAGCGCACGGTGCGGTTGTTGCGGATGGCGTCGCCGATGCGCTCGGTCGTGCGGATGTACCAGGCCGGCCGCGCGAGCTGGATGAGCGGATCCTCGTCGGCCCGCCAGCAGAACGGGTAGTCGTGGCGGTACTTCTCGGTGTGGACGAGCAGGTGGCGCGCCTCGAGATCGGCGAGGAGCGGCGCGTCCGCGTCCTTGACGAAGGTGCCCGCGAGCGGGCCCATCACGGCGCCGAGCTTGCCGTCCGGCTCGACCCCGCAGAGCAGCGGGACCTCGGACGGGCTCACGAGGCGCGCGAGCTCGGCCTTGTGCGCCACGAAGTCGTCCTCGCCGAAGGCGGGCGCCACGTGCACGATGCCGGTGCCGGTGTCGAGCGTGACGAAGTCGGCGCCGATGACGCGAAAGTAGGCGGGCACGCGCGTGCCGTCCTTGCGGAGCACGGTGGTGTCGCCGAGCGCCTTGGCGAACGTGTCGAAGGGCGGCCGGTAGCGGCGCCCCACGAGCTCCGCGCCCGCGAGCTCGCGCAGGACCGTCGGGCTCGTCGCGCCGAGCTTCTTGACGAGCTCGGGCAAGAGGGCCTTGGCCACGAGGAGGCGGCGTGCGACGGGCGCGGCGTCCGAGCCCTTCTTCGGCGGCAGCTCGAGCCTCACGTCCACGTAGATCACGTCGGGCTTGACCGCCGCGTAGCCGTTCGAGGGCAGCGTCCACGGGGTCGTGGTCCACACGCACAGCGCCGCGCCCTGCTCGTCGGGCCCGACGTCGAGAAGCGGGAACGCGACGAACGCCGACGGATCGTCGACCGACTTGTAGCTCGAGCCGACCTCCGCCGCCGACAGGGCCGTGCCGCCCTGCGGCCACCACCACACGACCTTGTGGCCGCGGTAGAGGAGCTTCTTCTGGTGCAGGACCGACAGCGCCCACCACACGCTCTCGACGTACGAGCGGTGGTAGGTGACGTAGGCGCTCGGCAGATCGACCCAGAAGCCGATCTTCTCGGTCACCTTCTCCCACGCGTCGGTGTAGCGGAACACGCTCTCGATGCAGCGCGCGATGAAGGGCTCGACGCCGTAGCGCTCGATGTCGGCCTTGCCGTGGATGCCGAGATCCTTCTCGACCTCGACCTCGACCGGCAGGCCATGCGTGTCCCAGCCGGCTTTGCGCGGCACGTCGTAGCCGCACATCGTGCGGTAGCGCGGGAACACGTCCTTCATGGCGCGCGTGAGCACGTGGCCGTTGTGCGGCACGCCGTTCGCGGTCGGCGGCCCCTCGTAGAACACGTAGGTGCCGCGGCTCGGGCCGGTGGCGCGCGTCTCGGCGCGCAGGGTCGTGTCGAAGATGCCCCGCGCTTTCCAGAGCGCGAGGATCGCCGCCTCGTCGCGCGGGAAATCGATCTCGTTGCGCACGGACGCGAACACCGGCTGCCTCATGGCGCTCATGGGCTCCCGGTCGTAGTGAAGCGCCGGGCGCGACACAACGGGTCCCGCCGACCCCAGCCTGGAGCCGCCGCGCTTGGGCGGGATCAGGGCCGACCGGAACGTGATCGCCCGGCCGGCCCGGTGCGCGCTCGTGCCCCTGCCCCGGCAAGGCGCGCCGGGTGGCGCCCCGTGCCGCGAGGGCCCAGACTTGTGCCCGGGAGAAGACACCATGCGCGACAGCTTCGGCAGCAAGTCCACGCTCGAGGTCGGAGGGCAGCGCTACGAGATCTTTCGCCTTGCCGCGCTCGAGCGGCGCTTCCCGGGGGCGGCGCGGCTGCCCTTCTGCCTCAAGATCCTGCTCGAGAACCTGCTCCGCCACGAGGACGGCAGCGCCGTCACGGCCGACGACGTCACGGCGCTCGCCACGCTCGACCCGACGGCGCAGCCGAGCCGCGAGATCGCCTTCAGCCCCGCGCGCGTCTTGCTGCAGGACTTCACCGGCGTGCCGGCGATGGTCGATCTGGCGGCGATGCGCGACGCGATGCGCCGGCTCGGCGGCGATCCGGGGCGCATCAACCCGCTCGTCCCGGTCGAGCTCGTCATCGACCACTCGGTGCAGGTCGACGACCACGGCTCGCGCCTGAGCTTCCGCCGCAACGCCGAGCTCGAGCTCGAGCGCAACCGCGAACGGTACCGCTTCTTGAAGTGGGGGCAGAAGGCCTTCGCGCGCTTTCTCGTCGTGCCGCCCGACACGGGCATCGTGCACCAGGTGAACCTCGAGCGGCTCGCGCGCGTCGTCATGACCAACGACGCCGGGCAGGCCTATCCCGACACGCTCGTCGGCACCGATTCGCACACGACCATGGTCAACGGGCTCGGCGTGCTCGGCTGGGGCTGCGGGGGCATCGAGGCCGAGGCAGCGATGCTGGGGCAGCCGGTGAGCATGCTCGTCCCGCAGGTGCTCGGCGTGCGGCTCTCGGGCGCGCTCCGGGAGGGCGCAACGGCGACCGATCTCGTGCTCACGGTCACCGAGCGCCTGCGCCGGCGCGGCGTCGTCGGGATGTTCGTCGAGCTCTTCGGACCGGGCCTCGGAGAGCTCTCGCTCGCCGATCGCGCGACGATCGCCAACATGGCGCCGGAGTACGGCGCCACGGCCGCGATGTTCCCCATCGACGCCGAGACGCTGCGCTACCTGCGCGCGACCGGGCGGCCCGCCGCAGCGATCGCGCTCGTCGAGGCCTACGCACGCGCGCAGGGCCTGTTCCACGAGCCGGGGGCGCCCGAGGCGCACTACGCCGAGGTGATGGCGCTCGACCTCGCGGAGATCGAGCCGTCGGTCGCCGGCCCGACGCGGCCGCAGGATCGCGTGCCGCTCGGCGCCGTGAAGCGCAACTTCGCCGCGGCGCTCGCGACCATGCTCGCGCGCAGCGGCGAGGCCGACCGGGCCGGCGCGCAGGCCACGGTCGAGCTCGACACAGCGCACGAGCTCGGGCACGGCGCGCTCGTCATCGCCGCGATCACGAGCTGCACCAACACCTCGAACCCGTCCGTGATGCTCGCGGCCGGCCTCGTCGCGAAGAAGGCGGTGGAGCGTGGCCTCCGCTCGCGGCCCTGGGTCAAGACGAGCCTCGCCCCCGGCTCGAAGGTCGTGACCGCGTACCTCGACGCCGCCGGGCTCACGCCGCACCTCGAGGCCCTCGGCTTTCACCTCGTCGGCTACGGCTGCACGACCTGCATCGGCAACAGTGGCCCCCTGCCCGAGCCCGTGTCGCGCGCGATCGCGTCCGGGCGGCTCGTCGCCGCCGCCGTGCTGTCCGGCAACCGCAACTTCGAGGGGCGCGTGCACCCCGAGGTGCGCGCCAACTACCTCGCCTCGCCGCCGCTCGTCGTCGCGTACGCCCTGGCCGGTCGGGTCGACATCGACCTCACCTCGGAGCCGCTCGGTCGCGGCGCCGACGGCGCGCCCGTGTATCTGCGCGACATCTGGCCGAGCCGCGCCGAGGTCGAGGCCGCCGCGGCGACGAGCATCCGCGACGACATGTTCGCACGCGTGTACGGCGACCTCTTCACGGGCGACGACACCTGGCGCGCGCTCGAGGTGCCGGGGGGCGAGCTGTTCGGCTGGGACGAGCACTCGAGCTACGTGAAGCACCCACCCTACTTCGCCGGGCTCGAGCCCGAGCCCGCGCCCGTCGGCGACCTCGTCGCCGCGCGCGCGCTCGCCGTTTTCGGCGACAGCATCACGACGGATCACATCTCCCCCGCCGGCGACATCCGCGCCGACGGGCCCGCCGGCAAGTACCTCGCGGGGCTCGGAGTCGCGCGGCGCGACTTCAACTCCTACGGCTCGCGCCGCGGAAACCACGAGGTCATGATGAGCGGCACCTTCGCGAAAGTGCGCCTGCGCAACCGGCTCGCGCCCGGCACGGAGGGTGGCGTGACGCGCCACCTGCCGAGCGGCGAGGTGACGAGCATCTACGAGGCGGCCGTGCGCTACCAGCGCGAGGACGTGCCCCTCGTCGTGCTCGCCGGCAAGGAGTACGGCTCGGGCTCGTCGCGCGACTGGGCGGCCAAGGGGCCGCGCCTGCTCGGCGTGCGGGCCGTGCTCGCCGAGAGCTTCGAGCGCATCCACCGCCAGAACCTCGTCGGCATGGGCATCCTGCCGCTCGAGTACCTGCCGGGCGAGAGCGCGGCCACGCACGGGCTCACCGGCGAGGAGCACTTCGACGTACGCGGGCTCGCGCACCACGTGGCGGCCGTCGGCGAGGCGGGCCCGCGGCTCGTCGACGTCGAGGTGCGGCGCGAGGACGGCACCCACACGGTCGTCCGCGCGCGCCTCCGCATCGACACCACCGCCGAGGCCCGCTACTTCGCGCACGGGGGCATCCTGCCGTACGTGCTCCGGCGCCTCGCGCGCGATGACGCCAGGCGCCCGTCGTAGGGCGGGACGGTCGGCGTTCAGGGACCGAGGCGCCGCTCGGCCGCGATCCGGGGCAGCGCCGCGACGAGGTCGGCGCGGATGGCCGCGACGCCGTCCGCGCCCGCTCGCACGCAGGCCGCGGCCCGCTCCACCGTCACACCGCCGAGCGCGAGCAAGGCGACGCTCGGCGGCAGCGCGCTCTTCGCCTCCGGCAGCGCCATCAGGCCGAGCGGCTCGCGCTTGCGCGGCGAGGCGAACACCGGCGACAGCAGGACGGCGTCGGGGCCGGCCGCGGCCGCGACCGCGAGCTCGCCGGGCCCGTGGCACGACACGCTGATCCAGAGCCGGTTGCCGACCCGACTCCGGACCTCGTCGACGCCGAGCGACCGCCGCCCGAGGTGAAGGCCGTCGGCCTCGAGCTCGAGCGCGAGGTCGAGCCGATCGTTGACGACGAGGCTCGCGCCGAGCTCGCGCGTCAGGGCGCGGAGCTCGCGCCCGAGCGCATGGAGCTCGTCGGTCGCGAGCTCGGGGTCGCGCAGCTGCACGGCGAGCCGGCCGCGGAGCTCGGGGGGGAGAGAGCGCGCGCGCTCGAGACGCCCGAGGAGCTCGGCCCGGGGGACCGTGGGGAGATCGGTGATGACGAGCGCGAGGGGGGTGTCCACGAGGTGGTGCGCGATGGTTGGATCGGAATCGCGCTCGCTGATTTAGCATGGCGCGGATGCTGGGTGGACGACGGTGGCTGGGGGCGGCGCTCGCGCTCGTCGCGAGTCTGGCGCTCGCGCCGGCGGCGCGCGCCCAGGATCCGGGCGCCGCGGGAGCCCCCGCGAGCGCACCCGCGGACACGGCAGCGGTCGACGCGGGTACGAGCCCCACCGACGCGGGTGCGAGCCCCACCGACGCGGGTGCGGCGGCGCCGGCCGACGGCGGTGTGCCCGTGGGCCTCGGGAGCGCGCACCCGGGCGCCGACCCCTCGGCCCCGGAGGCAGGTGGCGAGGGCGGCGGCGCACTCGCGGGCGCGGCCGAGGGGTCCGCGGGCGACGGGGCCCATGCGCCCCCGGCCGAGGGCCACGGCGAGTCGAGCTGGATCGCGGTCAAGACCATCCTCGGCCTGCTCGCCCTGCTCGCCCTCGCCTACGTCGGCGCCCATCCGAAGGTGCGCAAGCTCGAGCGCGCGCTCGCCGTCTCGCTCGTCATCGTGGCGGGCTTCCCGTTCGTCGCGCTCGGCCTCGTGGCGAGCAGCCCGGCCGTCGGCATCCTCACGCCCGAGACCGTGCGCCTGCTCGAGCCGCTCGTGCGCTTCGGGCTCGGGTGGATCGGCTTCATCGTGGGCTTCCGCCTCGACGTGCGCCTGCTCGGCATGCCGCGCGAGGTCGCGGCGGTCGTGGCCGTGCGCACGGGCATCTCGCTCGCCGCCATCGTCGGCGCCGCGGCGCTGCTCCTCTTCTCGCTCGGCGGCTTCAACTTCTCGTCGTTCGCCGACCCCGTGTTCTTGCGCGACGCGCTCATCCTCGGGGCGGCGGGCGTCGTGACGGGCCAGAGCGCCCCCTACCTCGTCGGGCAGGCGGGCGGCGACCGCGCCGCGCAGACGCGCGTGCGCGCCATCATGCGCGCCGAGGAGCTGGCCGCGATCGTGGGGCTCGTGTTCCTGAGCGCCTACTTCCGGCCCGAGGCCGGCGCGACCTGGCAGCTGCCGCGCACGGCGTGGCTGCTGCTGTCGATCGGGCTCGGCGCCGTCAGCGGGCTGCTCGTCTACGCGATCATGCTCGTCAAGACGAGCAGTCCGGCCGAGTACGTGGTGCTCACCGTCGGCGCCATCGGCTTCGCGGCCGGCATCGCCGGCAAGCTCGAGCTCTCGGCGGTCGTCGTGTGCTTCGTCGCAGGCGTGCTCGTGCAGAACTTCCCGGGCCCCTACAAGGAGCGGCTCGCGACCACGTTGCGCACGCTCGAGCGGCCCATCTACCTCTCGTTCCTGCTGCTCGTCGGCGCCCTCTGGCAGCCGCGCGAGTGGCAGGGCTGGGTGCTCATGCCCGTCTTCGTGGCGGCGCGCCTGCTCGGCAAGCTCGTCGGCACGGGCCTCGGGCGGGCGCGCAAGCTCGGGCTCGGCGCGGTCGAGCGGCGCGTGCTCGTGGTCTCGCCCATGGGCGCGCTCGCCATCGCCATCGTCGTCAGCGCGGTCATGCAGTACGAGGACGGCGCGATCCACGCCATCGTCACGGCGGTCATCGGCGGCGCGATGCTGAGCGAGGTCGTCGTCCAGATCGCCATGCGCAAGCGCCAGGAGCGCCCGGGCGCCGGCGCGACCGAGGAGGAGCTCGCCCAGGCCACCACGATGCTGGCGCCGGAGAGCTTCACGCAGGGGCTCGCGCTCGGCGAGGGCCCGCTCGGCGGCCTCGCCGTGGGGAGCGACCCGGGGCTCGCCGCGGCGCCCCCGGAGTCCACGGTGGCGCCCGCGGCCACCCCGGCGCCGCGCCCGTCGGCGGACCTCGCGGCGCCCGCGGCGCCCGAGCAGGACGACGCCGACCGCCACTCGCTCATCGCCGAGCCGCCGAGCCCGGACGAGCAGATCTGGCTCGCGCGGCTGAGCGAGCCACCGGGCGCCGCGCGACCCGCGCCGCCGAGCCCGCCCGCGCGAGCCGCCGCGGCGCCGGGCACGGGCGCCGTCGAGCTACCCCCACGGCCCCGCGGGCCGGCGGGAACGGAAGGGACGCGCTGACATGTCCATCCTCATCGTGCTCGCCCTCGGCGGCCTGATGCACGCCGCCGGCTCCTTCACGAGCGGCGGCCAATCCACCGCGGCGACGGCCCTGTCGTTCGGCTTCCTCGTCCTCACGGCGTTCTTCATCGGCCGCTTCTTCAAGGCCGTCCGGCTGCCGAAGCTGACGGGCTACATCGCGACCGGCGTCGTGGCCGGCCCCTACGTGCTCAAGCTCGTGACCGAGCCCGTGGCGCAGAGCCTGTCGATCTTCGGCGGCGTCGCCGTCTCGCTCATCTCCCTCTCGGGCGGCCTCGAGATGGAGTTCCGGTCCATGCGGCCGCTCTTCAAGACCATCCGCTGGGTGACGCTCGTGGCCGTGCTCGGCACGACGCTGCTCCTCGCCCTGACGGCCTTCCTGGTGCGCGATCTGTTGCCCTTCATGCGCCCGCTCGACACGGTGCAGGCGCTCGTCGTCTCGCTCGTGCTGGCGGTCGTCATGGTGGCGCAGTCGCCGGCCGTGGTGATGGCGATCCGCACCGAGCTCGCGGCCGATGGCCCCGCGTCGAAGACCGCCCTCGGCGTCGTCATCATCGCCGATCTGGTCGTCATCCTGCTCTTCGCCGTAGCCTCCTCGGTCGGCAAGAGCGTGCTCGGCGGCGGTACCGACGTGGGCGAGACGGTCCAGGCGCTCGCCTGGGAGATCTTCGGCTCCGTCGGGGCCGGCGCGCTCATCGGCGGCGTGCTCGCCGTCTACCTCCGGAAGGTCGAGGAGGGCGGCGGTCTGTTCATCATGGCCGTGTGCCTCGTCATCGCCGAGGTGGGGCGGCGCCTGCACCTCGACTCTCTGCTCGTGTCGCTCACCGCCGGCATCGCCATCCGCAACTTCACCCGCACGGGCGACAAGCTCCACCACGAGATCGAGGCCTCGTCGCTGCCCATCTACATCGTGTTCTTCGCGGTCGCGGGCGCGACCATCCACCTGTCGGTGCTGAAGGACGTGTGGCTGCCGGCGATCATCTTCGTCGTGGTGCGTGCGACGGGCTTCCTCGTCGGCTCGAACCTCGCGACGCGCATCGCCGGCGCGCCGCCCGAGGTGCGGCGCTACGCGGGCTTCGGCCTCTTGCCGCAGGCTGGCCTCGCGCTCGCGCTCTCGATGCTCTTCGCCAAGACCTTCCCCGAGTTCGGCGCCGACGCCTCGGCGCTCACGCTGGGCATCGTGGCGATCAACGAGATCGTGGCCCCCGCGCTCTACCGCTTCGCGGTCGTGCGCTCGGGCGAGGCGGGCAAGGCCCCGTCCGATGCCGGCGACGCGGTGCCGGCGGTGCACGCGGCGCAGGCGGCGACCGCGAGCGCTCCGTCGGCGCCGAGCGCAGCCGCACCGGGCGACGCGCGCCTGCCGGAAAGACCGGCGTGACGGCGAGCGAGGCCCCGACACGCTCCGCGCGAGGAGGCTCGCGCTGGCTGCTCGCCGCGGCCGTCGCGCTCGCGACCGCGCTCGTGGGCTCGCTCTGGATCGTCGACTACCTGCCGACCGGCGACGGTGCGAACCACGTGCTCGCGGGCTGGCTGGCGGGCCACCTCCACGATCCTGGCGCGGGCTACGACACCTTCCTCGAGCCGGGCGGTGCGGTCTCGAGCCTCGCCTTCCACGCGACCTTCTCCGCGCTCGAACGGCTCATGCCCTGGCGCGACGCCCTGCGCGTGACGCTGTCGCTCGGCGCGCTCGTGTGGGCGTTCGGCTTCGCGTCGGTGACGACCGCGCTCGCTCCGAGGCGCGCGCTCGTCGCGCTCCTCGGGCTGGGCACGGCGCTGTCGTGGACGCTGTACATGGGGCTGTTCTCGTACTGGATCTCGCTCGGGCTCGCGCTCGCCGTGCTCGGCTTCGCCCTGCGGCGGCGCACGTGGCGCTGGCGCGACCGGGTGGTGCTCGGCGCGGCGCTCGTCCTCGTCATGCTCGGGCACAGCTTCGCGGCCGGCCTGCTCGGCCTCATGCTCGGCGTCGTCGTGCTCGTACGGCGCTCGCCCCGCGGGCGCCTGCGCGAGCTCGCCGCGCTCGCGCTCGTGAGCGCGCCGGCCCTCCTGGTCGCCGTCCTGTCGGCCCGCGGCGCGAGCCGCTTCGTCGAGCCGAACGCGGCGGCGGGCAATCTGCTCGGCGCGACGTGGCTCGCCTTCCGCGACCGGCTCGACATCCTGTGGCAGTGCTTCACCGGTGGGCCGGCGTGGCGCGGGCTCGTCCCGCTCGCGCTGGCACTCGCCGGCCTCGGGTGCCTCGCCGTGCGCGCGCGACGCGGGCGGGCCACTCGCGACGAGCTCGCGGTCGCGCTCATCGCCGCACTGATGCTGGTCGCCGTGGTCACGACGCCCATCCACCTCGAGATGTGGCGCGACCTCGCGCCGCGCTTCCTGCCCCTCGGCGTCTCCCTCGGCCTCGCGCTCCTGCCGGTCGAGGAGCTCGCCCGGCCCGCCGCGCGAGCCGTCGCGGCTGCGGCGGTGATCGCCTTCGCGGCGGCCTCGATCGCCTGGTCCTCCGTGCATCACCGGGCGCTCGCGCTCGCGAGCGCCGACGCCCTCGCCGTCGCCGCCGAGCCGCTCCACCGCTCGGGCCCCCGGCTGCCCGTCATCCTCGTGCCCCCGGAGGGCTCGGTGGCGCAGGTCGACGACAAGGAGGGGATCGGGAACCTCTTCGCGGTCGAGCAGGGCGGCATGACGCCCTACCTCTACGCGCTCCGCCCCGGCCTGCACCCGTTCGTGTGGAAGCGCCCGCGCAGCGAGCTCTTCCCGCGCATGCCGCCGCGCTTCTACGGCGACGTCGTGCGCGCGGCCGAAATGGACCCGCGCGCGGCGCCGCGGGAGGTGCACCTCGCCTGGCTCGCGATGCTGGGCGCGGCGTACGAGGACGTGATCCTGTGGGGCACGCCGGCGGACGTCGACGCCTTCGAGGCGCGGGGCTACGCGGCCGACGCGCGCCGTGGGGGCGCGGCCGTGCTGCGCTTCGCGCCGTGCGCGCTCACCGTCGTGCTCGAGGCTCCGGACTCGCCGGCGGCGCCCCCCACCGTCGCGTACGGCTGGGCGCCGCTCACCGAGCCTGCGGGCGAGCGCACCGTCGGCGACGCGGAGACCTACCCGCGACGGGCGCGCTTTGCCGAGGCGCCGTGCGGGCCGGTCTGGATCCGGGGCTACTGGGACGACGACGCGTCGGGCGACGCCTCGCCCGGCGACTCGTTCTGCGCGCTCGCCGACGCCGAAGGGCGCCTGCACGTCGAGCTCGCGCGCACGCGCCACACGATCCGCTGCCGCCGCACGCCCCGCTGAGCGCCGTGCCACCGCGGGTCAGTAGTGCGGCGGCGGCTCGTTCGCCGCCTCGTCGGGCAGGCCCATCTCGAGCTGCTGAGCGATCTTGGTGAGGCGCTCTTGCGCCGCCTCGAGCTCGCGCCGCAGCGCGATGACGACCTGGTTGAGCGTCTCGATGAGCTCGTCCTGGTACGTGAGGCGGATCTCGAGCTCCGTGACGCGCGCGTCGCACGAACAGCGTTCCATGCCGCGCCTCGTAGCGCAGGCGCCACGGCTCTGCACGCCGCGGCCCGAGGCTCAGGGCACGGCAGCGCCCGCGTCGGCCTCGCCGGCCTGCCGCAGATCGTCCGAGGCCGTCGCGGCCCAGCGACTGCTCGGGTAGCGCGCCACGATGTAGCGCAGCGTCTCGAGCCAGGCCTCGCGCTTGCCCGAGTCGCGGAAGCCAACGGCGAGCTTGTAGAGCGCCTCGCCGGGCGAGTCCTCGCGCGCGAGCGTGGGGTCGGGCTCGTGCGAGCACTGGAAGGGCGCGCTCGCGGAGAGCGAGGCGCACACGACGTAGACGGCAGCCCGGTACACGACCGCGCGAGCCTAGCAGAGCCCGGTGGGCGCTGCCGAAAACCGCTCTCGGCCGGGGGTGCCCTGCTAGAGTGAGGCCGTGCGATGACCGATGAGCTGGGCGTCGAGGCGGGGCAGGTCGTAGCGGGTCGCTATCGGCTCGTGAAGGTGCTCGGGCGCGGTGGCATGGGCTCGGTGTGGCTCGCCGACCACCTGTCGCTGCTGAGCCCGGTCGCCGTCAAGATCATCAAGCCCGAGATCGCCAGGAGCCACCTGTCGCTGTCGCGCTTCCTGCGCGAGGCGAAGGCCGCGGCGATGCTGCGCAGCCCCCACGTGGTGCAGATCCTCGATCACGGCAGCGACGGCGACATCGCGTTCATCGCCATGGAGCTGCTCGAGGGCGAGAGCCTGTTCCAGCGCCTGTATCGCGAGGGCAGGCTCTCGCCCGCGCTCACGCTCACGGTCATGACCCACGTGGGTCGCGCCATGGCGCGCGCCCACGAGGCCGGGATCGTGCACCGCGACCTCAAGCCCGACAACGTGTTCCTCGTCGCCAACGACGACGAGATCGTGGCCAAGGTGCTCGACTTCGGCATCGCGAAGAGCGCGATGCTGCCCCTCGGCACGACGGGCGACGGCCCGCAGACGCAGACCGGCACGCTCCTCGGCACGCCGTACTACATGAGCCCGGAGCAGGCGGTCGGCGACAAGGGCATCGACGCGCGCACCGACCTCTGGGCCATGGGCGTCATCACCTTCGAGTGCCTGGTGGGGCGCCGCCCCTTCCAGAGCGATTCGCTCGGCGAGCTCGTGCTGCAGATCTGCACCAAGACCCCGCCCGTGCCCTCCCGCCTCGCCGCGGTACCCGCGGGCTTCGACGCCTGGTTCGCCCGCGCGATCGAGCGCGAGCCCGGCGACCGCTTCCAGTCGGCCAAGGAGCTCGTCGCGGCTCTGCGCCAGGCGCTCGCCGCGACCGCAACGAGCGACCTCGCGCCGGGCGCCCAGGGTGCCGTCGCCGGCGGCCTCGACGCGGACGAGGGCTCCGCCGCCGAGCGCGCGGCCCGGCGCCCCGCGAGCGACAGCGCGCCCGCGATCTCGTCGACGGTCGCCGGGAGCCCGCTCGCAGCGGCGGGCGAGCCGAGCCCCTACCCTCTGGCGCTGCCCTCGGACGCCGCCGCGCCCGCCACGCCAGCTACGGCTCCTCGCCCCGGCCAGACCGTGCTCGCGACGTCGGAGCCGAGCGGCGTGCGCGGCAGCGCGAGCACGCTCGACAGCCTCGGGCTCGGTCCCCGCACGTCCGAGCGACCCGCACCCACCCCGCGGCGCTCGCGCCTGGGCCTCATGGCCGCCCTCGGTGCGGCGCTCGTCGTCGCGGCGGGGGTCGGCCTCGCCCTGCGCCTCGGCTCGAGCGAGCGCGCGGACGCGACGGGCGGCGCCGCGGCGTCCGCGACCACGAGGGACGCCACCAGAGCGCGCGCGTCGGGCGACGGCACGACGGCGTCCGCGCCGAGCGCCCCGCTCACGGCGAGCGCGGCGAGCGCCGGGCCCGAGGCGAGCGCGAGCGCGGCCGCGAGCGCGTCGGCAAGCACCAGCGCAACGCCCGACGCGAGCGCCGCTGCCTCGGCCGCGCCCCGCCCGACCGCAGCCGGCACGAGGCCGACCGCCACGGTCAAGCCACCGCCCCCGAAGGGCACGACGACCGACCCGCTCGGGATCTGAGCGGGCCTGCGAGCTGCGCGCTTCGCGCTCGCGCTTGGCCCGCGGCCGCCGCGCGCGCTCAGGGCGCCCCGGTGATGAGCCCGTCGAGCGGCGACGAGGCGCTCGCGTGGAGCTTGCGCGGCATGCGCCCGGCGAGGAAGGCCGCGCGCCCCGCCCACACCGCGCGCTTCATGGCCTCGGCCATGAGGACGGGCTTGTGGGCGGAGGCGATGGCCGTGTTCATGAGGATGCCGTGACAGCCGAGCTCCATCGCCACCGCGGCGTCGCTCGCCGTGCCCACGCCGGCGTCGACGATCACCGGGACCTTCGCCTGCTCGAGGATGATCCTCAGGTTGTAGGGGTTGCGGATGCCGAGCCCGCTGCCGATGGGCGCGGCGAGCGGCATGACGGCCGGGCAGCCCGCGTCCTCGAGCTGCCGGCACACGACCGGGTCGTCGCTGCAGTACGGCAGCACCGTGAAGCCCTCCTTCACGAGGATCTTCGCGGCCTCGACGGTCTTGCCGTTGTCCGGGAAGAGGGTGCGCTCGTCGCCGATGACCTCGAGCTTGCAGAGGTCGGACAAGCCGAGCTCGCGCCCGAGCCGGCAGGTGCGCACGGCGTCCTCGACCGTGTAACAGCCCGCGGTGTTCGGCAGGATCGTGTAGCGTCGCCCGGTGCCGGCCGCGCCCCCGAGCAGCCACATCATCGAGCCCGTGCCCCGCTCCTTCAGATCGATGCGGCGCAAGGCCACGGTGACGACCTCGGCGCCCGAGGCCGCGAGGGCGAGGCGCGTCTCCTCGACGTCGCGGTACTTGCCGGTGCCGACGAACAGCCGGGAGCCGAAGCTGTACGTGCCGATCTGCAGACGGTCGTCGGCGAGCGCGTCGCGCTCGATCACCTGGGCGGTCACTTCGCTCATGGAGCATGAGCTAGGCCGCGCGCGCCCGCGCGTAAACCAGAGATGAGCCGCCGCCTGCCGAGCCTCACTCGTCGGGGTAGGCCGGCGGCTCGGGCACGGGTCGCTCGGGCGGCGCCTCGTCGTCGGCCTCGAGCCACACGGTGAGCTCGTCTTCTTCGCCCGAGGTCCCGCCGCCGCGCAGGACGGCGCGCAGGCCGAGCGGCCCGCAGCGGCTCTCGCCGTAGAGGGGCGAGCTCGCCCCGGGGCAGCCGGCCGCCTCGAACAGCACCGCGAAGCGGCTCGTGGCGGCGGCGCGCGCGGCCGCGAGGCCGTCTCCGGCCGGGCCCGCGTGAGTCTCCTCGGCCTCCCAGAGCCGCGTGAAGAGCTCGGGCCCGTGCAGGCGCGCGCCACGCACGACGCCCCGCACGTCGAAGCCGAGCTCCACCTCGAGCGCGACCTCGCGCCGCACGAGCTCGCCTGCGAGCACGGCCCCGAAGGTGCGGGTCACGCGCTTCTTGCAGTGCCGTAGCTCGCTCGCCCCCCAGTCGTTGCGGCACTCGGCCTCGGGCAGGCCGATGCTCCAGGGCACGAGCACCGCCGCAGGCGCGAGGGAGAAGGGCTCGCGCCACACCCCGGGCGCGAGCAGACCCTCGACCCACGTCCACACGACGGCGCGGGCGGCGCGGCGCCGCTCGATCTCGAGGTCGATGCGCCGTTCGGTGAGCGCGACGACGCCGCCCTCGGCCGCGCTGCGCCGCGCCTCGGCCCGCTCGGCGACCAGGCGCTCGACGGCCTCGGCGGCGTGGGCGCCGTGCGGGAGGGCCGCGAGGTAGCGCTCGAGGCCGGCCCGCGTGTCGCGCTCGTGGCCGTAGAACACCGGCTCGGCCCGCTCGAGCCAGGCGCGCAGCTCCGCCTCGAACGCGCCATCCGGCCGGGCGGCGAGGTACTCGCTCGCGGCCGACAGGCGCGCGTCGAGCGTCGCCGCCACGCGGAAGCGCCGGTAGTCGGCCCAGTCCCCGGCCGAGGCGTAGAAGCTCCGGCCCGTGGCACAGCCCGCGAGCGCGGCGGCCCCGAGCGCGAGACCGACGAGGGCGCGCCTCACGGCGCCTCCTCGACGACATCGGCGCCCGGACCGAGCGCCGCCGTCTCGTCGCGCGGGCAGAAGTTGCACTCGCCCGGCACCGTCGGTGCCAGGTCGTCGACGTACGCCGCGTACTCGCTGCAGCCCGCGGCGCGGAGCGCGTTCAGGCACACCTCGCCGTCGTGCACGAGCGGAAAGCAGCCCGCCGGGAAGCTCTGCTCCGGGGCGTCCTTGGCGCAGGCGGCGAGGCAGCGCGCGCCGTCGTAGCCGCAGCGCGAGCAGGCGGCGCAGTCGAGGCCGCGCTTCTCGTCGAAGAACTTCCGCGCGTCGAGCTCCACCACGGCCTGCCCGCAGCTGCCGA
>JADLAB010000045.1 GCA_020848455.1 Polyangiaceae bacterium
CCGCCCCCCGACCCGGTCGAGGCGATCGAGGCTCGTCGCGAGCAGCTCGGTTGGTCCCGCAAGGAGCTCGAGCCCTTGCTCGGCTCGCGTGCGCGCGTCTCAGAGGTTCTCACTCGGCGCCGTGCCCTCACCCTCCCGATGATCCGGCGGGTGCACGAGGGCATGGGCATCCCGGCCGACGTCCTGATCACGGAGCCGCGTCCCATCGCCAGGGCCCGCGCACGCGGAAGCACGGCGCGGCGCAAGGAGACGACGGCCGGGCGAGCTGGGCCCGCGAAACCGACCCGTCGCAGGCGTGGCGCTGCCCAACGTCGCTGATGCGCTCCCGGCACGCGATCGGCCCGGGGCGTGGTTGGTAGATGTCACCCCGTGTGATACAAAAGTGCCACAACATGAGCAAGCCCTCGGCAACACCCGTGACCGAGCTCAAGCGTCACGCTACCGAGATCATCGCCGACCTCGCGCGGAACCCGGGCGCGGTCATGGTGACGGAGCACGGGCGGTCTGCCGCCGTGCTCATGGACCTGGCGACCTACGAGTCGCTCGTGCGGCGCGTCGAGGTTCTCGAGGGCATCTCGCGCGGTGAACGCGCCTTCGTGGAGGGGCGGGTCGTGACTCACGAGCAGGCCAGCCAGCGGCTCGAGCGATGGCTCCGACACGACGACCGCGCATAGTTTGGGCATCGCCCGCGCTCGACGAGCTCGACGAGGTCGCGGCCTGGATCTCGAGGGATGACCCCGCAGCCGCAGCCCGACCGGTCCGCCGGGTCTGCGCTGGGCTCGAGCGGCTGGGCGTCCATCCCCGCCTCGGAAGGTACGTCCACGAGGCGCCGCCAGCGGAGCGCGCCGCGCTCGCGGTGCGTTTGCTCGACAGCATCGCTGCTCCCGGCGACGACGTGGCCGCCGCGCAGCGAGCGGAGAGCCGTGCACGGCTGGCTGCTGCACGCGACGGGGCGATCGACGTGGTCGACGACGACGATGCCATGCGCATGATCGAGGGATGACGCCGTGCGTGTCCGGTGGCTCCGGGCGGCGGTCGACGAGGCGCGCGAACGGCCGCTCCCAGGGTCGCCCTCGGCGGCTCCCGTCGCTCGTCGCCTCGCTTCGGCCGGTCGGTGGTAATCTGGGAGTCGGTCGTGAGCCTGGCCGGCCTTCGCGGGTGAACGCCGATCCGTCAGGCGCACTCGGGCGATGCCCGGGCGCTCGGAGCATCATGGGACTGTTCACGAAGCAGAAAGAGCGGCCCGACGCAGCGGACGTGGTTCGTCGTGCGGTCATTCTGAAGCATGTCGTCGTCTACGCGGGCAGCACGCCGCCGCGCGAAGTTCTCCCAGGCATCATGGCGAAGTGGACCGTCGAAGACCGCAGGCGCTTTCGAGCGGACGCGGACGCCCAGCGGGACGCGTTCTGGAGTTCCCTTGACTCGCTTCGCGGCGAACTATCTCCCTGGGAGCAGTCCTACTCGCGCGCGACGATGTTGACGATGACGAGGCAGCAGCAACTAGATGCGTCGTGGAGGACCGAGGCGGCGGTTGTTCTCATTTGGGCTCTGGGCGAGATCGAGTTTCTTCCGGCCTATGACGTGAGTGCGGACTCCGACCCACTGAAGGGTTTTCCGCCGGAGCCATTTGCCGACTACGTTGGTCGAGCACGACTGCGAGCGCGCGCCGACATCGAACGCGCGCGTGACACTGCGGAACTATGGCACTGGCGCGCGCGTACCCATGAGATCATGGCGCGCGGAGATCGGTTCCCCGAGTCGGACGAGGCGCGGCGCGCCGGCATTCGTTCTTTCGCGGATGTCGTCCGACTTGCGGCCAGGACTGCCGCGGAGCGCGGGACGATCCCAGCTGCGCTCGAGGATGACTTCCCGGCTCTGGGGCGGCCCTACCGCGAGCTCTCCGAGTTGGACTTCTCGCGGTTGCGATCCATCGCTGCTGAGCGCCACTTCGCGCTGAATTGGCTGTGCGGCTGCGCCCCCGGTCACCGTTGGGACGACACACCGACGGACACGTAGATGGCGTGGCGCCTCACTGCCGTAGCACCTGTCGGGCGCCGTCCGTCGCGCTGCGCGCGCCCTCTGGCGCGCGCGCCTGAACGGCTGTACGTTGGGCTGACCGGGACACGCCTGCAGGCGGACTTGGGGCAACTTCCGCGGCGCTCCGCCGGCTTCGCATCGCGAGCGAGCATGAGTCGCGCCACGCCGTTGACGCACTACGCCGTTGGCGTACACTTGTGGCGTGCGAATCTCGTGGGACCCCGCGAAGAGCCTCGCCAACGAGAGGAAGCACGGCGTTTCGTTCGACGAGGCTCAGGCGCTCTTCACGTCCGGCGTGGACTACTTGGAGATCTTCGACGATGCCCACTCCGACGACGAAGACCGCTTCATCGCCATCGGCCCGATTCGGCGCGGCCTGGTGCTGGTGGCTTGGACCGAGCGCGACGAGGACGTGGTCCGCATCATCAGCGCGCGGTGGGCGAGTCCCGCTGAGCGCAAGCTCTTCATTGACCACATGGAGCCTGGCACATGACAGACATCCCTGAGCTGACCGCCGACCGTTTCGCGCGGGCGATCCCTGCGCGCCTCCACCGCAGACTTGTTGCCGGCGACATTCGCTCGGGCAGCGACGTTGCTGCACTGCGGCGCTTTGTTGGGCTCTCCCAGGTCCAGTTCGCGCTCGCCATGGGGATCAGCGTGTCGACCCTTCGGAATTGGGAGCAGGGGCGTCGCCACCCGGAAGGGCCGGCGATCGCCCTGTTGCGTATCGCTGCCCGCCATCCCCGAATCTTCCGCGAGAACGTCGGGCGCGCCGCTTGATGCCTTGCGATGACCGGCAGCCCAAGAGGAAATTGCGGGCGGTGGCGCGCGACGGGTCCTACTCCTCCGCCTTCTCCTCCTCCTCCTTCGCAGGCGGCGGCCCCCACAGCAGATCCTTCCAGCGCGGTGGGGTCTCGACCGGCATGCGCCCTAGCACGCGGCGCGCGTAGTCGGGTAGCGGTGCGCACGCCGCCTCGCCGAGGTTGACGCGCTCGTCCGGGTCGGCCGCGAGGTCGAAGCAGTGGAACTCGTCGTCCCACTCGCGCGCCTCGAGCTTCAGGTGGCCCTGCATGGCGCCCCAGTTCCGGAAGCCGCACTCCCACACCCAGGCGCAGTTGAGCAGCGGCA
>JADLAB010000046.1 GCA_020848455.1 Polyangiaceae bacterium
CGGATCATTTGTCCGAATCCGACGAGAGTCGAGTGGGGGAGCTGGGGCCCGACGGACGCCCACCGAGGGGTGCACATCCTCGCAGACCAGGAGGACGGACGAGGGGGGAA
This sequence comes from Polyangiaceae bacterium, assembly GCA_020848455.1. Lineage (GTDB taxonomy): Bacteria > Myxococcota_A > Polyangia > Polyangiales > Polyangiaceae > JACRDA01. The sequence continues at coordinate 111 of JADLAB010000046.1, forward strand.
CTACGTGTGCGGCGTCGGAGGCAACAGCACGATCACGATTCACGGCAACCAGGACGAGCACATCGACGGCCCGGTGTACGAGGACTACGGGGCCGGCCAGAGGACCACAGTCACGGGCGACCATCAGCTCGTCGTCACGGGCAGCCAGGATATCGACGTGTGCGGCAGCCGCAATGAGCATGTCGTCGGGGCTGTGAACGAGAGCTTCCTGGGGGGACGCGGGACGACGGTCGATGGTGACGACAAGCTCACGGTGTTGGGTGCGGGCGTGCGCAACATCGTCGGTCCGTTGACCGAGTCGGTGACGGCGGCGGTCACTCAGACGTACTCAGCCGCGCAGACCTTCACGGTCGCGGGCGCGCAGGTCCAGACGATTAGCGGACCGCAGACGACCACCGTGGGCGGGCCGGCCACGCACACGTACGGCGGACCCCTCACCGAGACGATCGGAGGTGCTCGCACCTGCATCGCATCAGGACCGATCGTGAACGTCGCGCCGTCCATCACGAACCTCGAGCCAGCGCACCAGGCGACGCATGGTTTCTGGGACAAGACATTCGGATTCCAGACGACGGCTGGCAACATGGCAATCAATAGGATCGCCTTCAAGTTGGACTTTACCGGCCTCGCGGTGAGCATTCTGCCGGTTAAGATCGAGCTCGTGGGTTTCTACGCGAAGAACCGCGGCATCAACTTGGCGACGATGAGCGCGGACCTGCGAAACAAGGGCCTCATGAACGTGCTCGCGGGTCTTATCAACATGGTCTGACCCGAGGAGCGCACACGACCACCAGTCGCGGAGCAGGCGTGATGGATGGCGCAGTCAGCCCTGAAGTGCGCGTGATCTGCTGCAGCCACTGCGGCGCGCCGCTTGACGTCCCCCTCGGAGACGCGAGCGTGCGCTGCGAGTTCTGTGGCTGTGCGTCCGTCGTGCGTCAGCGGCACGCGGTGCCGGCTGCTCGGCTCGCCACGACTGCGCTGTCCGCTACGGCTGTGGCCGCGCGAAGGGAGCGTCTGAAGGCCCAGCACGGCGCGGTGCCGCCGCTGCCCGATGCCGTGCTTCCGCTATGCGTCGCCGAGAGGCTCGCTCCGGACTCGATTCTCGCGGCTGGCAAGCTCTGGCTGGCCGCGCGGGCCGAGTTTGCGGAGCGCCGGGACAAGACAAGTGCCGACCTGCTCTTCGCCCTGACTGTGCTGCTCGCCGATCGCTTCGAGCTGCTCGGAGACGAGCGGCGCGTGCGCGCCCTGTGCGAGAGCGCGTGCGCGGAGCTCGACGACCCGAGGCACCTCGCGGTGCTCCACGCGAAGCTCGCGGCGAGCGCCGCGCGCTCGGGGGATCTCCCGGCGGCACGCACATGGCTCGAGCACTGCGACGCGGAGTCGGACGACATCGAAGTGGACTCGGCGTATCGAATCGCGGCGGCCTGGCTCGCTACGGCCGAGGGACGGCATGAACGCGTGCTCGAGCTTGTCGGGGCGCGGCCTACGGATGTCCCGCTCGCGGCCCTGGCGCAAGACGGTGCAGCGCTGCTTCGCGCGAATGCCCATGCGTCGTCCGGAGACCAGCCGGCGGCGCGTGCAGCGCTCGTCGACGCGGCGAGTGAGCTGCCCCCGGGCTGGCTGGCGCAACGGGTGGCGATGAGCTCCTTCCCGTGCCTCCATCGGGTTGCGGCGGAGATGATACCCTGCGTGCACGTGCCTGGCGCAGGGTCCATCGTCGCGCCAGCGCCAAAGGTCGACGCGCTACGGGCTCTGGTCGGCATTCTGGGGCTCTTGGGCGTCGTGGTTCAGCTGCTGTTCCCGGAAACGCTGCTGTTCGGGGTGCCGCTGGTGCTGATCGTGATAGGCGTCGGTGCGGGCGCGGTGGCGGCATGGAGCGTGTGGCGCGGCATAGCGCGGCGGCGGCGGCGGACGCGCTTGGCGAGAGCAGGAGTCCCGGCCACGGGAACGGTTCTCGGCTTGGCGCTCGACGTGGAACGGCTCGTCGTCGCGCTGGTCGTGGAGTGCCCGCGCGCCCGTCCAGCGGTGTGGCGTACGGTCCTTCGCTATCGCGCCGAGCACGTCAGCCGCGCGAGCCTTGTCGCGGGCGCGGTCGTACCGCTCCGCGTCGACTTGGCCGACCCGACGAACGTGGACTTCGCGCGTGCGAGCGAGGCCACGTACCTGGTTCGCGGGCGCGCGCGCGTGACAGCAGGTCTCTTCGTTACGTGCGTTGCCCTTTTGGGCTGCGAGCGCGCACCGGAAGGGGCTTCGTCCGGCGGTCTCTCGTCGCCCAGCCAGGCGGCTCAGCCTGCCTCCGCCGCCACGATCGTCGCATCCCCCGTGCCGTCCGCCGCGCCCGCCGGGTCCGCGCCGGGCGGGCCGCCGAACGAGCCGGGCCCGCGCTCGACGCTTCGCGTCCGCTGCGTGGGCGAGATCTGCGGGAACGACTACACGGTCACGCTGAACGGGACGCCTGTCGGCTCCGTCGGCGCCATCAGCGAGGCGCCCTGCGGCACGGCGCTGACCGACCTGGGCGTGACTGGCCCCGGCGACAAGGTCGTGCGCACCCAGGCGCGCGTCGTCAGGTGCTGGGAGCACAACCAGATCGACGACGCGCCCGAGGCCGCTCCGGAGGTCCCGCCCGCGGTCGCGCCGGCCTGCGCGGATCCTCCCAAGGGAAAGACTCGGCTGCACGTCGCCTGCACCGAGGAGAAGTGCGGCACCGAGTACAGCGTGACGCTCGACGGTGAGCCAGCCGGCGTCGTGGGCGATCTCGTCGACGTGCCGTGCGGAAGGGCCATTGTGCGCGTCATCGCTCGGACTCCCAGCGACTCGAGTGGACGGTACGGGTGGAAGGCCACGACGAGATGCGTCGTGAAGTGGACGCCGAGAACTGCTCGCTCCCCGGCGAGTCGCCAAAGGCCGCGTCGAATCGTCATTCTTTGCCGAGCCGCCCGAAGATCACGGTCACCCCCTCCGTGGTCCGGATCGAGGCGCCCTGAGCACGCGATACCGCCGCGAGAGCAGAGCCAGAGCGAGCAGAGCAGAGCGAGATGGACTCCGCAATCACCCCCGAAGTGCGCGTGAGCTGCTGCAGCCACTGCGGCGCGCCGCTCGCGCTAGCGGTCGGCGCATCAGCGGCGAAGTGCTCGTTCTGCGGTGCCCTGTCTCTATGGCACGACCGAACCGCGAACGCCGCACCCGGTGCTGCGCGTGGCAGTGCTCCGCGCGCCGAGCCCGAGCGCTTCGCGCGCCTACGGGCGCAAGATCCGGACGACCCCATTCCGCCATCATTGGCGGGGCTGATCGTAGGTAGCGTGCTCAACCCTCTCGAGCTCACGCGTGCGAAAGAGGCGTGGTTTGGCGCTCGCGCCGAACGGCAATGCGGCGGAGGGGCCGGCGCGGCGCAACGGCTCTATGCGCTCACGCGGCTCTGGCACGACTACGCCAGCGTCCGGAACGTGGAGGCCCCGCTGCTGGAAGGTTTCGTGGAGGCTGCGCTCGACCTCGCGGCGACACGGCGGCAACAGCAGGTCTTGCGTGGCATGCTGGCGTGCGATGCGGCGATCGCGGGTCAACTCGGCGCGGCTGAGCAGTGGCTCGCGCCCTGCGACCCTGAGTCGGAGGATCTCGCGAGCCACTCGGCGCATCGGCTCGCCATCGGGCTCATCGCCACTGTGAAGCGCGACTGGCGCGGGGTCCTGGCGGCGCTCGGCCCCCGCGTCGGAGACGTGCCCCTCGCGGACTGCGACCTGCCGCTTGCTGTTTGGCTCGTCGCGCACGCTGTCGAATCGAGTGGTGACGTCGCTGGAGCCGAGGCGGAACTTGCGTCGGCGATCGACCGGATGGGGCGCGGGGCGCACCGGCTGGTGCGTGCGAAGCGGCGGGCCGACGCACTGGACTTGTGCCCGGTAACCGGCCCGGCTCTTCGCGGACGCCTCCAGGGCCACGTAGTCGAATTGCGTTCGTACTGGGTCGAAGCGGCGATGGGCGGGATACTCATTGCCTTCGGAGGCGCTTGGCTCGCATGGATCGCCGCGGCGGACGGGGACCCCAACGCCGTTGCCGGGGGCCTGGCCGTGGCGAGCATCGGGCTAGTGGTTCTTGCGGTGGCACTCGAGGGCGCACGCCGCGCTCGCCGCCTCCGAAAGCACGGCGTCCGCGTCCGTGGCACGATCGTCGCCCTCAACACCGTGGCGGGTTCCGGGGACCACGCCCCCGGCGTGGCCGCGACAGTAGCGGTCGAGTGGCAGGAGCCGTTCGTGGTGAAGCGCTGGTGGGCCGCGGTTCAGTGCGAGCGGCTCGAACCGGGCAGCCGAGTGCGGCTGCTCGTGGATCCCAAGCGCCCGAAACGCGCGCGCATCGTGGGGCTCGAACGCTGGTAACTGAACAACGAGGACTCGCAGTCCGATGCGTAACACCGGCCAGTGCCCGAAGTGCGGTTGCGGTGTCATCCTGCTCATTCAAACTGTGGCCAGCGTGGGCGAGGGTCTGTACGCAGCTCAGCTGGCGGTCGTGGCCAGCGCCGAGTTTGGGGTTCGCGCTGCGGGAGATCTTGCCGCCTATTGCTGTCGCGGTTGCGGCTACGTGGAGCATTACGTGCGAGATCCTGCGACTGTAACGGTCGACGGGCAACGCGTGGTGGAGCTCGTGCGGCCACCGAGGGCGCCCTACCGATGAGCGCCCCGCGGCGGCTCGTCCTACGAACGGCCCCATCTCGCCGTGCTGCGTCGGCGTCGCCGCGTGAGCTCCGGCGGAGGGCCATTCTTGGAGGCATCGACGGTCCATGAGCAAGAAGAAAGACCACCCCCGCCGAAACGCCGAGACGCGCCTCGCGAGCCGCGTGCTCGAGGGGCTCATGGCGAGCGCGGACGACGAGCTCGAGGAGTTCCGCGAGTGGCGGGTGGGCAAGGAAAGCACGCTCGAGCTCGCTCACCTGCGCCGGGCGCGGGAGCTGCTCGACCGCATCGCCGCCGTGATTCAGAGCGGCGACGCGCGTGCCTGGAAGGAGCTCGACGGCGCGTGGCGGATCCTCGTCGACGGTGCGGATGCGCGGCGCGTGGCGGCGGAGCTCGGGCGGAGCGAGGCGTCCGCGGAGGCGCGCCCGGCCGCCGCGTCGCAGGCGAGCGAGCTCGGTGCTTCGGCTCGGGCCGCCGACACGCCAGCCCCCAAGTCGGCGTCGCCTCCCGAGGCGCTCGCGAACCTGCCGGCGCCGCCTGCGCTCCTCTGCGCGCCCGCGGTGGCCGACCAGCCGAGCAGCACCCCTAGACCACCACCGGTGCTCGGGAACACGCCGCGCGCGGGTGCGGCGCGCGCGGCGTCACCCTGGGCGAGCGGGCAGAGCCCGGCGTCGCAGGCTCCCGTCCCGCTTGCGCCTGCGCCCGCGCCTGCGTTCACCGCGGCAACGCCGGCGGCGCCGGCCGCGCACGCGCCGCGCGTGACCGCCTCTGCCCAAGCTGCGGGCCTGCCAGCGAGCATCGACATCGACGAGACCCAGGGGGTCGATGGGCGGGCGCTGCTGCTCGAGGTGCTTCCGTTCAAGGGGGAGGCTGCCGCGCCCGTGCCCGGCGCCGGGCTTGCGGATCTCCCGCCCCTGCCGGCGGGCGATCTCGATGCGACGGGCTTCATGGCCGCGCCCATCCTGGTCGAGGGCACGCTGCCGTTCGCGGGCAGCTTCTCGTTGCGCAAGGAGCTGGCGAGCGCGGCGGCGCTGGCGGCACCGGGAGCGCGCGGACCCGCGCGACCGGTCGACCCACCCGAGGTCGCGCACCCGTCGGCGACTCCGGCGGTATCGGGGGCGTCGGGGGCGCCGGTCGTCGAGCTCACCATCGACCAGTATGCGTCCCTGTGCGCGCGCTGCGACGTCTACAAGGAGCGCACTCAGGAGATCGAGCGCGCCTTCGGCATCGGCAGCGCCGAGGCTCGCCGCGCGCTCACGGCGCACTGGGTCGCGCGCCTGACCTCCGACCGCGCCGTGTTCAGCGAGTTCAACGCCCGGTTCCACGAGTACCACGCCTGGCTCGCGGCCGAGCGGCGGCGCGGCTCGGGCGCCTGACGGGCCCTTCACTGCCCCGGGCAGTTGCAGGCGAGACGTCCGCGACGGCGAGGCAGCTCGTGCCGTAGTCACAGCCGTCGCCAAGCCTTGAGAATTGGGGACTCGGCCGGTATTATCGAGCGCGCAAGGCAAGTGATCCACCCGGGTCGCGGACTGCGGCTCGATCACAGCAATCACTTTCACGCCCAGTTCGGACCCACGCGTTGATGTGCTCGCGCCTCTCCGACGGTAGCGCCGAGAGCACGCGCACCCATCGACGGTCGCTCGCGCTGCTACTCGTCGTGAGCTGGTCCGCAGCCTGTGGTGGGTCTGGAGAGCGGCATCCTTGGCCGGCTGGAGCCGTGGCGTGGCCGGTTCCGGCGCCGGCGCCGGCGACCGTCGCGAGCGCGGCGGGCACACCCGGTACCACCGGGCCGGCGACGACGCCCCATTCGACGGCGTCCGACAGGCCGGTACTTCCGTCCGCGAGCGCGGCCGGTTCTC
>JADLAB010000047.1 GCA_020848455.1 Polyangiaceae bacterium
GGCGGTCGGCCTCATCGGCTACTCGCAGGGCGCGCGGCGCGCCGAGAGCCTCGCCGCCCTGCTGCCGGCTCGGTACCCGCGGGTCGCCCTCATCGCGCAGATGGACGAGCCGGGCGTCGAGAAGCTGGGCCACACGCGCCGCCTGCTCCTCGTGGCGGGGGAGCTCGACCGGCGCGACCACATCCAGAGCGGGGCCCGCAAGCTCGCCCAGGCGGGCATCGACGTGCGCTTCGAGCTCCTGCCCGGCGCCCACCACGGCGAGTACGGTCCCGAGGCACAAAACGTCATGGCGCGCGCCCTCGATTGGCTTTATACAGAAGTTCCGTAACGGAACTTTTACCATGAGCGAAGCCAGTCATTCCGAGCCATCCCTGAAGACCCGCATCGACGAGCTCGTACGCTCGGCGCGCATCGTCGTGTTCATGAAGGGCACGAAGAGCTTCCCGCAGTGCGGGTTCTCCCAGCGCGCCGTCGCCATCCTGAAGAGCGTGGGCCAGCCGTTCAAGGACGTGAACGTCCTCAGCGATCCCGGCCTCCGCGACGGCATCAAGGAGTACTCGAGCTGGCCGACGATCCCGCAGATCTTCATCGACGGGAAGTTCGTCGGCGGCAGCGACATCCTGGCCGAGATGCACGAGACCGGCGAGCTCGCGACGCTCCTCGGGGTCACGCCGCCGGCCGGGCCGACCCCGCCCAAGATCGAGCTCTCGCCGAGCGCGGCTCGCGCCTTCGCCGCCGCGATGGCCGACGCAGGCGGGGACGTGCTCCGCTTCGAGACGGACGAGGCGTGGAACTACGAGCTCTACTTCGGGCCGAAGCAGCCCGGCGACCTCGTCGTCGAGACGGGCGGCGTGCGGATCCACGTGCCCGAGGCGTGCGCCGCGCTCCTCGACGGCGTGCGGGTCGACCACGTCGACGGCCCCGACGGGGGCGGCTTCAAGATCCAGAACCCGAAGGAGCCCTCGGCGGGCCCCACGGTGCGCGAGCTACGGCCCGACGAGCTCAAGGCGTTCCTCGATTCGGGCAAGCCCATCCGTGTGTTCGACGTGCGCACGGCCGCCGAGCGGCGCATCGCACACATCGCGGGCTCGACCCTGCTCGACGAGGAGGGCACGCGCGCCCTCGAGGCCTTGCCGCGCGACACGCCCATCGTGCTCTACTGCCACCATGGCGTGCGCAGCCGCCAGGCGGCGAATCGCCTGGTCGCCGACGGGTTCGAGACCGTCATGAACCTCACGGGCGGCATCGACGCCTGGAGCGTCGTGGTCGAGCCCAACATGCCGCGCTACTGAGCGGCGCCGCGGCCCTCACCGCGCGAGCAAACAGGCGGCGGCGTGCGCCCCGATGGCGACGGCGATCGCGACCGCCGTCGTGAGGTGCGCACGGCGCGCCTTCGGGCGATCCGCGAGCTTCGGATCGCGCAGCCGCAGGCCGCGGCCCGCGTGTGCGATGAGGAGCACGAAGGCGAGCGCGCCGAGGCCGAGCGCGAGCTCGCCCGCCCCGATGGCCTCGGGCGAGCCGAGGTAGAAGAGCGCCATCAGCGGGTGCAGGCACCCGGCGACCGTCGCGCCCATGCCGAGGAGCTCGTGCGTCGCGACGCTGCGCGAGCGCGGCGCGGCGCGCACGCCGTGACGCAGCCGTTGCACGAGCGGCACGAGCGCCGCAGCGCACAGGAGCGCGACCGCGATCCAGCCAGACCACGCAGCCATCGCGGCGGTGTAGCACCGCGAGAAGTCGAAGGCCGCGGGTCGAAGGCCGAAGGTCGAAAGCGCGCGCTCCGCCCCGGCCCCTTGCCCCTAGCGCGTCGCCCCACCGTCGATGAGCCAGATCTCCTCCTGGTCCTCGCCGATGAGGCGGCAGCCGTCGGCGGTGATCACCACGTCGTGCTCGACGCCCATGTGGATGGGCTCGCCGCTGCGCGGATCGGGGCCGTACACCATCGGCTCGACGGCGAAGACCTGGCCCTCGAGGATGGGCAGGTGCACGGTCGTGCCGTAGCGCTCGGGCCAGTCCGGCCCGAGGATGGGACCGACCTCGTGGACGCGCGTGCCGAGCGCGTGACCTGCGGCATGCGGGTAGCCCGCGTAGCCGGCGCCCTCGACGACCGCGCGCGCGGCGCGGTCGACGTCGAGTCCGGTCGCGCCCGGGCGGAGGGCGCCGAGCGCCGCGCGGTACGCCGCGCGGTTCACGCGCCACATGCGGGTGATGGCCTCGGGCGGGGCCGTCTCGCCGGGCGCGAGCACGTAGGCCGTCCGCTGGATGTCGGAGCAGAGGCCGCGATGGCGGATGCCGAAATCGATGCGGAGCACGTCGCCCGGCGCGACGATCCGATCGGTCGGGTCCGAGTGACCACGCGTCGGCCCGACGTTGATCGACAGGAACTCGACGACGTCGCCGCCCGCCTCGGTCATGCGGGTCATGACGGCGCCGAGCTCGCGCTCGGTCGTGCGCCCGGCCCGCACGTGCTCGGCCACGAGCGCCGCCCGCGCGATGCGCTGCGTGCGCAGCACCGCCTCCGACAGGATCGCCACCTCCTCGGGCGAGCGACTGCCGACGAGATCGACGACGAGCCGCTCGGCCGAGACGAAGCGGCCCGCCAGCTCGCTCCCGACCGACTCCTCGAGGTAGCCGCGCATGCCCGCCGCGAGGCCGTCGGCCATGGGGATGTCGCGCGAGGCGTCGAGGCCGATGCGACTGCCTTGCAGCCGTCCGAGCCACTCGCGTAGATGCGGCTTGGCGCCCTCCGAGCCGTACGGGACGATCCGCTGATAGAGGCCGCTCTCTTCGAGCGGCGTCGTGTCGTAGGAGGCACAGATGGCGACGCGCGCGAGCGCCCCGTCGATGCGGCCGAAGAGGCACGCGAGGCGCGCCACGGCCCGCTCCGCGCCCACGTACGGGGCGACGGGGTCGACGGACGCCTCGCGCGTGAACACGACCCAGCCGTCGAGAGCGGCGCGGCGCAGGAGCTCGGCGAGCCCCGCGGTGAGGACTTCGCGGTGGCGATCGGAGACGGGCATGACGAGACGAGACCTCCTTCGGCGCCCCAGGCAGGGCATCCTACCGCAAGGGGGCGCGCGTGCGCCGCTTCGCCGTGCGCCTGCTGCGCCGCCGCGGGTCGGCTCGGGGCGCCACCTTGACGCAGCGGGCGTTTGTCGCTGTGCTCGCCGGCAGGAGCTCGTGCGCACGGACTTGACCCCCTCGCCCCTCGGCCGGCAACGCGCCGCGGCGACGCTCGTGCGCTGGCTCGGTCCCTGGGCCGGGGTCGCCGTACCGCCGGACGTGCGCCGCACCTCGCTCGTGCTCGGTCGCACGGCGCCCGGGGCGCCGCCCGTGCGCGCGTCGCTCTACGAGCCCGCGAGCGGGCGCTCGCTCGGCGCCTACCTCGTGAGCCCGGGCCTGCACTACGCGGGTCCCGACGATCCGCGCCACGACCGGTTCTGCCGCGTGCTCGCGACGGCCGGCTTCTCGGTCCTCTCCCCGTTCCTCCACGATTTCCTCGGCCTGCGCGTGGCTCCGGCCGCGATCGACGAGCTCGCGCTCGGCTTTCGTGCGCTCCGCGACCTCGCCGCGCAGCGGCGCCTGCCGCGGCCCGGCGTGTTCAGCATCTCCTTCGGCTCGCTGCCGGCCCTCGCGCTCGGCGCGCACCCGGAGCATGGCCCGGAGGTCGGCGCGCTCGTCCTCTTCGGGGGCTACGCGGAGTTCCGGGCGGCGATCCGCTTCGCGCTCTCGGGGCGCGCCTACGCGAGCGACGGCGCGCGCGTGAGCGTGCCCTACGATCCGTCGAACGCGCCGGCCGTGTTCGTGAACCTCGCGACCCTGCTCGACGTGCCGGGCGACCGTGCGCTGCTCGCCCGTGCCTGGGTCGAGCTCTGCCAGCGCACCTGGGGCCGCCGCGAGACCTGGCCGCGCGCGCGTCGCCTGGCCCTCGCCGAGCCACTCGCCGCGCGCCTGCCAGCGGCCCTGCGCGAGCTCTTCTGGATCGGCACGGGCCTCGAGACCGGCGGCGAGGCGCTGCTCGAGGCGGCGCTCGCGCGGAGGCCCGACGCGTTCGCGTTCGCGGAGGCCCCGCGCTACGCCGCGCGCGTCAGCGCACCCGTGGCCGTCGTGCACGGTCGCGACGACGACGTCATCCCGTGGCCCGAGGCCGAGAAGCTCCACGCGGCGCTGCCCCACGACGTCGACAAAGAGGTCCTGCTCACCGGCATCTACGCGCACAACCGCGCGTCCGTGCCCGGTGCCGGCGCGCTGGCGCGCGAGGTCGCGGCCCTCGCCCGCGTGGTCTACGCGCTCGTCGACGGCGGGACGGAGGGGCTCGGGCGGCTCGGCCGAGAGCGGGCGCCGTAGTCGCCCCGAAGCCGCGACCCGCGGCGGCCTTCAGTCGCCCTGCGGGACGCTCACCGCGTCGACGATGCCGACGATGACCGAGCGCACCGGCCCGTTGGCGCTGCCGAGCAGCTGGCGCGCGGAGTTGCCCTCGTCCTCCACGAGCACGGTCTCGCCCACGCCCGCGCCCACGAGGTCGACCGCCACGACGTACTTGTCGCCGTCGAAGGCACCGTCGGGCGTCACCGCGCGCACCATGAGCTGCTTTTTGCCGGCGTAGAACGGGTGCTGCACCGTGCTGACGACGGTCCCTGTCACGCGCCCGAGCATCATGGCTTCACCTCGCCGCCTGGCGCGCCACCCTCGTCCGAGTAGGCGTGCTGATCGACGATGCCGACGATCGCATGATCGATCGGCACGAACCAGGGGTCGTGCAGGAGCGCCGCCTCGCGCGAGGCCTCGTAGGTCACCAGATCACCCTGCCCCGCCTGAGCCGAAGCGTCGGTCGCGACGAAGGGCTCGCCCTCGACGGCGAGCTCCGCCGTGAGCGGCCGCACGATGAGGAGCTTCAGGCCCCGCATCGCTGCCGGCTCGGCCTTCACCGTCGCGACCATCGTGCCGATCACGCGTCCGAGCTTCATCCGCGCCACTCCTTGCCGAACCGCGACCCCGCGCGGAGTGCGCGCCCCACGAGGTCGTCGGCGTTGGGGACGATCGTCGTCGAGCTGCCCTCCGCGCGACCGCCGGCGAGCGCGCGCTCGGCGAGCGCGAGCGCCGCCTCGACGTCGTGGGTCGCACCCCACAGGGTCGCGACGGCCTTGCCACCGAGCCCGTCGCCCACGCGCAGCTCCACGAGCTCCACCTCTGCGCCCTTGAGGGCGGCGTCGAGCGCCGCGAGCAGGGTCGGCGGAAAGAGCGTCTCGACGACGCCGACGGTGTCGCCGGGCCCCGAGCGCCGCACGCCCGCGACGAACGCCGGAACGATGCGCGCCTCGGCGTAGGGCAAGAGGACCTGGTCTTCGAGGGCCGCCGCCGCGACGCGCCGTGCCGCCGCGTAGGCGCGCAGACACGGCTCGACCTCGCCCGCGAAGGCGATGAGGTAGAGGCCGCTCTCGACCGTCCCCGCCGCGAGCACGTCGACGGGCGCCTCCTTGGCGAGCGCGTCGAGCGCGCGCAGGCCGAGCGGCACCGCGCCGATGGCGAGCATCGCCAGGGCTGGCCCCACGCTCGACTCCGCGGCGGACACCTGGCTCGTTCTCCTCGGGTGCGAGCGCGCGCTCACACGATGCGGAAGTGATCGACCAGCGTGCAGCGCCGCCAGCGCGAGAACGAGCGCGCCGTCGTGAGCCCCTCGCCGGTCGGGGAGGCGATCGTGAAGGAGGTGTACCCCTCCGCCTCGTGTCCGAGGCCCGATACCGCCATGCCGTTCTTGACGAAGATGGAGCAGTTGCATTTGCGCGCCATCTTCGAGAGCGCGTCGAGGTCGTGGGAGTGCATGGTCGCGGTGTGGAAGCAGCCGCCCTCGGCCTCGACCGCGAGGTCGATGGCCTCGTCGACCGAGCGCACGCGCGTGAGCGGAAGGACGGGCATCATCTGCTCGGTCCAGATGAGCGGGTGGTCGTTCGGCACCTCGACGAGCACCGTGCGCACCTCCGGCCCGGCCGAGATGCCGAGCTCCTGCAGGATGAGCGAGGCGTTCTTGCCGACGAACTTCCGCTGCACGACCGCGTGGCCACGCGGGCCGGCGCCCTTCTCGAAGATCACCTTCTCGAGACGCGCCAGGTCGCTCGGCTTGAGCTCGACCGCGCCGTGCCTCTTCATCGAGGCCTTGAGCGCGTCGGCCACCGCGTCGACGACGATGACTTCCTTCTCGTCGACGCAGATGACGTTGTTGTCGAAGGAGTGGCCCCGCACGATGTCGCGCCCCGCTTTGTCGATGTTGGCGGTGGCGTCGACCACCGCAGGCGGGTTGCCAGGACCGGCGCAGATGGCGCGCTTGCCCGAGCCCATGGCCGCCTTCACGACGGCCGGGCCGCCCGTGACGACCACGATGCGCACGAGTGGGTGGCGCATCATCTCGTTGGCGGACTCGATGGTCGGCTCGGCCGGGCACGTCACGACGTTGGGCGGGCCGCCCGCCGCCGCGATGGCGCGGTTGATGATGCGCACCGTCTCGGCCGACACGCCCTTCGCCGAAGGGTGGACGTTGAACACGACGGTGTTGCCGGCCGACACCATGCCGATCGTGTTGCAGATGATGGTGGAGGGCGGGTTCGTGACGGGCGTGATGGCGCCGATGACCCCGAAGGGCGCCGGCTCGATCAGCATGAGGCCGTGATCGCCGCTCGCGGCCTGCGGCGCGAGATCTTCCGGGCCCGGCGTCTTGTTCGTGACGAGCAGGTTCTTCTGGACCTTGTCCTCGAAGCGCCCGAGCCCGGTCTCGTCGACCGCCATGCGCGCCAGGTACTCGGCCTTCGGCCGCAGGGCCTGGCGCACCGACTCGATGATGGCGTGGCGCCGCGTGAGGCCGACCTTGTCGAGCGCGAAGAACGCCGCGCGTGCAGCCTTCACGGCCTCGTCGAGGCTGCCGAACACGCCGTCGCCGAGCGCCGCGCCGCTGCCACGAGCGGCAGGCGCCGCCGACGCGGCGGCCGGGGACACCGCGGCGGGTTTGCCGGCCCCACCGTCGAGCTCGCGCGCGATGGCCTCCGCCAGGCGACGGATCTGCTCCGGGCTGATTCCGACCATGCTCATGGGTCACCTGCCTCAGGCGTCCGAGTAGCCATGCTCGGAGCCGTGCTTCTCGTAGCGCTGCTCGCCCCCGATCTCCCAGGTGTCGACGATGGCCATGATGACCGCATCGCAGGGCCGGTCCTTGGTCACCTCGGTCTGCCGCGCCGACGAGCCGCTCGCGTAGAGCACGTACTCGCCGACCCCGCAGCCCACGGCGTCGTTGGCCACCACGTAGCCGCCCTCCGCCAGGCTCTCGGGGTTCACCTGACGCAGGAGCAGGAACTTGAGGCCCGCGACCTTCGGGTCCTTGCGCGTCGCCACCACGGTGCCGACCACTTTTGCGAGGAGCATCGTCCGTACCCTCCAAGACCTTCGCCACCCAGCCGGACACGCGCGGCGCGCGTGCGGGCTCCAGGCTACGGACTCCGGGCCGCGCGGCAACCGCCGAGCGGCACGTGCCGCTCGCCGACGCCCGCCGGAGCCCGACGCCCGGAGCCTGTAGCCTCGCGTCGCGCGCGAGCGCGCGCCGTCAGCGACCGCCGCGCGACGCGAGCTCCTTCTCGACCTCGGCCTTGCGGCCGAGCGGCAGCACGAGATCCACGTTGACGTGCGGGCGCGCGATGATGTGCGTGGCGACGATCTCGCCCACACGCCCCGCGTTGTTCTGGCCCGCGTCGACGGCCGCCTTCACGGCCGCCACGTCGCCCCGGATGACCGCGGTGACGTAGCCGCCGCCGGTCTTCTCGTACCCGACGAGCTCTACCTTCGCCGCCTTCACCATCGCGTCGGCCGCCTCCACCATCGCCGCGAACGAGCGGCACTCGATCATGCCCAATGCTTCGGCCATCGATTCCTCCGTGATACCGCTTTCCGTGCGGCCGCTTTCTACTTACCGGTCCGTCCTTGTCGAGGGCCACCCGCCTAGGCGGGGGGGACCCTCGTCGAGCCCAGGCTCTTGATCGCGTTCTCCGCAGCCGGCCAGGCCACGTCGATGTCGCGGTCTTCGCCCGCGAGATACACGCGCCCGAGCGAGCCGAAGCTCACGATCTCGAGCACCTTGATGCGCGCCGCCTTCTCCGCCTCGTTGGCCGCCAGCGCCGCATTGGCGGCGGGCTGCACCTCGAGAGTGTAGAGCGACTGCCCCGCCACGATCATGTTGCCGTGACGGGTGCGGTTGATGAGCTGCGTCTGCCGATCGTCGAGGTGACGGATCACGGTCGACGACAGGATCTCGGGCTTGATGCGGCTCTGCTCCTCGAGGCCGATCTCCTTCAGGATGGTCTCGCCGGCGCGCCGCACCTCGCCCTGCTCGTCGTGGTGCAGCTCGAGCAGGCCGTAGAGCCGCTCGACGATCTGCATGCCGGGCTTGACCGACGTCGCCTTGACCGCGATGTCGGTCAGGCGGTTGATGGCGATGCCCGGGGAGATCTCGATGAAGAGCGAGGCCTGGTGGCGGACCGGCAAGAAGCCCTTGGCCACCGTGCCGAGGAAGGCGGCGTGCTGCGGCTGCAGCGAGTCCAGAAACACGTAGCTGCGAAGCTCGATGCTCACGGCGGGCCTCTCCTCCTCAGTCCTTGCGCGACGACTTCTGCTCGCGTCCGGTCAGCGATTCGATCGCCTTCGTGGCGGCGACGGAGGCGACGTCGATGTCGCGCTGTTCGCCGCCGAGGTACACGCGCCCGAAGGCGCCGGTCATGCGCACGTCCACGACGTTGATCTCCGCCGCCTTCTCGGCCTCGTTGGCGGCGAAGGCCGCGTACCCGGCGGGCTCGACCTCGAGGATGTAGAGCGACTCACCGGCGACGAGCATCATGCCCATGCGGTTGCGGTTGATGAGCTGCACCTGCAGATCGTCCACGTTGCGGATGACCTGCGAGGACAGCACGCGCGGCTTGATGCGGTCCTCCTCGCGCAGCTGCAAGGCGTCGAGGATCGCCGTGCCCGCCTGCCGCACGTCGGCCTGCGAGGGGCTGTGCACCTCGAGCATGCCGTACAGGCGCTCGACCACCTGCATGCCGGGCCGCACGTCCGTCGCCTTGACCGCGATGTCGGTGACGCGGTTGATCTCGATGCCCGGCGAGATCTCGACGATGAGCGAGGCCTCGCCCGCGATCGGCAAGAAGCCCTTGGCGATGGTACCGAGGTACGCCGCGAGCTGCGGCTGCAGGGAGTCGAGGAAAACGAAGCTTCTGATGTCGGCCATGCCCGGCTGTCCCTTCTACCCGCTCGTCCCGCGTGCGCGGCGCGTCAGTACGCGGCGGCCGCCTTGCCGCCCGCGCTCTTCTCGCCGCGCGCTTCCTGCGCGATCTTGACACCCACCGAGGCGCCGATGCGGCTCGCCCCCGCCTCGATCATCTTCTGCGCATCGGCCGCCGACCCGACGCCGCCCGAGGCCTTCACCCGGAGCTTGAAGTCCACGGCGCGCGCCATGAGCGCCACGTCGTGCGCCGTCGCGCCGCCCTTGGCGAAGCCGGTCGAGGTCTTGACGAAGTCGGCGCGCGCGCGCTTCGCGAGCACGCAGGCCGCCACCTTCTCCTCGTCCGTGAGCAGCGCCGTCTCGATGATCACCTTGCAGAGCGCGCGCCCCTCGCGGCACACCTCGGCGACCGCCCGGATGTCCTCGTACACGTACTCGAGATCGCCGCTCTTGAGCGCGCCGATGGCGATCACCATGTCGATCTCGCGCGCCCCGTCGCGCATGGCGCGCCGTGCCTCGAGCGCCTTGTTCTCGCGCGGCGTCGCGCCGAGCGGGAAGCCGACGACGGTGCACACGACCGGCGCCGCGCCGGCGAGCTTCTGGGCGCAGCGCTTGACGTGCACCGGGTTCACGCACACCGAGGCGAAGCCGAACTTCGCCGCCTCGTCGCAGAGCTTGTCGATCTCCGCGTAGGTCGCGTCGGGCCGGAGCAGCGTGTGGTCGATGAGCTTGGCCACGTCGGCCGGCACGGCGCCGACGCCGAGCTGGCTCGAGACGCGGGCGCCCGACGCGGCCGCGCTGCCGACGACGGCGCGCACCTCGTCCGTGCGCTTCGACACGCAGTGCCCGCAGCCCGTGCAGGTCGAGCAGGCGGCGCCTCCCGCGGAGCCGCAGCCGGGCGCGGCGCCGCTGCCGAGCACGGCGGCGACGAGGCCCGGGTTCTGGGTGAGCACCTGGGTGATGGCGCGGACGAGCGCTTCGCCGTCGCCTGCGTTCGAGGCCATGGGCAAGCTGGTCTTCATGGGGAGTCTGGGGCGGTCTCGGTCGAGCGCGTCGATCATCGCGACGCGGCGCTTGTGGCGATCGACCGTGCAGTCGGTCGCGAGGAAGGTGTCGACGATGGCGAGCGCCGTCTTCTCGTCGAGGTAGCCGGCGCCGAGCGTGAGCAGGTTGGCGTCGTTGTGCTCGCGCGCGTTCTTGGCGGTCGCGACGTCGAAGGCCATGCCCGCACGCACGCCGGGGACCTTGTTGGCGACCATGCACGAGCCGATGCCGGCCCCGTCGATGACGATGCCGCGGCTCGCCTGACCGGTTGCCACGGCCTCCGCCGCCGCCCGGGCGAAGAGCGGGTAGTCGCAGGCGTCGGCCGAATGCGTGCCCACGTCGAGCGCGTCGACGCCCCGACCGCGCAGGTGCCGCACGAGCGCACCCTTGAGCGCGAAGCCCCCGTGGTCACTGGCCACGACCACGCGCCCGGACGCGCCCGCCGTCATCGCGACCACCCGCACGCACGACCCCGGTCGGCGACCGAGGCGACGCGGCCGCGGTCGCAAACCCGGTGAGGGGCGCCGCTGCGATCGGTCGGCACGGGTGGCTGCGGCCGCGACATGCGAGGGGCGGACCATAGCCAAGCGACCCGGCGGGGGGAAGCGCCTCGGTCGCACCCATCCCGCTCTTCGCCTGTCGCGGCCGTCGGCCGAGCCTCGGCGAGGCACGCGCGGCTGACCGGTGGCCGACGAATATTACCCGGGTATAATTCATCCATGCAGCCCGTGACCCACGCCTACTCCGTGTTCGCCGATCTCGAGCGCCTCCTCTACGCCGGCCCCGATCTCCGCGAGGCCCTCGCCCGCGCGCGCGCCGCGTACGCCGCCGGCGACGTGCAGACCGTCGTCGTGTTCGACGACGCGACCGGCGAGCGGAGCGAGGTCGATGCGCGCCCCGAGGCGGTGGCTCCACCGCACCCGTGGCTCGCGCGCGAGGCGCCGCCCGAGCAGCACGCGGGACGCGGTCGTCCGAAGCTCGGCGTCGTGTCGCGCGAGGTGTCGCTCCTGCCGCGGCACTGGGCCTGGCTGGCGGCCCAGCCCGAGGGCGCGTCGGCGGCTCTCCGGCGGCTCGTCGACGAGGCGCGCAAGGGGCGCGCCGCACGCGATCGGGCGCGCCAGGCGCTCGACGCCGCCTACCATTTCATGTCCGCCGTCGGCGGCCATCGACCCGGCTTCGAGGAGGCGTCGCGCGATCTCTACGCCGGGCGCTTCGCCGCGGCGTCGGCGCGGCTCGAGCCCTGGCCGATCGAGGTGCGGGACCACCTGCGGCGCCTCGTGGCGGTCGCGGAGGAGCGGGCGCGCGCCGCCGAGCGCGAGGCCGGCGGCGGCACCGGCGACACGGCACCCGGGGACGCACAGATTGCCCGCGCCACACCGCCAGGGTCCGGTATCCTCGGCGGGTGATCCTCCGCCGCCTCTCCCTGCCGCTCGTCACGCTCGCCTCCCTGGCCGCGCTCGGTGCCGCTTGCGGCCAGGACGAGTCCACGGGGCCCGGCGGCGGCGGTGGGGCGATCGATCCCACCGAGTTCGCCCTGGTGGAGCGATCGTGCGGGTACCTCTGCCCACCCGACCCGAGCTGCTCCGAGCACACCGTCCCCTACCAGTGCCAGAACCTCGGCGCCTGGAGCGCCGTCCCGCACGCCGCCGCGTGCCAGGCCTGGGACGGCACATTCCCGGCGCCCGTCGCGGGACAGTGCAGCGCGAGCGAGCCCACGGGCGAGGCCATCAAGCTCACCGGCGTCGATCCGGACGACCCCGACGTGCGCATCATGCCGGACGGGCGCCGCCTCACGCCGGTGGGCACCGAGCACGTCTTCCCCGATCTCGCGTCCCAGACGAACAACGTCGTCGGCGTGCCCGGCACGGACCTCGTGCTGGTGCTCGACCTGGGCAACTGGGACCACATCGTGCGCGTGGTGGATCCCGCGCTGATCGGATCCGGCGATCCGACCCTCGGGCAGGTGAACTTCCCCCGCCCCGAGGCGCTCAACCAGGGCATCGCGTTCTCGGCGCCCGACCGGGTGTTCGTCGCGACGGCGCAGGGCGTCGTGCAGGCGCTCACGATCGACACGGCGAGCGGCAGCCTCACGCGCGACGACGCCCGCAACATCGCGCTGCCCGCCTCGCCGGACAGCCCGGGCGGCGTGTTCTACGGCTCCGGCGTCGCCGTCAGCGCCGACGGCACGCGCCTGTTCGCGTCGGGGGTGAAGGACCCCCTGCTCGTCGTCGTCGACGCCGCGGCCGCCAGCCCGACCTACGGCGCCGTGCTCGGCCAGGTGAGCCTCGGCGCGATCGAGTCGTTCAACGTGTACGTCGACCCGCACGATCCGGCGACGAGCCGCGTGTACGCCACGATGTGGGCGTCCCACGCCGTGCGCGAGATCGACGTGAGCGACCCGGCGGCGCCGGTCGTGACCCGGACCTTCCAGGTCGAGAAGAACCCGCAAGGCATGGCGTTCCTCGACGCGCGCTGGGCCGTCGTCGGCAACGACCTCGGCGACTCCCTGTCGCTGCTCGACCGCACCTCGGGCACGGTGACCACCGTCGCGATCGACGAGACCGCGGCGCTGCTCGGGCGCGAGCCCTCGAGCCTCGCCTGGGACGAGGCGAGCCAGCGGCTGTGGGTGACCGAGGCGGGCTACAACGCGCTCGCGGCCTACGACGTGGACCTCGCAGTGACCCCGCCCACGCTCGCGCCGGCGGGGCGGCTGCCGACCGCGTGGTGGCCCTCGGGCGTCGCCGTGCTCGGCGACGGCTCGCTCGTCGTGACGACCATCCGGGGTCAGGGGATCGGCCCGCGCGATCCGTCGGCCTCCTACGACCTCTTGCGCGGGAGCATCCAGCACGTCCCGGCGCCCTCCCCCGCCGACCTCGTGGCCGGCGAGGCGCAGGCCGAGGCCGACGTCGCGGTCGCCGCTCAGCCCGGGAGCTCGGTCGTCGTGTGCCCGCCCGGCGTCGACGACTTCCCGGTGCCGGCCACCAACACGGCCGGCCCCTCGAAGCTCATCGACCGGGTCGTCGTCGTGCTGCGCGAGAACAAGACCTTCGACGGGCTGCTCGGCGATCTGCCCGGCGTGCGGGGCGACCCGAGCCTCACCAACGTGCCGGCCGCCGAGATGGACGGCATCTGGGGCAACGTGCGCGAGCTCGCCCGGACCTTCGCCCACAGCGACAATTTCTACACCTCCGCGTTCCTGAGCACGCAGGGACACCTGTGGGCGACCCACGGGCGCACCGACGACTTCAACGAGCGGGAGTGGCCGGTGACCGGCTACGGCCGCGGCCTGCGCGGCGACGGCGACTCGGGTGGAGTCGCCGACGTGGCGCGCCCGGCGGAGGGCTCGATGTTCGACTGGCTCGGCCAGAACGGCGTGCCCTACGACATCCTCGGCGAGATCGTCGGCTCGCCGGTCGATGCGCACTTCGACGTGCGCTACCCGGGCGGGTTCATCCAGAGCATGGGGTACCCCGACGTCGAGAAGGCCTGCTACGTCGCCGGCCGCGCGCGCATCGCGTGCGACCTCGGCAAGCTCGTCTTCATGACGCTGCCGAACGACCACACCATCGGCGTGTCGCCGACGACACCGACGCCGGAGTCGATGTTCGCGGTCAACGACGAGGCGACCGGCATGGTCGTCGACGCCCTGTCGCACGACCCCGCGTGGGCGCGCACGCTCGCGCTCATCATCGAGGACGATCCGGGCATGGGCGGCGAGTCGGTCGACTACCACCGCACCATCCTCGTCATGGCCTCGCCGTGGCTGAAGCGCGGCTACGTGTCGCACCAGCACATCGACATCGCCTCGGTGCACAAGCTCGTCGCCCACCTGTTCGGCCTGCCCTACCCGAACCTTCAGGTCGCGAACGCCGCGCTGCCGCTCGACATGTTCACCTCCACGCCCGACTACACGCCGTACGCGTACGTGCCGCGCAGCTACCCGCTGTCCTGCGGCACGACGGCGACCAAGGCGGAGCACGAGCTCACGAGCTCGTGGGATCTCGCGGACCCGGACGCGCAGCCGGGGATCGACCAGCAGGTGATGCGCTGGCTGCGCCACGAGCAGTGGACGACGCTCCCGCCCGAGGTCGAGGCGGACATCGAGCGCCGCCGCGCGGCGCGCGCGGCGCGCGGCTCGGCCGATGACTAGGCGTCATCGGTCGTCCGCCGTCCGCCGGGCCGCGAACCGACGACGGACCGCTCAGCGCGGCGGGCCCGGCCGATAGGGCGCGTAGTGGGGCTCCCACTGCGCCTTGCGGATGAGGCTCTCGAGCTTGGCGTCGTCGATCAGCCGGCCTAGCCGCGAGTCGCGCGCCTCGGTGGCCACGGCGAGCGCCACGCGGCACGAGACCTCGCGGATCTGCCGCATGTCGGGCAAGAGCCGCCCCTCGGCACGCTCGGCCGCGCTCACGAGGCCGGAGAGCGTCTTGCTCGCCGCGAGGAACATGGCGTCCGTGACCTTGGGCGCGCGCGCGATGAGCGCGCCGAGCCCGACCCCGGGAAACATGTAGAGGTTGTTGCACTGCGCGCCGACGTGCCGGCGCCCGAAGGCCTCGACGGGGGCGAAGGGACTGCCGAACGCCGCGAGCCCGCGGCCGTCCGTGGCCCGCACCACGTCCTCGAGAGTGCACTCGCACTTCGCCGTCGGATTCGACAGCGCCATGACGACCGGGCGGGCGCTGTTGCGCGCGAGCGCGCCGAGGATCGCCGCGTCGAACAGGCCCGGCCGCGCCGTCACGCCGACGAGCACGGTGGCCTTGGCGTTCGTGACGACGTC
Source organism: Polyangiaceae bacterium (assembly GCA_020848455.1). Classification (GTDB taxonomy): domain Bacteria; phylum Myxococcota_A; class Polyangia; order Polyangiales; family Polyangiaceae; genus JACRDA01. The sequence goes on from JADLAB010000047.1 coordinate 15,075, forward strand.
GGCGAGCGAGACCTCGCCCGGCCGCGCGAGGTGCCACCCCGCGACGGCGGCGCGCGGCTGCGCGAAGGCGCGCTGCGGCGGCTCGAGCCCGGGCGTGTCCTCGAACAGCAGGCCCGGCTGATCGAGCGCGAAGATGCGCGCCCGCGCTGCCTCGGCGTCGAGCCCCTCCTCGCCGAGCGCCGTGCGGATGTTCGACGCGATGCCGACGCCGGCCTGGCCCATCCCGACGATGACGAAGCGCTGATCTTGGAAGCGGCTCGACTGGATGCGCATCGCCGTGTAGAGCGCCGCGAGCGCCGTCGCGCCCGTGCCCTGGATGTCGTCGTTGAACGACAGGATGCGCTCGCGGTAGCGCTCGAGCAGGGCGAAGGCCTTGTTCTTGGCGAAGTCCTCCCACTGCAGCAGCGCCTCCGGGAAGTTGCGCTTCACCGCCTGGACGAACTTCTCGACGAAGACCTCGTAGTCGCGACCGTCGAGCCGCGGCGCCCGGCGGCCGAGGTAGAGCGGGTCCTCGCGCAGGCGCGCGTTGTTCGTGCCGACGTCGAGGCACACCGGCAGGCACACCGCCGGGTGCAGGCCGCCGGCGGCGACGTACAGGTTCACCTTGCCGACCGGGATGCCCATGCCGTCGGAGCCGAGATCGCCGAGGCCGAGGATGCGCTCGCCGTCGGTGACGACGATGAGGTGGATCTGGGGGCGCGAGATGTTCTGGAAGATGCTGTCGATGTTGGCGATCGTCTCGGGGGTCACGTAGATGCCGCGGAAGCGCCGCATGATGTGGCTCATCTGCAGACACGCCTGCCCGACCACCGGTGTGTAGACGATCGGCACCATCTCCTCGAGGTGCTCGGTCAGCAGACGGTAGAAGAGCACCTCGCTGCGATCGAGCAGCGACATGAGGAAGATGTAGCGCTCGAGATCGTCCTCTTTGCGCCGGTACATCTCGAGACTGCGCGCGAGCTGCTCCTCGATGGTCGACACCTGCGCGCGCAGGTAGCCCTCGAGGCCGAGCGTCAGTCGCTCCTCCTGGGAGAAGCCCGACGTCTTGTTGAGCAGCGGATCGGTGATGAGCTGGCGACCGCGCAGGTAGACCTCGAGGTACTCCTCGCCGGTCAAGGGATCGAGCTTGAACGAGAAGGTCTTCATGCTGCGCCGAGCTCCTTCCGGTGGCGACGCGCGCCCGCCGCTTCGCACGAAGCGCGCGCCGGCCCATGCGCCTGGGGAGGTGCGCGCCCGCGGCGCGAAGTCAACGGCAACGGGGCGGGGCCGCTGCCGGGTCGGCGTGCCCGCGCGCGCTTCGAGCGCCCGCGCGGGGCCTCACTTGCGCGGAATGCGCGGGCGCGTGGTCGTCGGCGGCGGATCGGGGCTCGTCGGCTGCGGCCCGACCGGCGGAAAACCAGGGAACGGGATCGTCGGGAAGGGCAGCGACGAGGGCAGAATGAGGACGGGCGGCTGCGTGGTGGTCGGCGGCGGCGTGGTCGCCGGCGGCGGCGTGGTCGCCGGCGGGGGCGGCGGCCGGGTCGTGGTGGTGGCCGGCGGGGGCGGCGGCGGCGTCGGGGTCGGCCAGGGGCTGGTCGTCGCGGGCGGCGGCGGCGGTTGCGAGGTGGCGGGCCGCACGGTCGAGGTGAGCTTGACCGGGGGATCGTCGCGCAGGTCGTCGCGCGAGCCGTAGCGGTGCGCGAGGTAGACCCCGCCCACCACCGCTCCCGAGACGACCGCGGCGAGCCCGAGCACCGTGAAGAACGAGGGGCCCGAGCGGCGCCGCCCGCGGCGCACCGGCGTCGCGAGGGGGGTGATGCCCGCGCCCGCCCCGAGCGGCGCGAACGCCGAGGGCCGGTTGTCGGGCACGCCGTAGCCGCCCTCGAGGGGAGCGCCGACCTGCGTGCCACCCGCGCCGCCGCGCTCCGAGCCGAACGCCGTGCCGTCCGCGACGGTGCCCGGAATGCCCGCGTGTTGCGGCGGCTCGTCCGACGCGGGACGATAGGGAACGGCCTCCGCCGTGGAGGCGCCGAGCGCGGGTGCGCCGCGCTCGGCGGCGGCACCGAACGCGGGCGCGGCTCCGAAGTCCGGTGGGACCATGTCGGCGGTCGCCTTGCCGTCCACGTGCGCGGCCGCCGGCGTCTCGGGCGGCATCAGCGCGCGCGCCACACCCGACGAGAACACGACCTCGACCGACGCGGATTCCCCGCGCGGGGCGTCCGCGTCGGCAGTCGGACGCTCGCCGCCCTCGAGATCGGACGGGCCGGGCGCCGCGCCCGAGGGCTCGTCGACGTCGATCACGACCGCGGTGCCCGACTGGCGCTCGCCGGACGAGACGACCGCCTCCTCGACATGCACCTGGGCCTTGCGGGCGGCGTCCTCGACCGCGGCCTTGCCGACGGCGGGACGCGCGAGGGTCGGCCCCGGGCCACGCATCGTGGTGGGCGAGTCGCCGTTCGAGGCCGCCACCGCGACGGGTGCCCGCGCGGCGTCCTTGGGCCGTGCCACGCGGCTCGCCTCGGCGGGCTCCTTCGGTCTGGGCCCCGGGGGTGCTTCCTCCTCCGGCTGGGTCTTCGGGACGCGGCGCATGGCGGTGAGGCTCGGCGCCACGAGCGCGAGCGCCCCCACGATGGAGGGCGGAGTCATGTCGGCCTTCATCGGCAGCGCCTCGTCCGGGCAGAACGGCACGATCGCGTTGCGGAAGGCGTCGACGTTGGAGAAGCGCCGCTCGGGCTTGGCGGCCATGGCGGTGTGCACCGCTGCGGCCAGCGCCGGGTCCACGTTCGGGTTCAGGACCCCGAGCTCTGCCACGTTGCCCTCGAGGTACTGGGCGGCGATCGCGTGGGCGTTGTCGCCGCCGACCGGGCGCCGCCCCGCGAGCATCTCGAAGAACATCACGCCGAGCGAGAAGATGTCGGCCCGGGCGTCGACGGCATCGGCGCTGAACGCCTGCTCCGGGGCCATGTACTCCGGCGTCCCCATGACGACGCCCGGGCGGGTGAGCCCGCGGTCGACCTCGCCGCTCGCCTTGAGCTTGGCGATGCCGAAGTCCAGGATCTTCATCACGTACGACCCGTCCGACTCCTGCGTCAGCATGACGTTGTCGGGCTTGAGGTCGCGGTGGACGATGCCCATCCGATGAGCGGCCGCGACACCCTCCATGATCTGGAGCATGTACCGGAAGGCCTCGACGTAGGTCAGGCGCTGCCCCTGCTGGTAGAGCTGCTCGTACAGGGTCTGGAGCGTCGTGCCCTCGACGTACTCCATGACCATGAACGCGAGCCCCTCGGGCGTGCGGTCGACGTCCGTGACCCGCACGACGTGGCGGCTCTTGATGCGCGCCGAGACCTGAGCCTCCTGCAGGAAGCGCTCGACGAGGCCCTTGCGCCGCGCGAGGGCGGCGTGGAGGAACTTGAGAGCCACCGTCGTCCCGAGCAGCTCGTGGCGCGCTTCGAAGACGCTCCCCATGCCGCCGTCGCCGATGAGACGCACCAGCCGGTACTTGTTGTTGATGAGCTGGCCTACGAACGGATCCATCGGAGTCGGGCGAGAGGAGGCGCGGAGTGACGCAGCGGCAGGCACGCTGGTTCGACGTGCGAGAGGCCGATTTCGGTGTGAAGCGTACTACGGAAAGATCGCATATTCCTTCAACAAAGTTCCGACTGCCCGGCTTTGAATGAAGCGCCGCGAAAGCACGTCCAAGATTCCTGCCCTCGAGGCGCCACAACTGCGCCGGGGCCGTTCCAGCCCCGGGCGGCGCCCGACCCGCGTCGCACGAAACGGTAGGCCGACACGGGCGACGGGCGCCAGGCTTCGGGAGGGAGAGCGGGAGGCCACGGGGATCCACGCCGCGGCCTCTGCGCCTGAAGCCGGAAGCTCGTAGCCCGGAGCCACCGGCATGCTGGGAGCCGGGTTTCCTGCCAGCGACCTTGAAAGCGCGGGTCGGGCGGGGCATGAACGCGGGATGCAAAGGTCTGCCATCCTCGGGGTCGGCCACCACGTGCCCGACAAGGTCGTGACGAACCACGACCTCGCCAAGCTCATGCCCACCACGGACGAGTGGATCGTCCAGCGAACCGGCATCAAGGAGCGGCGCTACGCCGAGGACGGCGTCGGCGCGAGCGACCTCGCCGTGCCGGCCTGTCACATGGCGCTCGAGCGCGCCGGGCTCGAGGTGAAGGACGTCGATGCCATCGTGTTCGCGACCCTGAGCCCGGACGTGCAGTTTCCCGGCAGCGGGTGCTTCCTGCAGCGCAAGCTAGGCCTGCCCGGCGTGCCGGCCATGGACGTCCGCAACCAGTGCTCGGGCTTCCTCTACGGCCTCAGCGTGGCCGACGCGTGGGTGCGGGTCGGGCAGTTCCGGCACGTGCTCGTGGTGGGCGCGGAGGTGCACTCGACCGGCGTGGAGTTCACCGAGCGCGGCCGCGACGTGGCGGTCATCTTCGGCGACGGCGCCGGAGCGGCGGTCGTGGGGCCGAGCGACCGCGACGAGCGGGGCATCTTCTCGATTCGCCTGCACGCGGACGGCAAGGGCGCCGAGGACCTCTGGATCCCGGCGCCGGCGAGCCGCCACATGCCGCGCATCACCCACGAGATGCTCGATCAAGGCCTGCAGTGGCCGCACATGAAGGGCAAGCAGGTGTTCCGCTGGGCCGTGGAGAAGATGCCCGAGGTGGCGCGCGAGGTGCTCGACGCGGCGGGGTGGAAGACCGAGGACGTAGACCTCTTCGTGCCGCACCAGGCCAACATGCGCATCAACCAGATGGTGGCCATGAACCTCGGCATCCCCGCCGACAAGACGGTGCACAACATCGAGCGCTACGGCAACACGACGGCCGCGACGATCCCGATCGGCCTCTCGGAGGCCTACGCCGAGGGACGCCTGAAGGGCGGCGCGCGCGTCCTCATGGCCGCGTTCGGCAGTGGCTACACGTGGGCGGGCGCCGTCGCACGGTTCTGATCACTTGTCGCGCGGCGCTGCGTCGAGCACGGGATCGTGCGGCAGGCTCTGGCGCGGGGACCGCACGAAGGCGAAGGGCGTCGCCCAGAGCAGGTTCGAGACGCGCGAGGTGTAGACGTCGGCGTAGCGCTCGATCTGGCGGGCGAGCTGGCTCTTGTCGTTGCCGGCGCGCATGAGCAGGCCCCAGCGGTGGTTCAAGACACCCGCGGCGGCCCCGGCGAGCGGCGCGATGCGATCGTCGAGCGCCGTGATCCCGGCGCGCAGGCGCCCCACCTCGCGCGTGAGGGTCTCGACCGAGGCCTCGACGGGCGGCCCGTAGCGCTCGCGCTTGCGCTGCAGGAGCAGCCGCAGGCGGTAGTAGCGGGCCTCGAGCCCCTCCTTGTCGCGCATCAGCGCCGCGAGCTCCGCCTGCCCGGCGCGCGAGGCCTCGACCGCGGCGAGCTCGTCCTCGAGCTCGCGCACGATGAGGCCGGTGCGCCAGCGCAGGACGCTCTTCGTCACGTGCACGTCGCCGTACATGTGGTCGCCGAGGTAGAGGATCTCGTCGCCGGACACGCCGAGGTGCGACTCGAGCCGGGCGGCGTGGCCGCCGAAGTAGCAGCCTCCGCTCTTGAGGGGGCCGACCACCGGCCGCAGGAGCCCGTCCGGGCTCACCACCTCGAGCAGGGGCGCCCGCAGCGCGAAGAACTCGGGCTTGCGCGCGGCGACCACCGTGAGCTCGAACAGCTCCGGCCAGCGCATGCCCTCCGGCAGGAAGCGCTCGACCGCGTAGCGCATCATCGCGTCGGTGTAGGCCCACTCGCTGTTCGTCACGAGCAGCAGCTTCTTGCCCGAGTGGCGCTGGTCGAGCAGCGCCAGCACCGTGTCGGCGTCGGCGTCGACGAAGCGCGCGGGGTCCCCGACGATCTCGGCCTTGAGCGCGCCCTCGAGGTGGGTCCGGTCGATGTGGTCGCGCACGAGCTGGTGGAGCTCGCGGTAGCCGAGGGGCCCGCTCGGCGCGCGCACCGCCCCGAGCGCGCCGGCGTCGAGGCGGTCGACGAGCTGCGCGTACATGCAGCCCTCGGAGAGCGAGAAGAGCGTGTTGAGGAAGGACCAGCGGTCCCGCGCCAGATCGACCATCGTGCGGGCGTAGCGCGCGCGGAGCTCCTCGTACGGCATGGGCCGGCTGCCGTGGTAGGCGGCCTTCACGTAGCCGAAGCGATTCACCTTGAGCACGTTGCCGTGCTCGGTGTCGACGACGAGCCCACGCATCACGAGCTCCGGATCGAACTCGAGATCGTCCACGGGACAGCCCGTCTCGGCGAGGCGCGCCCGCAGGTGCTCGTAGGCGCGCCTCTCCCAGTCGACCACGCGGTAGTGGACCAGCGTGTAGTCCATGTCGTAGCCGACGACCTTGATGGCCCGGAGGTTGAGCGTGCGGTTGCAGTACACGCCGCGCCCCGGCGGCGGGGCGTAGGCGTCGAAGAGGGCGGCGTCGGCGGCACGGTCGACCATGGCAGCGCGCAATCTCGGGCGAGTCGGCGCGCGCCGCAAGCGCCCGCGCGAGCCGGTCGGCGCGCGCACCCCCCTGGGAGCACGGGTTCGTAGTAGACAGGCGGTCGGCGCGCGCCCACGCCGCGCCACCGACCCCGGTGAGCTCCCCAGCAGACGACCCACAGGCCCATTACGGCGCGCGCCGCGAGGCGCTGCTGCGCGAAGGGGCGGAGCTCGACCGGCGCGACCTGCGCCTGAGCTGGCTCCGCGGCGTCGGGCTCCTCGCCACCGTGGGCGGGGCGATCGGCGTCGCGGCGCTGAAGGAGCCGCTCGGGTGGCTCGGCGTCGCGGCCGTCGGCGCTGCCTTCGTCGCCTTCGTCGTCCAGCACGCGCGCGTCGCCACGCGCCAGTTCGATCTGCGCTGGCGGCTCGAGCTGTGCACCCGGGCGCAGGCCCGCCTCGAGGGGCGCTTCCGCAGCGCCGAGCAACGGGGCGATCGCTTCGTCGCCGCGGCGCATCCCTACGCGGAGGACCTCGACCTCTTCGGAGCTGGGTCGCTGTTCGAGCAGCTGAACACCACCGAGACCCGGGCCGCCGAGGAGCGTTGCGCCGGCTTGCTCCTCGCCCCGGCGCCCCCGGAGACCGTGCACGCCCGGCAGCGCGCCGTGCGCGAGCTCGCCGCAGCGGTAGCCCTCCGCGAGGAGCTCGCGCTCGAGGGGCGGCGCGTCGGACGCGGCGCCGGCCCGACCCCGGCCTTCGACGCGTGGCTCGCGGCAGCGCCGCCCGCGCGGCCGAGCGACCGGCTCGCCCTCGCGCTCTCGGCCGTGCTCGGCTGCCTCACGGTGGGCCTGCTCGTCGCACAGGCGTACACGACCGGGCTCGCGCGGTACGCCGGGCTCACGGCGGCGGCGCAGCTGCTGCTCGTCTACGCGCGGCGACCCCGCCTCGAGGCCGCCATCTCGCCCGTGTGCGACCGCGCCAACCCGCTCGGGCGCTACGCACGCCTCGTGGCCGTCGCCGAGCGCGCGCGCTTCGAGGACGAGACCCTGACGGCACTCGTGGCGCCGCTCGCCGCCCGCGACGGTTCGCGCCGCGCGTCGCAGCACATGGCGCGCCTCGAGACCCTGGTGGGCCTCGCCGCGGCGCGCCACAACGCCATCGGGCACTTCCTGCTCAACGTCTTGTGCGGCTGGGACGCGTGGTGCGCCCACGGCCTCGACGCCTGGCGACGCGCGCACGGACCGCGCGTGGGGAGCTGGCTCGCGGCCCTCGCGGACCTCGAGGCGCTCGCCTGCCTCGGCACCTACGCCCACGACCACCCCCACTTCGCCTGGCCGCTCGTCGAGTGCCAGCGGGGCGACGACGGCCGCGTGGTCGGGCGCTTCGAGGCGCGCGAGCTGGCCCACCCGCTCCTCGCGGCGCGCGGTGCGGTCGCGAACGACGTCGCGCTCACGGCGAGCCAGCCGGCGCTCATGATCACCGGGTCGAACATGTCCGGCAAGAGCACCCTGCTGCGGAGCGTCGGCGTCGCGGCGGTCATGGCCCAGGCCGGTCTGCCGGTCTTCGCGCGCTCGCTCGCCATGGGGCCGCTCGCGGTCCGGCCGAGCATCCGGGTCGCCGACTCGCTCGACGAGGGGGCGAGCCGCTTCTTCCGCGAGGTGGAGAAGCTGAAGCGCGTGGTGGACAGCCTGGAACCCGACGAAGACGGACGCGCGACGCCCGTCCTCTTCCTGCTCGACGAGGTCCTCCACGGCACGAACTCGCGCGAGCGCATCCTCGGCGCGAGCGCCGTGGTGCGCGAGCTCGTGCGGCGCGGGGCGATCGGCGCCGCGTCGTCCCACGACCTCGGGCTCGTGCGCCTCGAGAGCGAGACCGGCGGGCGCGTGCGCAACACCCACTTCGAGGACCACATCGAGGCCGGCAAGATGGTGTTCGACTACCGCATGCGCCCGGGCCCGGTCGCCACCTCGAACGCCCTGCGCCTGATGCGCGCCGTGGGGCTCGACCTCGACTACGGGGACGACGCGGCGGCGGCGCCGGCCGGCGACGCGTAGGGGCGAGGCTCGGAGGCGACCGGCCGCCGGCGGGATGTGCTTGATGCACGGGCTGGGCGCGCGTAGGCGTGGGAGCTTGCGGCGTCGCGAGCGACGCCCGTGTCGATGCCATGTCCCGCTCCCTCCGTATCGCCCTCGCCTTCTGCCTCGCGGCGCTCCCCCCGGCCCTCGCGGGCTGCGACTCCGAGACCGCGAGCTCGCAGCTCTCCACCGATGGCGGTGGCGGGAGCGACGACCGCTTCCACCCCCCGCCGAACGGCGTGAAGGTGGCGGAGGCCACGGCCTGCGCCGCGCTCCACGCCGCGCTGCAGGACAACGCCCTGGCGCTCGGCTGCACGAGCACCATCCGTCCCTGCCCCGACCTCGTGCGCAGCGAGTTCGGCGCCGAGTGCCTGCAATACGACGACGGCACCGTGCAGGCGTGCGTCGCCTTCTACGACGCCACCACGAGCTGCGACGACTTCGGCAGCCCGCTCGCGTGCGCGGTGGTCGCCTACACCCAGAGCGCCCCCGCAGGCTGCCCGTGACGTCTGCCCCGTCGACCGCCGGCGCGCGCCTGTCAATGGGGGAAACGCCAGGCCGGCGACGGCGTGCGCAAACGTGCAGGTCCCTGTGGCGGCCGGCTCGCGATTTGTGGATGCTCGGGGCCGCATGAAGCGCAAGCGCGTCCTCGGCATCGTCGCCGTGAGCCTCGTGGCCCTCGGCACGATCGTCGCGGCCTCCCCGGGCCTGCGGCGCAAGCTCGCCGCGGCCGCGCGCGCCTTCGGCGATCCGGGGCTCGTGTACCCGCCGTCGCTCGCGACGAGCTGCGGTCCCGCCGAGGAGAACCCGCTCGTCATCGACCGCACGCTGGCGCGCGAGCACAGCCCGATCGACCCGTCCGACGACACCGAGAGCCCCGACCTCACCGGCATCGGCGACCTCCGGCCGGCCGATCTGCCGGTCGAGGTCACGCGCCGCGCGCTCCGCTTCGCGAAGTTCTTCGGTAAGAATGCCGTCGGCCGCGAGACCTTCCTCACCCGCTACCGCCGGGCCGGCAAGTACCGGCGCGAGATGGAGCGCGAGCTGCGCGAGGCCGGGCTGCCGGACGATCTCGTGTGGGTCGCGGCCATCGAGAGCGGCTTCGACCCGCGGGCCGGCTCGACCGCAGGCGCCTCCGGCATCTGGCAGTTCATGCCGGAGACGGGCGCCCTCTACGGTCTGGAGCAGTCGAGGTGGCTCGACGAGCGGCGCAGCTTGCGCCGCGCCACGGCCGCGGCGGTGGCGCACCTGCGCGATCTCCACGAGCGGCTCGGGCGCTGGGATCTGGTGCTGGCGGCCTACAACGCCGGCTACTCGGCCGTGCTGCGGGCCCTCGAGGAGTACGAGGAGCTGCGCAAGCGCGCGCCCAAGGAGGACGCCCCCACCGGCCCTGGACGCTTCAGCGACCTCGCGCAGGCGGGCCTGCTCCCCGACGAGACGACCGACTATGTGCCGAAGATCGTCGGCTTCGCGCTCGTGGCCGCGAACCTGGCGCGCTTCGACCTCGACGAGACGGCCGCAGCGGACCCGCTCGATCTGAGCGAGCTCACGGTGCCCGAGGGAACGCCGCTGCGCGCCGTGGCCCGCGCCGGCGGGGTGTCGCTCGCGAGCCTGCGCGATCTGAACCCGGAGCTGCTGCGCGATCGCACGCCCCCGGAGGGCGGGGGCTACACCATCCTCGTGCCGGCCGAGCGCTACGAGCAGATCCGCGCCGCGCTGCCGGCGTACCTCGACAACCTCGTCCTGTCCGTGGACGATTCCGAGCCGACGCCGGGCGAGACGCGGCTCGGGGCGAACGGCGACTTCATCACCGTGTACGGCGGCCGCCGACCCGGACACCTCGGGCTCAACCGGCTGCCCGCGTTCCCGGTGCCGGGTACGCCCGCGGCCGGGGCGTCCGCCGCGCTGCGTCCGCGCGGGCCCATCGAGCATATCCTGCCGACCGGGCTCGGGGACCTCGACGTGGGCTGGCGCGCGGAGCCCGACGACCCCTTTGCGCTGTTCGCCCGCAACGCGCGCCAGGCCAAGACCCACGCCGACGCGCGCGCGCTCGCCGGCGAGCTCGCCTTCCTCAAGAGCGACGCCCCGGTGAAGCTCGCCGAGCTGCCGTTCCTGACGCAGAAGCTCGCCGGCGGCGTCGAGCTGCGCATGCGCCGCGACGCCTCGGCGCCGCGGGTCGCCATCACCGTGCGCGCCGGAGGCGAGCCCCAGAGCCTCGATCCGCAGGCGCTCGAGGGTCACGCGGCCGACGTGCGGTACACCGACACCGTCAAGAGCAGCGACCTCGATCTCGGCCTCGCCCTCGCCGTCGGTCGGCTCGGCCTCGCGCTCGCGGCCGGACGCAGTAGCCCGGTGGCGGCGCTGCGCCACGAGCTTGGCGCCTACCGGCGGCGGCGGCTGGAGAGTCTGCCGGCCGGCGCGGCGTGGCGGGCCCTCGGCGAGGCGATGTTCCCGGTCGGCGACGCAGGCGGCGGCCGCGTGCTCGCGCCCGACCCGGTCGAGCAGAGCACCTTCGTGGGCGGCTTCTTGCTCGCCGAGCTGGCGGCGCGCCACGCCGCGAGCGCGGCGTCGATCACGCTCGTCGGCGACTTCGACCCGGCGACGGCCACCACGCTCGTGCAAAAAGCGCTGGCTGCGCTCGGCACGGGCCCGAGCCACGGGCTAGACCAGATCGAGGCGCGCAGCGGCAAGCGCCCGGTCGTGGTCGTGGGCGACGACAAGGCTCGCGACACGCGCGCGCTGTTCGGCTGGGTGGGTCCCGGCCTGGGCGTCGAGGGCGAGATCGCGGCGCGCCTCGCGCTCGAGATCCTCGCCGGCAAGAAGGACCCGGTGCTCGGTCGCACGCTCCTCGCGCGCGGCCTGGCCACCGCCGTGCACGCCCACGTCGACCTCGCCCCCGACGCGAACGCGCTCGTCATCGAGGTCGTCGCGCCCGAGAGCGCGGACGTGGGCGCGATCGACGCCGAGCTCGAGCACGCCATCGCGCCGCTCGCCGAGCGCGGTCCGAGCACGCTCGAGCTCGCGATCGCCAAGGCGATGTTGCGCTACCGCCTGAACGAGCTCGCCAAGCGCGCCGACCCGGCGGTCGAGCCGCACGACTCGAACCTCGACGGCCGGCTGTGGCGGAGCCTCGCGCCCGGCGTGCTCGAGCGCGAGCTCGCGGCCTGCGACAAGGCCGGACCGGCGGCGGTGCGCGACGCCTTCCGCAAGCAGCTCGCGCCGCTCCGGCGCTTCGCGGTCGCGATCGCCGCTCCGAAGGCCGCCGCCCCGGACGACGCGCCGCGCCCGAAAGACTGAGCGCGCGACCACCGCGGCGGCACCGCCCGCGGGGCTCGGCCGGCGCTCACCGTCCCGTCGACCCGCGGCACGACGGGACCGGCGCGAGGGCGTAGCGGTCGCGGGTCACCTCGGCGCGCGGGCGGTAGCGCAGGGAACGCTCGCCGCCCGCCGTCGCGACGACGAGCGTCACCTCCGCGTCGGGATCGGAGCCGTCGAGACCGCGTGCCTCGCGCACGCGGTCGCCGTCGCGCAGCCCCGCGAGCGCCGCCCGCGAGCGCGGGACCACCCGGCGCACCGCGCCCGTGCCGTCGGCCGCGAGCGAGGTTCGGTCGAAGCCGAGCTCGCGCACCGCGACCGAGGCGCGCGTGAGGCGCACGCACGGCCCGAAGGTCTCCTTGGGCAGCGGGACCGAGCGCTCGCCGCCCTCGACCGCCCGCGCGTGGATCTCGGCCTCCTCGGCCCCGAAGCGCGCGACGACCGCCGCCACGAAGCGCGCGCGCGGCACGTCGCGCCGCGCGCTCGCGGCCCACGGCACGGGCTCGGTCGCCACGCCCGCGCTCGCGGCGAGCTCGAGCAGGAAGCGCTCGAGCGTGCCGCGGTCGCGCGCCGCGAGCGCGCCGAGCCGGGCGGCGTAGAGCGCGCCGCGATGGTTCACGTCACCGGGCTCCGGGCGACCCGGCCAGTCGCCCGAGGCGCGCTCCACGGCCTCGAGGCTGCGGTTGAGGTCGTCCACGTAGTCTCCGGGCGTGATGAGCCCCGCCCGTAGCGCGAGCTCGCGCGCGAAGTGGATCGCGAAGCCCTCGGAGAACCACGGCGCCGCGCTCGGCTCCGCGCCGTCGGCTGCCGGGTCGCTCACGACCCGCAGCGCCGAGCCGAAGAAGGCATGCGACCACTCGTGTGCGAGCAGGATGCGCACGCGCGCGTCGTAGCCGCGCTGCATGTCGAGCCACACCGCGAACGAGCGTTCGAGCCACACCCCGTCGTGCCCGTCGCCGATGCCCGGTGCGCCCACGGCGAGGAGCGTCACCGGACCGGGCTCGGCGAGCGCGAACGCGCGCCGCACGGCGCGACCGAGCTCGGCGCTGTCGGCGAGCACGGTGCGCAGTGGCAGGCCGTCCGCTGCCACCGCGACCAGTCGCTCGCCGTAGCCACCGTCCTCGACGGCGAGCGGGCCGACGACGTACACCGCGTGCCCGAGCTCGCGCGCGCTGGCGCGCGTGAAGATCTCGGATCCGACGCCGAAGGAGCTGGCCGCCTCGACGCCCGCGGCGCGCCCGCCGGCGCCGCCGCCGAAGGCACCGAGCTCGAAGCGCAGCCGCACCGGCAACCGCGCGTCGAGCTCGGGCAAGAGGAGGAAACCGTGTCCGATGCCCGACAGCCCGGCGCCGTCCACGTGCAGCCCGAGCGGCGAGGGGTTCGGGTCGGCGCGGGCGAAGTAGCGCACGATCAACCGCGGACCCGCGACGGCGCGGCCCAGCCGGAAGCGGCCGCGCGAGCGCTCCTCGCCGAACGGGACGGTCCCCTGCGCGTCCACGACCTCGAGCGACTCGACGAGGGGCGGTCCGGCGATGTCCCCGAAACGGGGCTGCATGGCGAGCGCCTCGACACGGGCGGCCTCGGGTCCGTCGAGCTCGATGCGCACCTCGACGCCGGCCCGAGGGCCGGGTAGCGGACGCAAGAGCACGCGGAGACCGGGCGCGGCGGCCGGCTCGACGTCCGGGGTCCCGCCGTCGCCCGCGGCCCCCCCGGCTCCGGCGCGACACCCGAGCGCGCAGACGACGAGCGCGCAGGCGACGCGCGCGCAGACGACGAGCGCGCGGGCCGCGGCCGCCAGGCCCCGCCGCGGCGTCGACGGGTGCCCGGGGCGCGCCTCAGCCCCCCGAGCTCGCACGGTTCGGTTCCCACAAGCACTCCGGGACACCGAGCTTGGCACTCGCCCAGCGGCTCCACACGAAGAGCGCATCGCTCAGCCTGTTCAGGTACACGAGCGCGTCCTCGCTGCCCAGCCCGAGCGGCGCGCAGCGGCGCTCCGCGCGGCGGCACACGGTGCGCCCGAGGTGCAGGTCGGCGTTCAAGCGGCAGCCGCCCGGCAGCACGAACGAGCGCAGCGGTGCGAGCTCGGCGAGGCGGACATCCATGTCCTGCTCGAGGGCCGCCACGTCGCGCGGCGTGACGCGGGGCTGCGCCGGGTGGACGTCGTCCGGCGGGGTCGCGAGCAGGCTGCCCAGGTTGAAGAGCTCGTGCTGCACCCGCAGGAGCACGACGTCGAGGCTCGCGAGCTCCGGCGCGCGCCCCGTCACCTCGGCGAGCGAGACCCGCGCGGCGCCGATCACCGCGTTGAGCTCGTCCACCGTGCCGTACGCCTCGATGCGCGGGTCGGTCTTGGCGACGCGGCTGCCGCCCACGAGCGCCGTCGTGCCGTCGTCGCCACTGCGCGTGTAGACTCGGTTGATGGCGAGCCGGGGCTCGCGGTATCCGGCCACGGTCGAGCCCGCCGGCGCCTCGGACCCTTCGGGCGCGCGCGTGTCGTCTCTGGGCATGGGAGCGGCGTAGAGCGCCCGGGCCGCTCGGTCAAGCCAGCCCCACGCCGGCACGCGCCCGGCCCACGCCCCGAGCGGGCCGGATTTGACGCCGCACCGCCGCCGTCTGCTAATGAAGGGCATGCATCGCTCCATCGCCTACAGTCTAGGGCTCGCCCTGGCGCTCGCCGCTTGCTCGAAGAAGCCGGTCCCGCCGCCGCCGAGCGAACCGAAGGTCACGATGCCGCCCGAGCCGACCGCGGCCGCGCTGAAGAGCAGCATCCACGTGACGTCCCCCACACCGGTCAAGGTCCTGCTCGACGGCAAGGCGGCCTGTGACACGACGCCCTGCGAGCTCAACGACGTCCCGCCCGGCGATCACGACGTCACGTGCGTCGATCCCGAGGGGGGTCCTGCGACGAGCGGCGTGACGCTCGGCGAAGGGCAGCACGTCGAGCAGATCTGCCCCTCGAACGCGATCCGACGCTGACGCCGCCACCGCGCCGCAGGAGCGGCCCGCGCCCGGTCACTCGCCGAGGTGCTTGCGGGCGATATCCGACCAGGTGCCGCTCGGCTCGAGCTCGAGGTAACGCAGCCAGCACACCCGGGCGCGCGCCGTGCGACCGAGCTGCTCGTACGACATCGCGAGGTTGAAGTAGGCGTCGGCGAAGCACGGGTCGTTGTCGATCGCGCCCTCGAAGTACGTCACCGCCTCGGAGCACTTGCCCCGCTGCAGCATCATGTAGCCGAGGTTGTACTGGGCCTCGGGCTGGGTCGCCTCGATCTGCAGCGCGGAGCGGTAGAGCGCCTCGGCCTGCGCCTCGTCGCCGCGCCGGAAACGGATGTTGCCGAGGTTCGTGTAGGCGATCGCGAGCCACGGATCGACCTCGACCGCCTTGCGGTACAGGCCCTCTGCCTCGTCCATGGTGTCGGGGTGCTCGTCGCACTGACTGGCCCGCAGGTAGAGGTCGTAGGCGAGCCGCTTGCGCTCGTGGCCCACCTGCGGACGCAGCACGCGCACCACGTCGTCGCGCAGCTGCCGCACCTCGAAGTCGATGAGCATCTGGCCGGTGAGGGGCTCGAAGGCGCCCTGCTGCGTGCGGACCACCACCTGCTTGCCGTCGGAGGCGATGCGCAGCTCCGACAGGGGCCGCGTCACCGCGGGCAGCATCTTGCGGATGCGCTCGATGGCGCGCGCCACGTCGCGCAGGCGGACCTTGCGCTCCAGTAGATCGCGCGCCGCGCGCAGCGCGATGACGTCGCTGAAGGTGTAGGCGCGCCGGCCGCGGCGCCGGCCACTCGGCGCCACGATGCCGGCGCGCGCCAGCGAGCGCAGCCGCCCGCGGGTGATCTTGAGGAGCCGCTCGACCTCGCTCTGCGTGTAGAGATCGCTCACCGGCTCGCGCCCGCTCGGGGACGGACCCGGCTCCGGCTCCCCGGCACGCCGGCCGAGCTCGCGCGTGGCCTCCGGCGCGATGCGACCACCGCCCGGACCGAACGCCACGTGAATCACCGTGCTCGGCATCTCCGAGCTGCGGCTCGTGCGCTTCTTCTTCGCCATCGGAACGCAGCCCCTTGCGTCGTGCACCTCGTCGCGCGCGTCAAGGCACTCGACGCAATGTCGCGCCCGCGCGCGTGCGACGCGGCGCACAACTCGCCAGCACCGTCAAGCGCGGCAACGTCGGCGGCTGCCCGCGTGCGCCTCGTCAGGGGCGCCGGCGCGCGCCGCGCGTCGCTGCGAGCACGGGCGCGCTCACGGTCGCCTCGATGCACAGGCACGTGCCCCGTGCGTGCGCCGCGAGCTCGGCGTGCAGCACACCGAGCGGGGCCGGAGCGCGCGACTGCGCCTCGCGGCGCGCGATGCGCAAGAGGCGCAGACGCACGTGCGGGTCGGCCGCGGCGAGCGCGGCGAGCGCCGCATCGACCTCGAGCCCCAGCACCGCCGCACCGCAGCCGTCGCGCCGCGCAGCGCCGAGCTCGCACAGGACGCTGGTCGTGCCGTAGTACACCGACTGGTCGCCCTCCACCGACACGCCCCCCTCGCTCACGACGTCGGCGGCCTCGATGAGCCGCTGCCAGTAGTCGGGCGGCAGCGCCGCGCACGTGAGCGAGCGCCACGTGACGGCGCGCGGGCGCGCCTTCCGGAGCCCGGGACCCGCGCCGTGCGCCGCGCCACCCTGCGCGTCGTGGGCGCCCGCGCCTGCGACGGTGGCAGCATCCGGCGCCACGGGCCCGGAGCTCGTTCCGCGCGCAGACCTCGTCGGCGCCACGGGCCGGCCTCGCACCGCATCGTACATGGCGCGATCGTTCCACTCGCCCGCACGCGCATCCAACAAGCCGGCGGCTTCTTCGGCTTAGTTGGCAACGCACCCGGCGCCGTGCCACCCAGGAGGCCGGCCGCGCGCGGACACCGGGCACCCGCGCTCGTGCCCACGGCGCGCCGGATCTTGGCCCGCGCGCGCGCACCGTGGCAGGAGCGCGCCATGGGAAAGTCGGTGAACGAGCGGCGGCGCCGCTGGGTCTACGTCACGAAGAACACCGAGTACCACACGCTCGACGGCGTGTGCGTGGCCGTGCGCGACCGCTCGACCGGACGCTGGCAGAGCGAGCACCCCGCGCACGGCAAGCCCGTCGCAGGCGGCGTACAGCAGTTCTCGAACGGCGCGCTCATCGCCACGTCCGACCGCCCCACGCTCGGCTCCGCCATGTACTTCGTGGTGCGCGAGGGCTCCGCGGACGACGAGGAGCAGCTCGTCACGAGCCGGGTCACCGGCATCGACCGACCCGCGCTCGCGGACCTCGGGCGCTACCGGTCGAGCGGCGGACGCGCGGCCGCAGGGGCCGGCGCCGCCGGTCGCCGCTAGCCCTCCTCGGGGTCCCGCGGAGTCTCGCGCGCGATCTCCTCGAGCAGCTCGGCCACGCGCCGCGCGTCGTCCGGGCCCTCGTCGTAGGCGAAGTAGAGCGCGGGCACGTAGCGCAGGCCGAGCTCGGTCCCGAGACCGTGGCGCAGCCGACCCGTCGCGGCGCCGAGGGCGCGCATGAGGCCGCGCCGCTCCGGGTCGCCCGACGGCCCGAAGGCGATGCGCACGAAGACGCGTGCCGACGACAGGTCGTCGGAGAGCACCACCCGCGTCACGCTCACCGCGGCGAGGCGCGGATCGCGCAGCGCGCCGACCGCGCGTTGCAGGTGCTGCTGCACCTCGCCCGCCACCCGCGCCTTGCGTGGCACGCGGCGCTCGGGACGCGCCGCCGCCGGCAGGATCTCGCGCACGCGACGGCTCACGGCTCCTCCTCGTCGCAGAGGTCGGCGCCACCGGGGTCGAGCGCCCCCTCGGGGCCGAGCTCGCCGCGCACACCCTGGCCTGCATCGCCGAAGCTCAGGATCTCGGTCGCCCGTTCCTCGAGCACGGCGTCGCGCACGTCGTCCGCCAGGCGCGCCGCGGCGGCGAGGAGCTGGTCGCAGCGGCTGGCCTCCTTGGCGCACACCGCCACACCGAGCACGGCTCGCTGCCAGTCGTCGAGCGCGCCTACCTCGGCGACGCTCACGCGCAGCCGGGCCGTGAGCCGGTCCTTGTAGGAGCGCACCACGCGCCGCTTGTCCTTGAGCGAGCGCGCGCCCGGCACGCGCAGGGAAAGCCTGAGCACTCCGACGAACATGGTGAGGCTCGGGTCGGCCGCCGCGACGGCCCGCCCGTCACAGCTTGGCCTTCACTTCCTCGATCTCGAAGCACTCGATGACGTCGCCTTCCTTCACGTCGGCGAAGTTGTCGAGCGAGATGCCGCACTCGAAGCCCTCGCGCACCTCGCGCGTGTCCTCCTTGAAGCGGCGCAGGCCCGACAGCTTGCCGGTCCACACGACGACGCTGTCGCGGATGACACGGATGTCGGCGCTGCGCTTGATGAGCCCTTGAACCACCATGCAGCCCGCGACCTGACCGACCTTGCTGATGCGGAACACCTGCCGCACCTCGGCCTTGCCCAGCTCCTTCTCGATCTTGGCCGCCGGAAGGAGGCCCTCCATCGCGGCGCGCACGTCGTCGATGGCCTCGTAGATGATGCCGTAGTGCCGGATCTCGATGCCCTCGGTCTCGGCGATCTTCTTCGCCTTGCCCGCCGGCCGGACGTTGAAGCCGATGATGATCGCCTTGGATGCGACCGCGAGGTTCACGTCGGTCTCGGTGATGGCGCCGACACCGGTGTGCACCACGCTGAGCTTGACCTTGGGGGTGGAGAGCTTGGTCAACGCGTGGACCAAGGCCTCGACGGATCCGTGCACGTCCGCCTTGATGATCACCTTGAGCTCGAGCTGCTCGCCCTCGGAGATGATCTTGGTGAGGGCCTCGAGCGACACGCGCGCGTCGGCGCGCTGGGTCGTGCCCGTGACCTTCTTCTTGCGGTCGCCGGCGATGGTCTCGGCGGTGCGGAGGTCCTTCAAGGCGTGCACCGGATCGCCGGCCTGCGGCACCTCGTTGAGCCCGAGCACCTCGACCGGCGTCGAGGGCCCCGCCTCCGCGACCGGACGGCCGAGCTCGTCGGTCATGGCGCGGACCTTGCCGTAGGCTCGACCCGCGAGCAGGACGTCGCCCGTGCGGAGCGTGCCGTCCTCGACGAGCACGCGCGCCACCGGGCCGCGACCGCGGTCGAGCAACGCTTCGACGACGACGCCCTTGGCGCGCTTGCCCGGGTTCGCCAGGAGCTCGAGCATCTCGCTCTGGATCGCGATCATCTCGAGCAGCTGCTGCACGCCCATCCCCGTCAGCGCCGAGACGCGGCAGAAGATGGTGTCGCCGCCCCACTCCTCGGGCTGCAGCCCCTCGCTCGCCAGGTCGCGCATGATGCGCTCCGGGTCGACGCCCGGCTTGTCGCACTTGTTGACGGCGACGATGATCGGCACCTTCGCGCTGCGCGCGTGCGAGATCGCCTCGCGCGTCTGCGGCATGACGCCGTCGTCGGCGGCGACCACCAGAACCACGAGGTCGGTGACCTGGGCGCCGCGCGCACGCATGGCCGTGAAGGCCTCGTGGCCCGGCGTGTCGAGGAAGCACACCGGCCCGCGCTGCGTCTCGACGCGATAGGCGCCGATGTGCTGGGTGATGCCGCCCGCCTCGGAGGCCGCCACGTGCGTCTTGCGGATCGTGTCGAGCAGCGTGGTCTTGCCGTGGTCGACGTGACCCATGACGGTCACGACCGGCGCGCGCGGCGCACCCTCCCCTTCCTCGCCCTCGCCCTCGGCCCCCGCCTCGAGCGAGGTCTCCTCGTCGATCGACACGTCCTCGACCGTCCAGCCGAACTCGCCCGCGAGAAGCTTCGCGGTGTCGACGTCGAGGGTGGAGTTGATGTTCACGCCCGTCATGCCCATCTGCAGCAGGCGCATGAGGACCTCGGTGGCCTTGAGGCTCATCTTGGCCGCCAGACCGTGCAGCGACGTCTCGCCCTCGATCTTGATGACCATCTTGTCGGCGGACATCGCCTTCGTGGAGACGCTCACCGGCCCCCGGCGCTGGGGCATGCCGGGGCGGGGACGCGCGAAGCCCGGGCGCATGCCCGGCCGTCCGGGCATGCCGGGGCGCTGGCCGTAGCCACCGGCGTAGGGCTGCCGTGCACCCGCGGCCGCGTTGGCCCGCGGATCGTAGGTGGTGCGTCGCGCGGAGGGCGGCGCCGCTGCCGGCCGCGGGCGCTGGGGCATCGGCACCCCCGCGCGCCCGGCCCACACCTCGATACCGGTCTTGGGTGGCTGCGAGGGGCGCCGCGCGACGCTCGTGACGTCCTCGCCGACCCGCGCGGCAGACGGCTGGGCCTGGGCGACCGGTGCCTCGGGCGCGGGGGCGCTCGGCTCGCTCGCGGCGGCGGCGACGACCGGCTCCGGCGCGGGCGCGCTCTCGGGGGGCGGCACCTGCAGCGCAGCCTCGGCCGGGATGTCGTGAACCGGTGGCTCCGAGGCGGGCCGTGCGGCGACGACGGGCACGGGCTCGACCGCGGTGGCTGGCTCGGCGACGACGGTGGGCGCCACGCGCTCCGTCGGCGGGGCCTCGAGGTGGGACGTCGGCGCGAGCTCGACGTGCTCGACCGGAGGCCGTTCCGCGGCGGGCTCGCTCTCGCGCGGTGGCCGCGCCATGGCGCCGGTCTGGCTCGCGCGCTCGCCCGGTGCGCTCGGTGCCGCCACCACCACCTCGCCGGCCTCGGACGGGCGTGCTGCCGGCGCGTCCGCCTGGCGCGAGCGGCGCTTCACGACGGTCGGGCGGATGTGCTCCTCGACGGACTGGGGCGACTTCTGCCGTTCCAGCTTACGCTTCACGCGCTCGACGGCCTCGGCCTCGACGGAGCTCATGTGGTTGCGAACCTCGGCGACGCCGAGCGACTGGAACAGCGCGACCAGGTCGCGGTTACTCATCCCGAGCTGACGGGCAACCTCGTAAACTCGCACCTTGTTCATCTCCGCACCACGTCGACCCTCGTGACCCCGCGCCGTCCCTTGGGCCCTGGCCTTGCGGCACCTGGGGCAGGCGCATTCCCGCCCCGCGGACCCTCGTCGCGGCTGCGAGCGAAGGTGTCCCCGGGGCGCGCGTCGCGCGACCCGGGGGGATTGTGGTCATTGGCATCCGTCGCTCCGCCAGAGGCGTCGCTCCGTGCTGTTGTCCGCGCGCGCTCGTCGGCGGCTCCCGCGCGCGCTCGGCGCCGCCCGGCACCGTCGGGGCGCTCCCCTGGCGCTGCGCCGGCGAGCCCCTGCTCCACCGCGACCGCCGCGGCCAGCGCCTCCGCAAGGGACGGGCTTTGCACCGCGAGCACGCCGACGTCCACGCGCTCCGGCGCGTCGCCCGCTTCGCCGGGCTCGCCCGGAGCAGCCTCGCGCCCCCGGCCGCCGAGGAGCTCGCCGAGCTCGGCCCGGTCGCTCCACGCCAGCACCCGCCCGAGGCCCGCAGCAGCGCGCACGGCGTCGAGCTCCGCCGCCGCCCGTGCGTCCCGGGCCACGACGAGGGACGCCGCGCGTCCGGCGCGCCACGCAGCCACCGCGGCGCTCGAGCCGATGCCGAGCTTGCCGCTGCGCCGCGCCGAGAGCACGAGACGGACGGCCCGGCGGTGCGCAGCGGCCACGACCGCCGCCGTGAGCTCGGGCGCCGACACGTCCACGCGCTCCTTCGCGGCGCGCGCGAGCCCGCCCCGCGCGGCCCGCTCCAGGCACTCGCGGCGCGTGTGCAGCCACGCGCCGCGGCCGCCCTCGCGACCGGAGAAGTCCGCCACGACTCTGCGCCCGCCCTCGGTGGGCACGAGCGCGAGCCGCACGAGCTCGCGCCGCGCACGCTCGAGCGCCACGCTCGCACCGCAGCCGACGCAGCGGCGCGTGCGCGCGCGCGGAGCACCCGGCGTCGGGCCTCCCGCGAGACTGGAGTCGAGGGCGCGCTCCTGCATGGCTCAGCCGCCGGCCACCTCGCTCGGCGCGACGACCTCGGTCGTGGGGGCGTACTTGGCGCGGGCCGCTGCGTAGAGCTCGCGCTCGTGGCGTGCGAACTCGGAGGCGGCCGCCTTGAGCGCCGCCGCCTTCTTGAGCCCGATGCCCGACTTGATACCGAGGCGGTCCTCGTCCTCTTTCAGGACGGAGGCGAGCGTCTTGTAGCCGGCCTCCTCGAGCAGGGCGAAGGTCCGGGTGCCCAGCCCCGGCACGCACAGCATGCGCTCGCGCTCGGTCGGCGGCTCCTCGCGCGTCGCGAGGTCGCGAATGCGCTCGTCGCGCAGCCGCTCGAGCGTGGACTGGGCCTGCTCCTTCAGCTCCTTGGCGTGCTCGGCGTCGCCGATGCCGGTGATGGTGGCGAGCTCGTCGAGCTGCGCCTCGCTCACCTCTTCGAGCGCGCGGAAGCCCTGGCGGTACATCGCCTTGGCGATCGCCTCGGTGACGAGGTCGATCTGCTGCAGCTGCTCGACGGCCTCCTCCTCCATCTTCTTGAACTTCGACTCGCTGATGACGTCCAGGCGCCAGTCGGTCAGCTGCGAGGCGAGGCGCACGTTCTGGCCCTTGCGTCCGATGGCGAGGCTGAGCTTCTCGTCCGGCACCACGATCTCCATGCGGGCGCCCGTCTCGTCCACGATGACCTTGGTCACCTCGGCCGGCTGGATGGCCGCGATGACGTAGCGCGCCGGGTCGCGGTCGTAGGGCACGATGTCGATCTTCTCGCCGCGCAGCTCCTGCACCACGGCCTGCACGCGCGAGCCCTTCATGCCCACGCACGCGCCCACCGGGTCGACGTCGGCGTCGCGCGACGTGACCGCGATCTTGGAGCGGCTCCCCGGCTCGCGCGCCACCGCCACGATACGCACGATGCCCTCGTAGATCTCCGGCACCTCGGCCTCGAAGAGCTTCTCCACGAGCCGCGGGTCGGAGCGCGACAGGACCACGATCGGGCCCCGCGCCTCGCGGTCGACGTCCTTCACGTAGGCGACGATGCGCTCGCCCGGCCGGTAGCTCTCGCGCGGCGTCTGCTCGCGCGCCGGCAGGACGGCCTCGGTGCGACCGAGGTCGACGATGATGTTGTTGCCGCGCTCGAAGCGCCGGACGATGCCGCGGATGAGCTCGCCCTTGCGCGACTTGTACTCGTTGAACACGAGGTCGCGCTCGGCGTCGCGCACGCGCTGCAGGAGCACCTGCTTGGCGGTCTGCGCCGCGATGCGCCCGAAGCTCGCCCGCGCCTGCTTCAGCTTCAGGAGATCGCCGTAGTCCTTGTCCTGCTGGCGGGCGCGCTCCCGGTCGGCCTCGCGCCAGAACACCTGGAACCCGAGCTCCTCGCCGAGCGCGGCCTCGAGCTTCAGGCGCTCGACGTCCGACGCCGCGATCTCGCGCTCGGGGTCGGTCACCTGCTCCACGACCACCATGTACTGGAAGAGATCGACCTGCCCGCTCTGGGCGTTGTAGCGCGCCTCGAGCTCGCGCGTGGCGCCGAAGGTGTTCTGAGCCGCCTTGAGGATCGCCGCCTCGACGGTCTCGACGAGGGCGTTCTTGTCGATGCCCTTCTCCTTGGCGACCTCTTCGAGGACCTGCTCCAAGTTGATCTCGTTGTGGGTGCTCGCTGCACTGGCTGCCATGACTTCAATCCTGCTCAGTCTCGGACTTTGGCCGTGACGCGGCCCGGAGCCGCGCCCGCATGCTCGTCTCGGTCGGCGCGCCGTCCGCGCTGTGCGGCGGTGCCCCGGTCACGCTGGATCTTGCCGCCGCGCGGCGCGCGGGGCTTCGGCTTGCTGGCGCCGCCGAACTCGATGACGTAGCGCGCCTCGGTCACGTCACCCGGCGCCACCACGTGCGTCTTGCCGTCGACCTCGATGCGGAGCTCGTCGTCCGCGGCGGCGAGGAGCGGCCCGCGCAGCACGCGCTGGCCGTCGACCGCGGGCCGCGCGAGCTTGAGCTTGACGAGGTGGCCCACCGCGCGGCGGTAGTCGCGCGGGCTCCGGAGCGGGCGGTCCACGCCCGGCGAGGTGACCTCGAGGCTGTAGCTCGACGCCACGAGATCCTCGACGTCGAGCGCCACCGACAGATCGCGCGACACGCTCACGCAGTCCTCGAGGGTCACGCCCGAGGTCACCGGCACGGGCGCCCGGGAGCCGTCCGTGGCGGCCGCAGCCGACGCCTCCGGGCGCTCGATGGTGACGCGCAGGACACGGCCGGTCGGCGCCGTCGTCCACTCGACGTCGACGAGCTCGAGCCCGTGAGCGCGCGCCACCGGCTCGCACAGCGCCTCGAGCGCCGCGAGGTCGATCTCGCTCCGGGTCTTGCCGTCGGTGGCCGTCATGTTCTGGGTCGCGTCTCGAGTCGCCTTCCCCACGATGGGAGCGGGGGCGGAGGCAAAAAAAAGCCGGACTCCCGCGCAGGGAACCCGGCGAAATCAGGCCAGCGTTTCCGCCCGCCGCACGAAGCGGGGGGGGAGCGCGGTCGGGAGCCGTCCGTGGTCCACGGTGGTGCTCCCGCGAGGGAGCACACGACTGCCGGCGCGCGGATAAGCTGGCCGCCCATCCGACGAGTTAGCGCCGGGGCATGTACCCGAGAATCGCGCGGAGCGCAAGTCGCGGCTACCTACATCCGCGCACCCGACCGCGGCCGGTACCCGCGCTCTCAGGCGAGGTTCGGCAGCGACACGACGTCGACGTGCAGGATCTCCTCGAAGGCGCCGATCTCGCGCAGGCACGCCTCGCTCGGCCGGCCCGACAGGCGGAGCTTCGTGCAGGTCGCCTGCGCGCCCTCGAACACCGTGTTCGAGACCTCCTCGACGTTGAGCCCGTGGCGCTTGATGACGTTGAGTGCGTGCGCGAGCACGCCCACCTTGTCGAGCGACCGCAGCACGAGCGCGAAGCGCGCCGGGGTGTTGCGGCACACGTTGACCACGTGCGGCACTTCCTCTTCGGTGAGAAAGGCGCGCACGATGCGGCTCACCTCGCGCCCGATGGCGCGCTGCGCCTGCTCGGTCGAGGCCGCGATGTGGGGCGTCCCGTAGACGATGCCCGCGCCGAGGATCGGGTCGGAGAAGGGCTCGGAGCTACCGTCGGGCTCGCGCGGAAACACGTCGAGACCGACGCGCAGGCGCTTCTTCGGCACGAGCTCGGCCAGCGCCTCGTAGTCGAGCACCTCGGCGCGCGCCGTGTTGACGACGATCGCCTCGTCCGGCAGGGCTCCGAGCACGCCGCGCCCGACGATGTTGCGCGTGTGGGTGGTGAGCGGCAGGTGGATCGTGAGGATCTGCGAGCGTGCGGCGAGCTCGTCGAGGCTCTGGCAGAAGCGCACGTCGAGCTTGGCGGCGCGGCCGGGCGTGAGCGAGCGGCTCCACGCGTAGGGCTCCATCTCGAGCGCGCGCGCCTGGGCGAGCACCAGCGTGCCGACGGCCCCCAGGCCGGCGATCCCGATGCGCGCGCCGCGAACGCCCTGCGCCGCCGCGTAGCGCGCCTTTTCCCAGCGGCCGGCGCGCAGATCGATCGTCGCGTCGACGATGCGGCGGTCGAGCGCGAGGATGAGCCCGAGGGTGAGCTCGGCCACGGCCGCGGCGTTCTTGCCCGGACAGTTGGCCACGTAGATGCCGCGCGCGCTGGCAGCGCCGACGTCGATGGTGTTCACGCCGGCGCCGGCGCGCACGATGAGGTTGAGCTTCTTGCCCGCGGCGATGGCGGCGGCCGTCACGGGCGTCGACCGCACGACGAGGATGTTCACGCCCTCGAGCGCCGCGGCGAGCGACTCGGCGGTCGCCGCGGGCTGGTACACGAGCTCGACCCCGAGGACGCGCAGGTCCTCGAGCGGTTTCAGGTCCATCTTGTCGGCGACGAGCAGACGCATGTCGATGGGGCAAGCTACCAAACGCGGTGGCTCGACGGCTACCCCGCAGTCGAAGGTCGCTCGGCCCCTGGCCCCTCGTGACTCCGCTCCAAGTACGGGGAAGAGCACACCACGGAGACACGGGGGCACGGAGCGCTGCACGGAGCCGGCAGGGTTCAGAGGCTCCTCCGTGTCACGCTCCGTGGCTCGGTGCCTCCGTGGTTCGGCCCTCAGCCCCCAAGCTGGTGCCTTGGCGAACCTGCGACCTGGCGCACCGCAGCTCGACTCAAAACAGGTCGGTCGGCGGGTAGGTGGCGGTCACGCTCACGACGTAGCGGGCGTGCTGATGCGGGATGGTCCCCCAGTCGGGCGTCGGCATGGCGCGCGTGACGCAGCGGAACAGCTCCTTCGTCTTTTCCTCCGACAGGGTGCTCGACTTGCCGCGATAGACCTTCTTCCTCTTCTTCGTGAAGTCGAGGTCGAGGACGAAGCTCACCGAGAACTCCTGCTTGCTCGACGGGGCGCACAGGCTGTTCTCGCGGATGGCGCGCGCCAGCGCGTCCTCGAAGAAGGTGATGTGGTCGCAGCGCTCCGGGGGCGTCTTGCCGGGCCCCGGATCCTGGCAGCTCAGGCGCTTGAACTCGGACAGCTTCACGCCCGGCGTCGCGGCGGAAGCGTCGACCAGCGGCACGTACGGCACCGCGCCGTCGACGACGAGCGCCGCACCTGCGTCCGCCACACCGGCGTCGTCGCTGCCGAGCGGCTCGCTCGCGCCCGGGCGGCGCCACAGGTAGAGCGGCACCGCGACCAGCACGAGCCCCGCGACGAGCGCGATGATGAGCTGCAGGCGCACCGGCTGCTGCCCGCCCGACCCGAGGTGTCGGTAAGGCGGCGGCTGCACGGACGAGAAGCGCGGCCGCATGCTCAGCTGCCCGCGCGCCGTCGCTCCGAGTGGAACCCGCAGCCGCTAGGCGACCGAGGCATCAGTCGAGCAGGCTCTTGGCCGACTTTCCGGGTTCCCATTTGACGAGCGTGGCCACGAGCTCGATCGTGTCCGGCAGCATGCCGCGCACCTGCGCGACCACCTGCTCGACCACGTGCCGCGCCTCCTCCAGGTTCGGACCGACCATCGAGACGACGAACTTGAGCGGACCGGTTCGTCCTGCGACGACGGGCATCAGGCTCGTCAGCAGCATCTCGGTGAGCTCCACCACGCGCCCGGCCGCGCGCCGCAGCGCCAGCATCTCGAGGATCGTCGGACGATCGCTCACCTGGCGGTTCGGGCCGCGCAGCTCGTAGCGCGCGACCTGCATCGGCGCCTCGACCCACTCGGCGAAGGCGCACTCCGAGTTGATGCTGTTCATGAGGTGGTCGCGGATGAGCAGGCCGGTGAGACCGTCGCGCCGCGCCAGGTACTCGCGCGCCCGCGTATGCTCGCGCGAGCTCGGGCGGAAGGTCACGAGCTTGACGCGCAGCTCGCCCACCTGACCCTCGCCGCCGTGGATGAGCGTGACCTCTTGCTTCCGGTCGTAGTCGTGGTCGGCGTAGGTGCCGTTCGTGCTGCCGGTGTCACGCAAGAGCCACGTCCCGCCCTGCCAGCGCACGACGGCGTGCCCGCCGCTCACGGTGGGCTCGGGCAGACAGATGTCCTGCGTCGTCTGGCGGCCGAGGGTCATCTCGGGTCGATCGAGCGAGTAGAGCTCGCCCACGATCTCCGGGGTGTTCGTCGCGTAGGTGACGAGCAGCGCCTGCGTCTCGGGCGCGAACTGCATGCTCTGCGCCCGACCGGGCGGGGGCCCCGGGTTGAGGCGCTCGCGCGGCACCGGGCTCGTCGTCAGCTGCGAGGGGTTGAAGAAGCGCACGTGGCGCGCCGGCGGACGCGCCGCCGGCTCGGGCGACAGCCCGAGGAAGACCTGCTTCACCTCGTCGATGGACAGGCTCGCCGGCACGTCGAACATCAACTGCTGACGCATCGGCTTGGCACGGGGCTTGTAGCCCGGCTCGGGCACGCGGCAGGTCCACATCTCCCACAGTGTCAGCGCGAGCGCGTAGAGATCGTCCTCGGCGCTGGCCCCGCCCGAGCGCAGGCGCTCGGGGGCCATGTAGTTCGGCGTGCCGCCGTCGGGCGGGGCGCCGGGCCGGCGCGAGGCGGCGCGGGCGCGCTCCTGCGCGAAGCCGAAGTCGAGGATGACGGCGCGGTCGTCGGTGACCATCACGTTGCCCGGCTTGAGATCGCCGTGCACCAGGCCCTGGGCGTGAATGGCCGCGAGACCGGCGCACACCTCGCTCGCGATCTTGCGAAACTCGTCGGCCTTGTAGCCGCCCGTCGCCTTCTTGCGACGGATGTGCGTGTGCAGGGTCTGCCCCGGGATGTGCTCCATCACGAGGATCGGGCCCCACTGGCTCGGCGCGAGGTCGTGCACGCGGCAGACGTTCGGGTGGCCCACCTGGCGCGCGAGCAGCGCCTCCTGGCGCAGGGCCTCGTCGTCGCCGGGCAGACGCGACTCGTCGCGCACGACCTTCAACGCCACCGTCTGCTGCGTGGAGCGGTCGTACGCGAGGAACACCTCGCCCATGCCTCCCTTGCCGAGGCTTTGCTTGATCTCGTAGCGGTCGTTGATGAGCGTCCGCTTCTTGATCGGGCCTGGCGATTCGTCCTCGCTCACGTTCCTGTTGGCTCCCGGGTCGACGGCGTGGGGGCCCGCGCGGGGCCCGGTCCGAGGCGTGGCTCGGCGCGCAGGCCCCGGGCATGCGGTCCAAGGGTGCTCGATATCTCCGCGAATCGCAACAACAAGTGCCAGAGCCTCCGGCTGCGACGGGGCCGGCCGACCCGCCCTCCGAGATCGTCCTGCCCCGAGCGCGTGACGCTAGCAAACGCCCCGCCCGGCGGCGAAAATGTGGCGGTGAGCCCCCGATGAGAGCCCGAGGCAAGCCGCGGCGCGGTCGCACCGAGGCCGCATCTCCCGGTCGCCCGAGCCGCGGCCGTGGCCGCTCCGCTGCGGAGCCCGGCCGCGCCACTGCCGGCGGGCACGCTCGCGCCGAGCGACCGGAGGATCGGCGCCGGCGCGCGCCCGCGGTCGGGGCGCCCGCGCGCGAGCCGCGACGACCACCGGCCCGCCCCGCCGCGGGTCCGCCGCTCGCGGGGCCCTGGCTGTGGACCACCCGCCAGGGGGCGGAGGGCGATCTCGCCGAGGAGCTCGGCCTCGCGCTCGGCCCCGGCGCCGCCGAGGTCGTGGGACCGGCGCTCGTGCGCAGCCGCGCCGCCCCCACCCGCCCGTCCGGAGGCGTCGACCTGACCTTCGCCCGCTGCGGCTTCCGCGAGATCGGCCTGCCGGGCGGCGCCGCCGTGCGCGCGCGGCTCGCGCCGGGCGAGCGCGCCTTCGAGCTCCTCCGCCCGCACCTCGCCGCGGCGCCGTGCTGGGCGCTCGACGCCTTCGTGCCGGACACGGACCTCGACAACCCGCTCGTCGAGGGTGTCGGTGCGATCGGCCGCGAGCTCGTCGCGCTCGTCGCCGCACGCGCCCCGGAGGTCGCCCGGCGCCGGGTCGAGCTCGCCGCGCTGCGCCACCGCGAGGGGATCGTCGTTCTTCTGTGCCTCGCGACGAGCGGTCTCCACGTCGGCTGGGTGGCGGCGGCCGAGGCGCTCGGCCTCGCGCCCGGCGGGCGCAGCCGCGTGCGCGTCCCCGGCGACAAGCCGAGCCGCGCGGCACGCAAGCTCGAGGAGGCCTTCGCCTGGTTCGGCGTGGGCCCGGCACCCGGGGAGCTCTGCGTGGACCTCGGTGCGGCACCCGGCGGCTGGTCGTGGCTCCTGCTCGAGCGCGGCGCGCGCGTGGTCGCCGTCGACCCGGCCCGCATGCGCCCGGACCTCACGGCACGCCGCGCGCTGCGCCACGTGCAGGACAGCGCCTTCCGCTACGAGCACGAGCGCGACGACCCCTTTGCAACGGGCGAGCCGGCCGACTGGCTGTGCTGCGACATGGCGTGGCGCCCGCTCGAGGTCGCCGCGCTGCTCGCGAAGTGGGGCCGGCGGGGCGCCGCGCGGCTGCTCGTCGCGAACCTCAAGCTGCCCATGAAGCGCAAGGCCGAGATGGTGGCGCGCCTGCGCGGCATCGTCGCCGAGGGCGGCTGGCGCGAGGTACGCACGCGGCAGCTCTACCACGACCGCGAGGAAGTGACGCTCGTGGCGCACCGCTGAGCGCGGCCTCCGCGCCGCCCGCATTTGACGTCCCCGCCGCCGCGCGCGATAACAAGCGCCATGCGCAGCCTCCCCGCACGCTGGCCCTCGGTGCTGGCGCTCCTCGGCGCGCTGCTCGGGCTGGCGTTCGCCGGTGTCTCCACGCTCGACTACGTGCAGCACCTCGACCGCCAGGTGCACAACATGAGCTGCAGCTTCGTGCCGGGGCTCACGGCTGCCGCGGGCGCCGACACCGCGTGCCGCGCGGCCATGTACAGCCCCTACGCAGCGCTGTTCCGCGACCGCTTCTGGGGTGGCCTGCCGATCTCGCTCTTCGCGGTCGGGGCCTTCGCCTTCCTCGCGGCCTTCGCGCTCTACTTGCTCGTCGCCCGCGAGCGCGCGTCGCGGCGCGCACCGCAGTTCTTCGCGCTCGTCGGCTGGACTCCCCTCGCCGCGTCGCTCTTCATGGCGGGCATCGCGATCTTCAAGCTCGGGCACGTCTGCAAGACGTGCGCGGGCATCTACGCCTCCTCGCTCTTGCTCGCCGTGGGCGCCGTCGGCGCGTGGGTCACCGACCGGCGCAGCGGACAGCTCGTCCGCACCGCCCCGCCTCCGCCGAAGGTCGCCGCACCGCTCGACGCAGCCGCGAAGGTCGAGGCGGCCGAGGCGGCCGCGACCACCGGCGCCGTGGCGCCCACCGTCCTCGACGCCCCCGACGACGACACCACGATCTCCGCGGCGCAAAGCAAGGCCGCCGTGCCCGCGGGTCTGCGCCGCACCGGGTCGCTCCTGCTGCTGCCCGCTTGGCTCGCGGGGCTCGGAGCCTTCACCGCGGCGCCGGCGCTCGTCTACTGGCAGGATCTGCCGGACTACAGGAACCACGTCGGCAGCTGCGGGACGCTGCCGAAGCCGAGCGCGGCCAGCAAGGACGTGCTGCACCTCACCTCGCCGCGGGCCGTCGTGCCGGCGACGCTGCTCGTCGACCCGCTGTGCCCGACCTGCAAGGGGCTGCACCAGCGCCTCGAGGCCGAGGGCATGCTGCCCGCGCTCGACGCCACGCTCGTCCTTTTCCCGCTCGACAGCGAGTGCAACTGGAACCTCCGCCAGCCCATGCACCCGGGCTCGTGCATCGTCTCGAAGGCCATCGTCTGCGGCGAGCAGCGGAGCCAGCACCTGCAGGTGCTCGAGTGGGCCTACGAGAACCAGGACGACCTGCTCGAGGCCGCCAAGGCGGGGGCGGGCCTCGTCAACGTGCGCGCCATGGTCAAGCGCCGCTTCCCCGAGCTCGACGCCTGCATCGACGACAAGGCCACCGAGCGCCGCCTCGACCGCATGATGCACTTCGCGGTCGACAACAAGCTCCCGGTCTCCACGCCGCAGCTCTTCGTCGCCGACCAGCGCGTCTGCGACGAGGACACCGACCTCGGTCTCGCCTACACCCTGCGCCTGCTCGCCCCCCAGCTGAGATCCCCATGAACGCTGCACCTTTCGTCGCCATCGGCGCCGCCGTCGTCCTGCTCGGCGGCTCGAGTCTCGTGCTGCACGGCCAGGCGCGGGCGGCTGCCAAGCGGCTCGTGCTCGGCGTGGTGCAGCCCGACGCGGCGCCGGTCGCCGTCGCCAACGACGCCGAGGCCCCCTACTGCACGCCCGAGTTCAAGAACGTGCTGGCGCGCGTGATCAACGCCTGCGGGCTCACGGCACAGGACAACCGGCGCGGCTGCCAGCCCGCAGACGTCAAGTCGTTGGCGCAGATCAGCGACGCCGATTTCAACGCGCTCTTCACACCGCTCAAGGACCGCGGCGCGGTGCTGATGTTCGACGACGCGTCCGAGAAGCTCGACGACGCCGGCAAGAAGGTGCTCGACGACCGCTGGCAGGACCGCAAGGGCGCCCGGTACTTCTTCGTCGTCGCCCGTGCCAGCAAGACCGGCACGCCCGAGTACAACGAGCAGCTGTCGCACAAGCGCGCCAACAGCGTGCTGTTCCACGTCGCCGACACCTACCCGTCCCCCGACCTGGACAAGCAGGTGGGCCTCTTGTGGCTAGGCAACCAGTTCGCGCAGCTCGGGGCCGAGTACTGCCAGTGGAACGTGTCGCGCACCAAGGGCTGCAACGCCGAGGCCATCAACCGCAGCGCCTTCGTGTCCTGGGTGGACTGCCAGCTGTGAGCGCGCTCCGAGCCACGAGGATCGCCCGGGTGGGCGCCGCGGCGCTCGCGCTCGCCGCTCAGAGCGGCTGCGGCGACGAGCGCGGGCCCGAGCCGAACGGCCAGCGCGCCAACGCCGTCACGGCCGCCACGGCGACGCCCGCGTCGAGCCCGTCCGGGCCGAGCACCGGCGCCTCGAGCGCCCCGTCGGCCCGACCGCGGCGCGCCGAGCTGTGCACGCGCCGACCCGAGAGCGCCGCCCCGAAGGCCGAGCTCGAGCGGGCCGCGGCGCCGGGCGTCCCGGCCCTCCCTGCCAAGGTGGCGTTCGGCGCGGGCAAGTGGATCTGGGTCAACGTGTGGGCCGCGTGGTGCGTGCCGTGCAAGCAGGAGATCCCGCTGGTACGGCGCTTCGAGGCCGCGCTGCGCAAGGCAGGGGTGTCGCTCGAGGTCGCCTTCGTGTCGCTCGACGACGACGAGCGAGAGCTGCAGCGCTTCCTCGTGGCGCAGCCCGACGGCGGTGTGCGCGCGAGCTACTGGCTGCCGGAGGGCGCGGCGCGCAAGACCTTCCTCGGGGCGCTCGGGGTCGGCACGAGCGCGACGCTGCCGCTGCAGGCGTTCTACGACCCGAAGGGCGAGCTCGCGTGCCTCGTCGAGGACGTCGTCGAAGAGAGCGACTACGCGGGTATCGCGAAGCTCGTGGGCGCACGCTGAGGGTCAGCGGCGCGGGCGCGGAGCCGGCGCCCCATCGTCGGCCACGCGCAGCAGCGACTCCTCGCCGCTGGCGCCGCCGCTGTTCGACCACGAGGTCTCCATGGTGTCGACCCCTGCCCCGCGCGACCACATCTCGACGGTGTAGCCGGTCGACGGCACGAAGTACTTCCAGCGCAGCTCACCGCCCACGAAGGTCGAGGACCGCACGACGAAGTGCTCGAGGTCGCCCGTGCTCTCGACCGCGGAGGTCACCGTCGGCACGCCGCCGCGCGCCACCACGCGGAAGTGGGTCATGCCGGCCGTGTTGCGATCCTCCCACACGCCGATGAACTGCGCGCGCGCAACGGGCAGCGCGCCGCGCCCCGGCACGTCCTCGGAGGCGTCGTCGGCGGGCGGCAGCTCCGCGAGCGGGGTGTCGGCCGCGGGCGCGATGAGCACCTCGACCTCGTGCGCGGGCGGCGCGAGCGCCGGCCGGGGCTCGGCTGCGGGCGTGCCACACGCGGCCACGCAGGCGAAGACGAGCGCCGCGGCGCACCCGACGGCGCGACGGCGCCCGCACGACGGAGCTCGTGCCCAACCAGTCACCGCTCGACTATGCGGGAAAACCGTGGGCGAGTCACGGCCGAGCCGTCCGCGCGCCCGGAGCTGCTATGGGAGGGGCATGCTCACCCGCATCGGCAAGAAGTCCGCGCCGCGCGACGACGACCTCGTGGCGCTCCTCGGCGACTGCCACGCCCGCATCCGCTCCTTCGTCGCGCTCGGGCGCGCGCTCGCGTCCGCCGACGCGGCCGAGGCGGCCGAGGTCGCCGCGAGCGCCGCGGCCGTGGCGCGCTACTTCGAGCTCGCGCTGCCGCTTCACGCCGAAGACGAGGACGCGAGCCTCGCCCCGCGCCTGCGCGGCCGGGACGCCGAGCTCGACGCGGCGCTCGACGCCATGGGGACGGAGCACCGCGAGCACGCGCCGCGCGTGACGCGGCTGTGCGAGCTGTGCCGTGCGATCGAGCGCGAGCCGGCCAGCCGCGCGACGCTCGCGCCCGAGCTCGCCGCCCTCGTCGACTCGCTCGGACGCGACTTCGAGGCCCATCTCGAGCGCGAGGAACGCGTCGTCTTCCCGGCCATCGACGCACGGCTCGACGCCGCCGTGCGCGGCGCCATCGTCGGCGAGCTGCGCGCCCGTCGCGCGCGCTAGACCGTCAGCGCCCGCGCGCCGAGGGAGGAGGAGGCGGCGGCCAGGACTCGTCTTGACCCATCGGTGCCGTGCGATCGGCGTTGGCGATGAACGAGGGCTGGGGGTCGGGCACCGGCGGCGGCGGCGGCGCGGGCCGCGGGCGCCGGCCCGCCGGGTTCTTGTCCGCCGTGTCCTGGAGGTCGTCGTCCGCCGCGCCCGGCAGCTCCGCCGCCACGACGCGCGTGGACGACATGCGCAGGATGGGCTCCATCTCCGCCGGCCACGGGATGCCTTCGTCGCCCACCTGCACGCCGCCCGCGAGGATGAGATGGTCGGCCGCGAGCTCGCTCGCGACCGGGAAGTCGCCGCGCCACACGAGCGAGCAGCGCTCGGCATCGGGCTCGACGTGCAGCATGTCGGCCTTGAGCTCCACGAGATCCGGCGCGCCGACGTCCCGCTCGGCGTACACGCGCGCGTAGGCCCGCGCCTTCGGCAGGCCGGCGCGCAGGCGCGGGTGCCGCGGGTGCATCCCCTCGACCATGAGCCACTCGTCGCCGCGCAGGCGCGGCACGCGCTGGTCGTTCGGCGCCGACTGGAAGTAGTCCCACGCGAAGTCGTCGGGGTAGGTGGCGATGCCACGCTCCATGAGGTCGGGGGCGACGCTCCCGCGCAGGGTGCGGCGCGCCAGGAACCGCGCCGGAATGGGGCCGAAGCCACCGACGCCGCGCTTGGGGTTCTTGGGGTCGATGATGTTCGGCGCCGCGTGGCTCTTCTTGTCGCAGCCGACGCCGATGGGGTTCGCCGGCAGCTCGATCCCGCCGTAGGCCCGCTCGTAGCCCACGCGCATCTTCTCGAACACGGCGGGCTGGCCGCCACGCGAGCGATCGCCGTACACGTAGAGCGTCTTGTCGACGAGGATCTCGGTGGCGCGCACCAACGTGAAGCGGATCTGCCGGCCCGTCGCCCCGCCGGGCGCGTACGCGTGCCCCACGACGACGACGCCCGCGTCGTCCATGCGGGGCGCAATCTCGCAGGCCCCGTGCAGGCTCGGCAGCCCGCTCAGGTAGTCGTCGGCGCGCCGCAGCGGCTGCGGGTTGGTGCGGGTCATCATGCCCTGGACCGGGAACGTGAAGGTCGCCTTCACGATCACGGTGGCGCGCAGCTGCCCCTTGAAGCGCCAGAGGACGCTGCCTACCGCCACGAGCCCGACGGGTGCGACCCGGACCGGCCACGAGCCGCTCCACACGCCCGCCATCAGCGCCTCGCGGCGGCCCGCGCCGGCGTGCTCGTTCGCTGCGCCCCGAGAACCATGAAGGCCATCGATAACACGAATCGCCTCGAAGCCCAGTATTCTGTCGCGCGGGGGTCGGAGCGTGCTCGACGCCGCAGCCCTCCCCGATCCCGCGCCAGCGCGGCGACCGCGCCGCCGGATTCGGGGCCCTGCCCGGTCCTGGGCGCCAGCAGCGGCTGCTGCTAACGATCCGGCCATGGCGAAACGACCGCACGCGAGGCGCGGTGCGACGGGCGGCGCCACGCTGCTCCTCGCGGTCGCGAGCTGCGCGCGGGCGACGCCGGCCGCGGGCTCGCTCGTCGGGCCGCCGACCGCGACGCCGCCCGTGCGGCCGGAAACGGCCGTGCTGGTCGCGCCCACCTCCACCCCGAGCGGCCTCGGTGCGACGGACGACCCGCCGCCGCCCCCGCCGGCACCCCAGGGCATCGATTTCGACGCGCTGCGGCGCCTGCCCGCGCCCCCGTCCCAGGCGCGCACGCCCCCCGTGCACGCTGCGACCGTCGGGACGACCCTCCGGCGCAAGTGGGTGGCGGCGGTCGGGCGCACGACGTTTCGCACGACGATGGCGACCGCGCCCGGTCCGGGCGGCGTCGCGATCGTGATCGGGACACACGGCGCGACGCTCGGCGGTGCGGACGAGCCGAGCGACGGCGTCTACGTGCTCGACGGCGCGACGGGTCGCGTGCGGACGACGATCCGGCCACCCGGCACGGGCGATCTCGA
>JADLAB010000048.1 GCA_020848455.1 Polyangiaceae bacterium
CGTCCGGGCCAGGTGCACCATGCGCCCGGAGAAGCTCGCGAGCGTGGTCGTCTCCTCGCGGCCGAGCCGGCGCAGCAGCGCGCACAGGGCGCGCACCACGCCCCGCTCGTGCTGCTTCACGTCGAGGTTGAGGCGCGTGCCGGGAAAGGCCTCGCACAGCTCGAGCACGGTCGGGATGCGAAACCCGCGCCCCGCGAAGGGTCGGGAGCCGTCGGGCGCCACGAAGCCGCGGCCGACGTCCCAGCTCCGTACCTCCGCGAGGCTCGCCGCCGCGATGCGCCGCCGTACGCCGGCCTGCCGCAGACCGCTCGCGTCGTGGCTGACGACGAGCACGCCGTCCGCGGTCCTGTGCACGTCCGTCTCGAGCGCGTCGGCGCCGAGCTCGAGCGCGCGCGCGAAGGCGGGCAGCGTGTTCTCCGGTAGCTCGCTCGAGGCACCGCGGTGGGCGTAGAGGATGGGAGAGGCGGACGGCATCGGGCCGAGCATACGCATTCGCCGCCCCACGGCAGCTGCTAGAGTGAGCCCCGGATGGCCGCGCCAGCGCACAAGAGCCCGCTCCTGCTCGCCGAGGAGGATGGCAAGCCCGTCGTCGTCGGCTGGATCGCCTCGGCCCTGCGTGCCCTCGCGGCGCCGGACGACGCGCTCACCCGGGCGGCGCTCGCCACGAACTTCGCCTGGGAGCGCGCCACCCCGAGCGCGCGCGCCCTCGGACTCACGCGCATCGCCGAGGTGTACCGGGGCGTGCGCGGCATCGTGCTCGGGAGCCACAAGCACTTCGCCGCCACGACGCGCCCCGCGTGCGAGGCGCTGTTCCGCACCCGCGACATCCCGCCCGCCTACGCCATCTACGGCGACCGCGTCTACTTCACGCCGGCCTTTGCGCCCTTCGACCCCGCGACGGGGCGCGGCTTCGGGCCGCTGTGCCGCGCCGCGATGGTTCTGCACGAGGCCGTGCACCTCGTCGACCCGCGCTCGGGCGAGGAGGCCGTCCACGTCTCGGAGTGGGACGAGCCGCGCTTCTCGAGCCTCGACCCGGCGGCGCAGCTCTCGAACCCGTCGGCGTACGCGAGCTTCGCAGCGCAGGTCCACGAGCGCGCGCTCGCGTGGCCGCGCGAGGCGCGCTTCGGCGCGGGCAACCCCGCGCGCTGAGCCGCAGGCACCACTTTGGCGGCAGGGGGCCCGCCCGCGTGGTAAGTAGCCCGCGTCATGCGGCTCGGTATCGATCTCGGCACGACGCGCACGGTCGTCGCCGCGCACGACCGGGGCAACTACCCGGTCGTCGGCTTCACGTCGGACGACGGCGATCTGCTGCTCCACTACCCCACGGTGAGCGCCGACGTCGGCGGGCGCCTCGTGCACGGCCTCGAGGCCGAGGCGGCCGAGCGGCGCGGGGCGCCGGCGCTCCGCTCGTGGAAGCGCCTGCTCGCGGCGGCCGGGCAGCGCGGCCGGATCCGCGTGGGCTCGGTCGAGGTGACGCCCGTCGAGCTCTGCACCGGGTTCCTCACCGCGCTGCGCCGCGATCTGCTGACGGCCTCCAACGCGCCGGGTGCCAAGGGCACGCGCGACGGGACGATCGAGGCGGTGGTCTCGGTGCCGGCGAACGCGCACTCGACCCAGCGCTTCGTGACGCTCGAGGGGTTCCGCCGGGCCGGGTTCCAGGTGCGCGCCGTGGTGAACGAGCCGAGCGCCGCCGGCATCGAGTACGCGCACCGGCACGAGCGCACCCTGTCGGCGCGGCGCGAGCACGTCGTCGTCTACGACCTCGGCGGCGGCACCTTCGACGTGGCGCTCGTGCACGTGGCGCCCGGACACCACGACGTCGTCACGACCGGTGGCGTCGGGCGCCTCGGGGGCGACGATTTCGACGACGTGCTGGTCGAGCTCGCGCTCGCCGAGGCGGGCATCGGCGCGGTCGAGCCCGACACGCGGGCGCTGCTCTGCCGCGAGGCCCAGCTGGTCAAGGAGTCGATCAACCCGAACTCGCGGCGCATCGTGCTCGACCTCGCGGCTCTCGGCCCGAGGGCCCCCGGCAAGCCGGTCGTGATCCCCATCGCCCGCTACTTCGAGGCCGTCCGGCCGCTCGTCGAGCAAACGCTCGCGGCGCTCGATCCGGTGCTCGGCGTGCTCGGCAGCGCCTGGGCGCGCGGCGGCGACGACGAGGGCGAGGCCGACGGCGAGACGGCCGCGGGGGGCGACATCGCGGGCATCTACATGGTCGGCGGTGCGAGCGGCCTGCCCGTCGTGCCGCGCGTCGTGCGCGAGCGCTTCGGGCGGCGCGTGCACCGCTCGCCGCACCCGTCGGCCGCGACCGCCATCGGCTGTGCCATCGTGGCCGCCGAGGAGGCCGCCCCGACCCTCGCGGAGCGCTTCACGCGCCACTTCGGGGTCTTCCGCGAGGCCGAGGCCGGCCACGAGGTGACCTTCGACGGCATCTTCCGCAAAGACACGCCGATGCCGCGGCCGGGCGAGGCGCCGCTCGTGGCCACGCGCAGCTACCGCGCCGCCCACAACCTCGGCCACTACCGCTTCGTCGAGTCGGGCCTGCTCGACGACGCGGGGGCACCGACGGGCGACATCACACCCCACGGCGACGTGCTGTTCCCCTTCGCCCCCGAGCTCGTCGGGCGCGACGAGCTCGCCGCCGAGCCCGTGAGCCGCCTCGGCGGCCCGGGGCCGCGCGTCGAGGAGCGCTACGAGGTCGACGCCTCGGGCGTCATCGCGGTCACCATCACGGACCTCGACCGCGGGCGGCGCGCGCGCTTCGTGCTGTGAGTCGTGGCCAACTTCCGCTGGCGACGGCGGGAGCGGGCGGATACCATTCTACCCTGGGTGTGCGGGCGGCAGCGGCACGCCGAGGCTACGGATTCGATCGCGCCGCGCGCCCGCGCGCGCCGCGACGGCCCTTGGGGGGGACAAGCAGCAGCTCGATGTCCCTCACCCTCGCGAAACCCCGTGTCGAAGCGGCGCCCGCCTCGTGGCGTGACCGGCTCCGCGACTGGGGTGTGTGGGCCATCGGCGCCGCAGCGCTGTGGGTCCTGGCCTACGGGGTGTGGATCATCGCCCCCGTCGGGGAGCGAGGGCTCCAGGTCGTGGTGGGCGACCTCGCCGACCTGCCGGTGGCGGCCGCGGCAGCCGTGCTCGCGTGGCGCGCGAGCCGCCTTCCGACCTTGCCGAAGCGCGTGCAGCGCGGCTGGCGCTGGCTCGCGGCAGCGTACGCGCTGCTGCTCGTCGCCCACAGCACCTACGCGGCGCTCGAGCTCGTCGCCAAGGTCGATCCGTTCCCGTCCATCGCGGACGTGCTGTTCCTGTCGTTCTACCCCGTCGCCCTGCAGGGCTTGCTCTGCTTCGCGGGCCGCCCGGCGAGCCGCGCCGAGGGCCTGAAGCGTTGGCTCGACATCGGCACGACGCTGGTCGGGGCCGGCGCGTTCCTGAGCTACTTCCTCATCTTCCCCGCGGCGACCGAGCAGGGCCGCGACGTCGGCCACGCGCTCGTGGCCGCCGCCTACCCGGTCGGCGACCTCGTGCTCCTGCTCGGCATCCTGTCGATCCTCTTCCAGGGGGAGCTCGGCGGCAACAGCCGGCCCCTGCGCGTGCTCGCGGTCGGGCTCCTCGTGCTCCTCGCCGCCGACCTCGGCTTCGCCTACCTCAACGTGCGCAAGAGCTACCAGGCGACGCACGTCACCGACGCGCTCTGGAACGTCTCCTATCTCGTCGTGATGGTGGCCGCGCAGGTGCAGCGCGGCGTGGTCGTCGCGCCCGAGCCCGCGGTCCCGCGGCGCCTGCGCGCCGTCGACGTCGTGCCCTACCTGTCGGTGCTCGGCGTGCTCGCCCTGCTCGTCGTGGCC
>JADLAB010000049.1 GCA_020848455.1 Polyangiaceae bacterium
CGCGCTCGTCTGCAGCGACGCGACCGGCAGCACGGTCGATCTCTGCAACGGCAGCGACGACGACTGCGACGCCGCGAGCGCCGACGGCTCCGAGGACCCGCAGAACGGCACCCAGTGCGACGGCGCGGACAGCGATCTCTGCCTCGAGGGGACGCGCAGCTGCTCGGCCGGCTCGCTCGTGTGCAGCGACGCCACCGGCAGCACCACGGACACGTGCAACGGGCTCGACGACGACTGCGACGCCGCGAGCGCCGACGGCTCCGAGGACCCCTTGAACGGCACCGCCTGCGACGGCGCCGACACGGACCTCTGCAACGAGGGAACCCGGAGCTGCCCGGCCGGCTCCCTCGTGTGCAGCGACGCCACCGGCAACACCGTCGAGGTGTGCAACGGGCTCGACGACGACTGCGACACCCTGGTCGACGAGGATGGCGTCTGCAGTACCTGCGGCGCGACCTGCTACTACTACACCGGGTCGTGCAGCTCGTCCTACATCGGCAGCTGCGACGGTTGCGACATGGGGTGCGGGGTGCACGACCCCGACTGCGACGGCAGCCCCTGCATGTCCGCCTGCCCGTGCCTGGCGGGGCTGTCCCACTGGTACTGCGACGGCTGGAACGATTGCGCCGACCCGGCCTGCGAGTGCGCCGGCGAGTGACGGGACCTGCCCTGGTCCGAGGCACGCCCGCGCCCGCCGAGCGCGCGGCTCCGGATGCGCGCTCGGGCCTGCGCGCACCATTCGCCGGGCCTCGGCGCCGGATACCTGATACGATGTTCAGTGTCCGATGGCCTTCGCCGAGCTCCTCGCACACTCGAACTTCTCGTTTCTAGAGGGCGCGAGCCACCCCGAGGAGCTCGCGACGCGGGCCGCAGAGCTCGGGCTCACGGCGATCGCGCTCTGCGATCGGGACGGGCTCTACGGCTCGGCGCGCATGCACGCGGCGGCGCGCGCGAGCGGGGTGCGCGTCATCGTCGGGGCGGAGCTCACGCTCGCGGGTACGCCCGCGCCCGCGACGACCACCCCGGCGCCGGCCACGCGCCCGCGCACCCTCGCCCTGCTCGCCGAGGATCACACCGGCTACTCGAACCTGTGCCGGCTGCTCACGCACGCCCACGCCGGGCAGGAGAAGGGCACGGCGCGCATCGCGCTCCCCGAGGTGGCGCGCTGCGCCGAGGGGCTCGTGGCGGTCGTGCCCTGCGAGCTCGAGGCTCCTGGCCAGCCGCCCCACCTCGACGACGCCGAGCTCGGGCTCGTGCGCGAGGCCTTCGGCGAGCGGGCCGCGCTCGCGGTGTGGCGCCACAAGGAGCCCGGCGACGAGGCGCGCATCACCGCGGCGCGGGCCGCGAGCGCGCGCTCGGGCCTCGGCCTCGTGGCGAGCGCGCGGCCGCGCTGGCACGACCGCGCGCGCAAGCCCCTCGGCGACGTGCTCTGCTGCATCCGACACGGAACCACGCTCGACGCGGCCGGGCGTCTGCTCGCGCCGAACGCCGAGGCCGTGCTGCGCAGCGAGGCCGAGATGGCGCGCCTGTTCCCGCGCGAGGGCGCCTGGCTCGAGCGCGCGGCCGCGCTCGCCGCGCGCTGCCGCTTCTCGCTCTCGGAGGTGCGCTACCGCTTCCCGTGCGACTACGGCGGTGAGCCGAACGAGACACTGCGGGCGCGCGTCGCCGTGGGCGCGGCGGCCCGCTATCCCGAGGGCGTGCCGGCGAGCGTCCGGGCCGAGCTCGACCGTGAGCTCGCGCTCATCGCCCTGCTCGAGGTGGCGCCCTACTTCCTCAGCGTGCTCGAGGTGGTCGAGATCGCACGGGCGCGCGGCATTCTGTGCCAGGGGCGGGGCAGCGCGGCCAACAGCGCCGTGTGCTTCGTGCTCGGCATCACCGCCGTCGACCCAGCCAAGAGCTCGCTCCTCTTCGAGCGCTTCATGTCGAGCGAGCGCCGCGAGCCGCCCGACATCGACGTCGACTTCGAGCACGAGCGGCGCGAGGAGGTCATCCAGGAGATCTACCGACGCTACGGCCGCGATCGCGCCGCGATGGTGAGCGAGGTCATCTGCTACCGCGGCAAGATGGCGCTACGCGAGGTGGGCAAGGCCTTCGGCCTGTCCGAGGAGCAGCTCGGCAAGCTCGCCAGCATCGCGAGTCACTTCTACACCGACCGCGGCGGGCGCGACGAGGACGGTGAGGCGACGACGGCCCCGACGCCGCCGCGGGCCGCCCTCACCCGCCGCGGCCTGGATCCCGCCGACGCGCGCCTCGCACAGGTCCTGCGGCTGGCCGCCGAGCTCGAGGGCTTCCCGCGCCACCTGTCGATCCACGTCGGGGGCTTCGTGCTCTCGGCCGAGCCGCTCGAGCGCGTGGCGCCCATCGAGCCCGGGCGCATGCCGGGCCGCACCGTCATCCCGTGGGACAAGGACGACATCGACGCGCTCGGCTTCTTCAAGGTCGACGTGCTCGGGCTCGGCATGCTGACGGCCGTGCGCAAGGCGCTCGCGCTCGTGCACGGCGTGGGGGCGATGCGCGCGCGCCGCGCCGCCCACCCCGCCGCTCACGAGACGGCGGAGCGCCACGCAGCCGAGGCTGCCGCCGATCCGATCCTCGCCGCGGGCGCTCGGGGCGAGGCCTTCGACCCCATCGCGGCGCTCGCGCGCGTGCCGCCCGAGGATCCGCTCGTCTACGACGCCTGCTCGCGCGCCGACACCGTGGGCGTCTTCCAGATCGAGAGCCGCGCGCAGATGGCCATGCTGCCCCTCCTGCGGCCGCGCAAATTCTACGACCTCGTCGTCGAGGTGGGCATCGTCCGGCCCGGCCCCATCCAGGGCAAGATGGTGCACCCCTATCTGCGCCGCCGCACGGGCGAGGAGCCCGTGACCTACCCGCACACCTGTCTCGAGCCCATCCTCGAGCGCACCCTCGGCGTGCCGCTCTTCCAGGAGCAGGTGATGCAGATCGCCATCGTGGGTGCGGGCTACTCGGGCGGCGAGGCCGATCAGCTGCGGCGCGACATGGCCGCCTGGAAGAAGCACGGTCGGCTCGCGCGCCACAAGGACAAGCTCCTCGCGGGCTTCGCGCGCCGCGGCATCTCGCACGAGTTCGGCGCGCGGCTCTACCAGCAGATCATGGGCTTCGGCGAGTACGGCTTTCCCGAGTCGCACGCCGCGAGCTTCGCGCTCATCGTCTACGCCTCGGCCTGGCTCAAGGTGCACCACCCGGCAGCCTTCGTCTGCGCGCTCGTGAACGCGCAGCCCATGGGCTTCTACACGCCGGGCAGCCTGGTGCGCGACGCGCAGGCCCACGGCGTCACGGTGCGGCCGGTGCGCGTCGAGGCGAGCGACTGGGACTGCACCCTCGAGCCGGCGAGCGCAGACGAGCGGCAGGCCTCGAGCGCCACGCGTGCCGGCCCGGCGCGCGACCGCGATCTGTGCGTGCGCCTCGGGCTGCGGCTCGTCGGCGGCCTCGCAGCGGCGTCCGGGGAGCGCGTCGTCGCGGTGCGCGCCGAGCGGCGGGCGCGCGGCGCCGAGCCGCCGTTCGCGAGCGTCGACGACTTCGCGCACGCGACGGGGCTGCGCCAGGACGAGCTCGACCGGCTCGCCTCCGCGGGCGCGCTCGAGGGCATCGAGCCCGAGCGGCGCGAGGCCCTGTGGCGCCTCCGCGCGGCGCGCGCGCCGGGGCTCTTCGAGGACCGCGCCATCGAGCGCGAGGAGCGCGTGGGCCTGCCGCCGCTCGCCGGCCTCGAAGAGCTCGCGCTCGACTACGGCACCGTGGGGCTCAGCCTGCACGACCACCCCATGCGCCACCTGCGGCGCTCGCTCGCGCGCCGGCGCGTGCGGCTGGCCCGCGACGCCCCGAGCTGGAAGGCGGGCGAGCGCGTGACCGTGGCGGGCGTCGTGCTCACGCGTCAGCGGCCCGCGACCGCGAGCG
The DNA here is from genome assembly GCA_020848455.1 of Polyangiaceae bacterium. Lineage (GTDB taxonomy): Bacteria > Myxococcota_A > Polyangia > Polyangiales > Polyangiaceae > JACRDA01. The sequence goes on from JADLAB010000049.1 coordinate 3,916, forward strand.
GCGTCGTGTTCATCACCCTCGAGGACGAGACCGGCACCGTGAACCTCGTCCTCTACGCGCGCGTCTTCGAGGCCCACGAGCTCGTGGCGCGCCACGCCGGGCTCCTGCTCGCGCGGGGACGCGTCGACCGCCGCGGCGAGGTCGTGCACGTGCGCGTGAGCGCGCTCGAGCGGCTCGATCTACCGCGCACGGACGCGCCCACGGGTGGGCTCGCGGTGCGGTCGCGGGATTTTCACTGACCGGCCACGACCGCCACCCAGCCGGGACGGGTCGCTCGCACGGGCTCAGGTCGCCGGCGGCCGCGGCGCGCGGCCGGGCGACGGCGCGGACACGGCGCGCAGGCAGTGCTGCAGGGCGACGCGGTCCTCGCGCCCGAGATCGCTGAACGCGAGGCCCATCCCGCCCGCCTGCGACGCCTGCGCACGGCGCTCGCTCTTCACCACGCGCGCGACCTCGGCGAAGACGGTGAGCTCGCGCCGGCGCGGCCAGCGCGGCGGGCGAAAGGAGAGCACGACCCGCTGACCGGGACGCAGGGGGAAGGAGGTCGGGATCCACATGCCGTAGGCCGACAGATCCGTGGCGGTGAGCGGCATCGGCTCTTCCGAGTCGGTGCACACGACGTCGCACGGGACGTCGACGGAACGGCGGGTGGAGCGGCGGCTGTGCGGCAGGGACTCGAGTAGCTCGTACATCGCTTTCTCCGTGTGGCGAGGTGGCCGAGGTCGGTCAGGCGCGCGGCATCGACGGCGTGCGCAGCGGCGGCGGGACACCGATGAGCGAGCGGCTGATCAGCGCGTGCTCCTCGGCGGTGAGCCCCGAGAACGACAGGGCCATGCCCGGCCGGCCGTCGTCGGCGACACGCGCCACGGCGGCGAACAGGTTGATCTCGGTCTGGCGCCCCGGCGGGTAGAAGGAGACGACGAGCGGTTCGCCGACGGGCAGGAGCTCCTCGGTCTCGATGAAGGCGCCGAAGGGCGTGAGGTCGCGCATGCTGCAGCTGCGCGCCTCGTCGTGCGTCTCGAGCACGAGCTCGCAGCCGATGTCGACGGCGCGGCGCGTGAAGCGGCGCACACGGGCCGGCGTCGCATCCTCACCCACAAGCTCGAGGTCCATCCATTCGTCCATGGCTCGCTCCGCGTTCCTTTCTTGCCGCCGCGCCTGCGCACGGGGCGGGGTCGCGGCGCCCGTGCGCCGCGCCGCACAGCGACGGACCTTAGGGCGCAGGGCACCGCAAGGACAAATTCGAGGTGGCAGAGGTCGCCCCGCGTCAGCGCCGGCGCAGGATGACGAACTGCACGCGGCGGTTCTGATCGCGCCCCGTGCGCACGCGGTTGTCGGCGATCGGCCTGTCGGGGCCGTAGCCCTGCGCCTGGAGCCGCTCGGGCTTCACGCCGTGGCGCACGAGCCAGTCGCGCACGGCCAGGGCGCGCTGCTGCGACAGCCAGCGGTTGTACGTCGCCTCGCCGGTGTCGTCGGTGTGGCCCTGTACCTCGACGAGCTCGATCTCGGGGTGGCTCTGCAGCGCGTCGCGCACCTCCCCGAGCAAGGCGTCGCTCTTCGGCGAGAGCGTGTCGCGAAGCGTGTGACCCCACGGGACGAACTGCACCTGCTGCCGCGCGAGGATCTCGCCCTCGGTCACGGCCGTGAGCTTCGGGCAACCGTTCTTCGTCGGGTCCTTGCTCGCCGACCCCTTGTCCGCGGGGCAGGCGTCCTGTGCGAGCAGGATGCCATCGCCGTCGCCGTCGGGCGGGCAACCGTGCCACTTCGGGTTCGTGCTCTCCGGCCCCGCCTGCGCGGGGCAGGCGTCCTTGCGGTCGACGATGCCGTCGCCGTCGCCGTCGACCGGGCAGCCGTTCTTCGCGGGGTCGTCGCTCGGATCGCCCGGGGCCGCGGGACAGGCGTCGGTCGCGTCCGCGACTCCGTCGCCGTCGCCGTCGGGCGGGCAGCCGTTCTTGGTCGCGTCGGTGCTGCGCTCGCCCGCCGTCGCGGGGCAGGCGTCGTCGACGTCGAGGATGAGGTCGGCGTCGCGGTCGGCGGGCGGACAGCCGTCGAGCATCGGGTCGGTGTTCGGCTGGCCCGCGACCTTCGGGCACGCATCCGAGTCGTCGGGGATGCCGTCGTCGTCGCCGTCCTTCGGGGCGACGGGCCCCGGCTCCTCGTCGACCGGCTCGGCGAGCGGCGCCCAGCCGACCATCCCGAGCGCGCGGAAGATGGGCGTGCCGACCGCGCTGAGCAGGCCGGGGCCGGCGGCCGCGCCGAAGGTCAGGCCTCCGAGCACCCGCACCTTGGCGCCGAAGGCGAGCTCGAGGTTCGTCCCCGCGGTCGTGTCGGCCACCGTGACCGGCTCGGTCGAGAGCGGCACGCCGGCGCTCGGGCGGAAGGCGCTCACACCGACGAGCTCGGCGTCGAGCTGCAGCACGTCCTCGAGCGCGAGGAGCCCGACGCCGACCCCGTAGCGCGCCGCGTGCCCGCGCTCCGAGGCGCGGAGCTCGACGCCGCCCGAGGCGGTGTACACGAAGGCCGCGCTCTTGCCGCCCACGCGCCCGCCGAGCGACAGGTCGAAGACGCCGCGCACGACGCCCTCGCCGAAGTACTGCTCGCGGCTGCCGGTCGGCGCGAACAGCAGACCGTCGACCCCGAGCTGGAACGGCGAAGCCTCGTCGCCGAAGAGCCGCCCGCGCGCGCCGATGCGCAGATCGCCGGCGCGCGGGGCCGAAAGGGCCGTGTAGCTCACGCCGGGCGTCCCCGGGTCGTCACCGCGATCGAGAACCGCGACCGGCAGGTGGAGCGAGACGAGCAGCCGGTCGAAGAACGCCAGCGAGAAGTCTGCGTGCAGGCTCCCCTGCCCGCTCACGACGGCGAGCTCGCCGCCGACCGGGTTGCCGGCCGCGTCGCGCAGCACGACGCGGATCGGGCGGTGCTCGTAGTCGAAGGCGAGGTAGCCCCGCGGCGCGACATGACCGCTCGCGAAGGGCGACGGCACTCCCCAGAACACGTCGCCGGCAGGCGTGAGCTCGAAGTGGTCGAGGGCGTAGCCTCCCTCGTCCTGCGCGCGCGCGAGGCGCGGCGCGGCGACGAGCGCCACCAGTGCCGCACCGAGTGCCCCGAGACCCCGCATCGGGCCCAAGATAGTGGGCCGGACGGCCCCTGGCCAACGGAACGGAACGCCGTCCTCAGCGCGTGCTGTCGAAGGCGTCCATCGCGTAGCCGCGCGCGGCCTTGCGCGCCTCGACGCTCCGCGCGGCGACGGGGCTCGGCCTGGAGGCCGCGATCGCGCGGTACTGGGCGCGCGCCGCCGATACGCGCTTCTCCTGGCCGTCGAGATCCGCGCCGAGCGCGGGCTCGGGGCGGACGTCGCGCCGCACCCAGTCGGCCCGACGCGCCGCCAGGCGCGCTTGCTGCGCCGCGAGCACGGCATCGGCGTCGGCGACCTTGCCCGCCGCGAACAGGGCGTTCGCCTTCACGAGGCTCGTGGCCGTCTCGCTGCGGCCGACGCGCGCGTCCACGGTCGGGTCGGTCGCGTCGCGGCTCGCGCCGGGCGCGACGGCGAGCGCGAGCGCGCCCTCGGTCTCACCGGCGTGATCGCCGAGCTGGTCGCGGTAGCTCACCGTGACGCGCGCGACGGGAGCCCGCGGAGCGCGCGGCGCCACGACCGAGACGCGCAGGAGCACGGTCTTCACCTCGCCCCGCGGGAAGGGGCCGAGCGGGACGAGGACCGCCGAGCCCTCGACGCTGAAGGCGCGGTCGTACACCTCGCCGAGCTCGACGCCCGGCGCGAGCTCGATGCGCGCGACGCCGTTCGTGGCGACGACGCCGCCGAGCGCCACGGCCTCGGTGTCGAAGATGCGCCCGAGCGCGAGCTCGCTCTCGGCGTAGTAGTGCCGGCCGTTCGACTCGCGCGCGATCGCGGTGAGGATGCGCTCGTTGTAGTCGGCACCGAGGCCGATGGTGGTGATGCTCACCTCGCCGCTCTGCGCGCGTTGCCCCAGCTTGCTCATGCCCGCCTCGTCGACGACGCCCACGTTCGCGGCGCCGTCGCTGAGGAGCAGGATGCGGCCCACGTAGCCCGTGGCGCTCGCGAGATCGGCGAGCGCCGCCTCGAGGCCGCACGAGATGCAGGTGTCGCCCCCGATCCACAGCCGCTGGATCGCCTCCACCACCCGGGGCCGGCTGTCGTCGCCGAGCACCGTGGGCGCGACCACGCGCTGGGTCTGCGTGTCGAAGGCCGTGACCGACACCATGTCGCCGTTCTGGAGGCGCCCCACGGCGCCGACGGCGGCCGCGACGGCGTTCCGGAGGCGCTCGCCGCCCATCGACCCCGAGCGATCGATGACGAGCGAGAGGTGCACCTTGGCGCGCGCCGTCGGCGCCACGTCCTTGCCGCGCAGCTCGAGCATCACGTAGGTGTCGGCGCGCTCGCCGGGGGGCCCGGCGGCGATCCCGAGCCGGCCCTCGACGGCGACCGTGCCGTCGGCCGAGAAGCGCGCGCCGGGCTCGGCGACCGCCGGAGCTCCGGCGGAGGCGCCGGGCGCGGCCTCGACCACCGCGCCCACGTCGCCCGCGAGCTCGGGCGCCGCGACTGCGCTCGTCTCGCCTCGCCACGTCGCGTGGCGCGTCGCCGCGAAGGCGACGGCCACGACCGCGGCCACCGCTCCGGCTGCGACGAGGGTGGGCAGGCGGCGCCGGGCGCGCGGGATCCCGCCCGAGCTCGGGGTCGGCGTGCGCGTGAAGCTCCGCGCCGTGCGCTCGGTCGAGCCGGGCTCGGTGCGGCCGCGCTCGGTGGCCGGCCCGCGCAGGGCCGTGCCCGGACCCGAGGCCACGGTGCCGCTCGACGCCCGCTCGGTCGCACCGGGTCCATCCGGTGCGCCCGCCTCCGCGCCGTCGAGCTCCGCGAGCCCGAGGGCCGGCACGCGCAGGGCCTCGCGCGGCGCCTCCGCGGCCCCGAGGATCGGGGCGAGGGCCTCGCAGGCGGCCCGCGCCGTCGCGAAACGCCCCGCGGGCTCGCGGCACACTGCACGCTCGAACCACGCGTCGAAGCCCTCGGGCAGGACCGCCTCGAGGCCGAGCTCGCCCGCCCGCGCCGAGGCCGGCCCGAGCTCGCCCATGCACGTCTCGTACATGAGCTTCGCGGGCGTCGCGTCCGGACCCGCTGCCGCCTTCCAGTAGCTCCGGCCCGCGAGCAGCTCGAAGGCGATGAGCCCGAGCGCCCAGACGTCGGTCGCCGGCGTGATCGTGCCGACGTGGTACTGCTCGGGCGCCATGTACAGCGGCGTCCCCATGGCGGCCGTGCGCGTCGTCTTCGCCTCGGCGAGCACCTTGGCGATACCGAAGTCGAGCACCTTGACCACGTAGGCGAGCCCCACCACGCGCGGCGCGGTGAGGAACACGTTCGCCGGCTTGAGATCGCGGTGCACGACGCCGCGCGCATGCGCCGCGCCGAGCGCGTGACACAGCTGCTCGAACAGGTAGCGCACCTCGCCGGGCACAAGGCGCCCGCGCTCGCCGAGGTAGGCGTCGAGCGGCAGGCCGCGCAGCAGCTCCATCGCGATCCATGGCACGCCGCTCTCGGGGTGGACGCCGGCGGCGACGACCTGCACCACGTGGTCGCTCTCGATGCGCGAGCCGAGGCGGGCCTCCTGCTCGAAGCGCTCGCGCATCTGAGGGTCCGCGACGAGCTCGCGCTGCATGAGCTTCAGAGCGCGCGGGGTCGAGGTGCTCTCTTGTACGGCGAGGTAGACGGCCCCCATGCCGCCCTCCCCGAGCAACCTCACGACACGGAAGTCCCCACCGAACACGGTCCCGGGAGCGAGCTCGAGCATCGTCGCCATGGCGCCACCTCGCACGCACGCCGGGTGGGCTGTCGGTCCCACAGCCCGCGCGGCGCGCGACAACGGCCGCTCGGGTCGGGCGCGGCACACCAACCTGGACGGAGCGTCCGGAACGGCTCGCCGTTGGACGGACGAGCGCGGCAAACGATCCAGCGGGCTGCCGACGCGGCCGTGCCCGCGAGGCCGCGTCGCTGCAGCGGCCGGCGCCGGGTCCGAGGCCGAGGACCGAGAGCCCGAGGCACCTCACAGGAACGGCACGGCGCCGCAGTTGTCGCACTTCTTCGCGTCGACGGGCGTGAGCGCGCTGCAGAACTTGCAGCGCGCCACCACGATCTGGCGCTCCACCGTGCGCTCGTGGACGCGCACCACCTGCGGCGCACGCTCGAGCGCGACCGCCTGCGCCTCCGCGGCCTCGGCAGCACGCGCAGCGTCCTCGACCGCACGCGCCATCGCGTCGATGCGGTGGCGGAACGACTCGCGGTCCCGCGACGAGACGCGCGCCACGCCCAGCACCTCGACGACGAGGCTCGGGCCGGTGGCCGTCACGCGGAGGCGGTGCCCGGCCTCGATGGCCCGCAGCGACACGAGCGCGCCCGGGTGCTGGAACAGGCGCCGCGAGGACTCGGCCTCGCGCATCTCGTAGCCGACACCGGCGAGGTAGCTCTCCACCGCGTCGAGCGCCACGAGCGGAGGGCACGGCGCGGCGAGCGGGCGCTCGACGCGGAGTCGGGGCAAGCGGCGCAGGATGGCCTCGTAGAGCGCGAAGAGCACGACGATCGCCGCGACGGCGATCGCGACCTCGAGACCGGTCATGGCGTGGACGAGTCGTCGCATGGCTCAGGCTTCCAGGTCAGCGCACCGCGGCGCTTGCAGGCGGCCGGGCGTGGGCGCGATGCTGGCGGCCCATGAGCAGCGTCTTCAGGAACGACATCCTCGCCGGCAAGGTGGCCTTCGTGACCGGCGGCGGCTCGGGCATCGGCAGGGGCATCACGCGCGCCATGATGGCCCATGGAG
>JADLAB010000050.1 GCA_020848455.1 Polyangiaceae bacterium
CCAAGCTCGACAAGCTCCTGAAGCGCGACGAGGACATCGTCTCGGCCGAGCAGAAGAAGGCCTACAAGGCCGAGTTCGAGCAGATCTACGCGCCCTACCAGGAGATCATCGACTCCGCCCCGTCCACCACGAGCTCCGCGGGCTCGGGCGACTCGAGCTCCGGCGACGCGAACGCCACCGCGAGCCCCCCGAGCGCGCTCGCCGGGACCCTCGTCGCGATGGACCTCGGCGTCGGCTACATGTTCAACCGCCTCCAGAAGGACCTGGACTCCCCGAAGGTGTTCGGCCCCTACACCTTCGGCACGACCGGCCTGCTCGAGGGCGAGAGCGGCGCCGAGCTGCGCGTGCGCCTCGGCCTGCAGGCGACCGAGGGGCTGTTCGTGTACGGCCTGTTCCGCTACGGCTTTCTGCCCGACTGGAAGCCGTTCACGGTGGGTGCCGGTCTCGCCTACCGGCCGGCGATCGAGTCGATCATCCCCGAGATCGGCTTCGACATGGGCTACTTCAAGGCCTCGAGCCTCAGCTTCGCGACCACCCCGGAGAGCAACATGAGCCTCGGGGGCTACTCGATCGGCCTCCACATGGGCGTCCACTACCTCGTCGTGCCGTTCATGTCCGTGGGCGTCCTCGGCGGCCTGCAGGGCCTCGCGCTGTCACGCGCCGCCCTCGAGGGTAGCGACCTGCCGTCGGAGTGCACGGGCGGGACGCCGCCGAGCTACTGCAGCGACCTCGGCACGAGCCAGAGCACGAGCGGCATCGTCGGTTACGGCGAGGCGAACATGGCGTTCCACTTCTGACGCGGTCAGCCGATCCGCAGGACGGCCGCGCCCGTGAAGCGCCCGGCCCGGAGATCGGCGAGCGCCTGGTCCGCGGCCTCGAGCGGGTACGCGTGCGTGTGGGTGCGCACGGGCACGCGCGGGGCGAGCGCGAGCAGCTCGACGCCGTCCTGGCGCGTCAGGTTGGCGACCGAGCGGAGCGTGCGCTCGCCCCAGAGGATCTCGTACGGGAACGACGGGATGTCGCTCATGTGGATGCCTCCCGCGACGACGACTCCGCCGCGCGCCACCGCGCGGAGCGCCGTCGGCACGAGCTCGCCCCGCGGAGCGAAGAGAATCGCCGCGTCGAGCTCCTCGGGCGCGGGCTCGTCCGAGCCGCCCGCCCACTCGGCGCCGAGCGAGCGCGCGAAGGCCTGCGCCTCCAGATCGCCCGGACGGCTGAAGGCGAAGAGCCGGCGGCCCTCGTGCACGGCGATCTGCGCGACGATGTGCGCCGCGGCGCCGAAGCCGTAGATCCCGAGCCGCTCGGCGTCGCCGCACAGGCGGTAGGCGCGGTAGCCGATGAGCCCGCCGCAGAGCAGCGGTGCCGCCTGCACGTCGCCATAGTCGTCGGGAACGGGCAGACAGAAGCGCGCGTCGGCGACGGCGTGGCTGGCGAAGCCGCCGTCCCGGTCGAGGCCGGTGAAGCGCGCCGCGCCGCACAGGTTCTCGCGGCCGCTCGCACAGTAGCGGCAGCGCCCGCAGGTGGCCCCGAGCCACGGGACGCCGACGCGCGCGCCGACGGCGACGCCCGGCACTCCGGGCCCGACCGCCGCGACGACACCCACGATCTGGTGGCCCGGCACGATCGGTCGCCGCGCCAGCGGGAGCTCACCGTCGACGAGGTGCAGATCGGTGCGGCACACGGCGCAGGCTCGCACGGCGAGCAGCACCTCGCCCGGCCCCGGCTCCGGCGTCGGGCGCTCCTCGAGCCGCAGGGGCTGGTGCGGCGCATCGAGGACCATGGCGAGCATCGGAGGTGTCCTCGGTGGTCGGTCTTCGGTCGTGGGTCCCACTCGACGCTCGCCCTGGCAGCGAGCGTCGCGGGGACTGCGCTCCTTCAGTGCCAGTAGACGACGAGCCTCGGCGGCACGGCGCCGTCCCCGTTCCAGTACCGCACGCCGTCGTTCGACCCCGGAAAGATCCCGAGGAACACGTCCGTGTCGGGCCCGACGAGACCAGCCGGCAGGGCCCAGGCTGCGGTGTCGCCGGGGTGCACGGCGCCCTGATCCGGGGCGAGCCTGAGCCCGAGCGGCTGCGGGACCTGCAGGTCGAGGCTCGGCACGGTGAAGGGCTCGACCTCGAAGACCTCGCCCGAGGCGGGGCCGTCGGCCTCCGGCTCCGACGCGGCGACGAGGCGCAGCTCGACGCCGACCACCGAGCCGCCCGCGAAGGCCGCGTCGGTGCGGAAGGCGACGTAGGCGTTCACCGGGCCGATCGGCGTCCCGGTGTCGATGACCATGCGCCCGAAGCCGACCGACTGCTCGCACTGGGCCGGGTCCGGCTGGCTCGGGTACACGCACTCGGCGATCGTGGCGCCGTACTCGGCGAGCTCGAGGCCCTGGCCCCCGACCCCACCCGTCCCGCTGGTCGTCGTGGTGCCGGTGGGGGTCCCGGTGCGGAGGTCGCTGGCCCCCGAGATGGCCTGGCAACCGGTCACGGCGAAGAGGGCGAGCAGCAAGGAACGGCGCGGGCGCACGGCCCCATCAGAGCGCCCTCGTGGCAGGGCTGTCAATGCGTCCCCGCGCGGAACGGGCTAGCATGGCGACCGATGCCGAAGCGCCACGCGTCCCTCTTCGCGCTCGTCGGCGCGGCGGGCCTCACCGGCCTCGCGACCGAGCTGCGGGCCGATCCGCCCGTCGACGCCACGGCAGAGCTCACCGCGGACGTCGCCGGCCGCATCGCGGCGCGCTACGGACACCCCGGGCGCTGCCGCCGGGCCGAGCGCGCGGGCTGGGAGGGCTACCCGGTGCGGCGCTGTCGCTACGCCATCGGCGGCGTCACGGCGGAGGTCGAGCTCCTCGACGTGGGCCCGGCGCGCATCGCGCGCTGGATCGTCGGGGCGTGCCGCACCGTCGGTGCGGCCGAGCTCGCGACCTGCGCCGAGAAGCTGCGGCGCCACGTGGAGCTCGTGTCGAGCTATCTCTTTCCCGTGGCGGGCGTCGTCCTCGAGGATCTCGACCCCACCGAGCCCGGCGTGGAGGGCTACGCCTTCCGCGACGGCGTGACCGTCAAGGTCGAGGGCTTCGACAACGGCAAGGGCGGCCAGCCCACCGACGCCGCCATCGCCGCCGCCCTCCACGCGCCACCGCGCGAGGCGATGCGCTACGCGCGCCTGCAGTCGACGACGCGCGAGCAGTACCGCAAGAACGGCGGCACCGTGGACGTCGGCACGAGCGCCGCGGGCGAGCGCAAGCTCGCCTGGCTCGAGGTGGTGCGCGCCAGCGTGCGCGCCGCCTGGGACGCCCCGAGCCACGAGCTCATGGTCGCCTGGGCGCGTGCCCACGCCGCGGAGCTCGGCGCCCCGGCCGAGTAGCCGCGGGTCGAAGACCTACACCGCGCCGCTGTCGGGCGCCGTGGTGGACCCGGACGCGTCGGCCGCGCCGGCGCACAGGCGCTTGACGAAGGCCTGCACGTGCTCGCGCCGCTCGGGGCGCACGTACTCGAGGTTCTCCTGCCGGTTGGTGACCTCGAAGAAGCAGCGCTCGGCCGACAGCAGATCGCGCTCCGCCTCGAGCAGCCGCGCGGGCGCCACGCGCGCGAGATCGCGCCGCACGAGCTCGGCCTCGGCCGCGCGGCCGTGCTGCAGGAAGAAGCCACCGAGCAGCACCTTGGCCTTCAGGACGAGCGGCACGACCGTGCCCTTCTCCTCGTGCGGGACCGCGACCGCCTCGTGCAGGAGGTCGGCCGCGGCGGGGCTGTCGACCTCGTAGGCGCGGCGCGCCATGTAGCCGAGCTCGAAGGCGGCCAGCTGCTGCACGAAGGGGAAGCCCGCCCCCTGCGCGAGGGCGCCGTAGTGCCGCACGTGCCGTGCGATGTCGCGCTGCTTGTCCGGGTGGTCGGCGAGATCGCGCGCCAGCAGGCGGTACTCGTAGAACACGTCGTAGATGCTGTGGACGTCCTTCTTCTTGATCGACTCCCGGAGGAAGGTGTTGAAGTAGCGGATGTCGAGATCGAGCGCGCGCGTGTCGCCGAGCCGCGCGTGGTTGACGGCCACCGCGCGGACGGCGTCGGAGATGCTCGACACGACGTCGCTCGTCTTGGCGAGGGCGCTCTGGTACGCGTAAAAAAGCTGGTTCAGCGCCTTCATCTCGAACCAGGTCCGGTCCTCGTTCAGGAGCTCGATCGCCTCGGCCGACAGGCCGACGAAGTCGCCGCGGTCGACCTTGAACCAGGCGTCGGGGAGCGCGCGCTTCTCTTCGCCGTGGTAGTCGATGAGCTTCTTCAGCGTCCAGACGCCCTCGAGCGCGACGCCGCGGTCGGCGCGGTCGAGCGATTTCAGCACGATCGTGCCAATCTGGAAGATGCGCTCGTGCACCAGCGTCTGCTGGCGCTCGAGGTCGACGTCGCCGCGCTTGACGCGGTCGAGCAGCCGGCTCGTCTCCTGCTTCAGGCGCACGAGGATGTTCGTCGGGTCGAGGAAGCGCACCACGTAGAAGAAGTACGGGATGAGCAGCGCCCAGCCGAGCAGCGCGAAGTACACCGCGAAGCGGTACGCCCACATGGGCGCGAAGCCCGGACCGATCATGTACGAGACGAACAAGACGTTGGCCGCGCCGAAGGCCATGACGAGCAGCATCGCCTGGTTCAACCGATCCCGGAGGAACATGTCGATGAGCTTCGGCGTGTGCATGTTCGCCGTGAGCGGGATGGCGAGGCCGATGGTGGCGAGCAGCATCGCCAGGATGTTGTTGTAGGCGCGCGCCATCGGGCTCAGCGTGTCGACGAGCTTCGGCAGGTTGCTCTCGGACCAGCTGAGCTTCTCGAGCCCGGGCGTGTCGAGGCGCCACCACTCGACCAAGAACTCGACCGCGAACACGGCCACGAAGGCCACGCACACCCCGAGGAGCGTCTTGACGAAGGCCGACCGCATGCGGCCATCGTACCCGCGCACCGCATGGAAATGCGAAAGGGCGGCACCCTCACGGGCACCGCCCTCTTGCCGGGGCGCGCAGGCGCGCCCCTCACACGACCGGTCTACGACGAGCTCAGCCGCCGCAGCCCGCGGGCTGGGCCGCGCCGGCGTTCTGCGGGCCGGAGAGCTTGTTCTCGCAGCCGTCCCACTTGTTGTGGGCGCAGAACTGGGTCTTGATCGACTCGGGATCGACGCCCGAGAACTTGTACTTGCCGTTCGCGAGCCAGGTCGGGCTCGCGCCGATGCCCATCATCTTCGAGTAGGCGAAGGACTTGGCGAGCAGCTCCTTGCCTTCGTCGCCCTCGGAGCACTTCTTGATGACCTCGGCGTCGATGCCGGTCTTGTCGCCGGTGCACGCCTGCCAGTTCGGGTCCTTGATCGACTTGTTACGGCACCAGATGTAGTCCATGTACTTGAGATCCTTGCCGTAGTGCTCGATGGCACAGACCTCGCGGATGTCCTCGTCGACCTCGGCCTGGCCGTGCATCGACTTCAAGGCCTTGGCGTCGCCGTCGCCGATGAAGTGGATGGCGAGCTGCACCTTGCCGCCGAAGTTCTTGGTGACTTCCTGCAGCGCGTCGAGGCCCTTCACGCCGAAGGGGCACTGCGACATCACGAACACGTCGAGCTTGCCCGGCTCCTCCGCCTTGCATTGCAGGGTCGCCTTGCACTCCTCGAGCTCGCAGCCCTTGTCGTCGGCGCACTGCGGGTTCCAGGCGCCGCCCATCGACAGGATCTTGTAGCTGCCCGAGGCCTTGATGCTGCGCGCGAGCGCGGTCGCGGCTTCCTTGTCGGCGTCGAGCGTGGCGTCGAAGATCGCGACCGGCAGCATGCCGGGCTTGGCGTCGGCGAAGAGCTTCTTGCCCTCGGCGTCGCTGTAGTCGAGCGTCTTCATCACCGGGTTGGCGACGGCGCTCTTGAGCTGGCCTTCCATGCGACGGGTGTCGCACTCGGCGCAGCGCTTGTCGCTGAGGATGGTGACGTTGACCTTCGGCGACTCCGGGATGCTCGCGCAGGCCGCGGGCTTGTCACCCGTGTACGCGTTGCAGATCGCGCGGAAGAAGTCGTTGCCGCGGCGCCCGCCGCTGTACTTCTGGCCGCCGACGTAGATCGTGGGGCTGCCGGACGCGCCGCGGGCCTTCGAGCGACCGAAGGACTCCGCGAGCAGGCTCTTGCCCTCTTCGCCGTCGAGGCAGGCGCGCAGCTTGTCGACCGGCAGGCCACCCTCGGTGGCGCAGGCTTCCCAGTTCGTGTCGACCTCGCGCATGTTCTTGTTCTGGCACAAGACCATCTGGAACCACTTGGTCGGGGCGTACTTCTGGGCGCACACCTGCACCATGTCGCCCTTGACCTCCTTCGGCCCGTGCATCGAGCTGAGGTCGCCCGACGGCGTCTTGTCGCCGATGAAGTCGACGCGGAAGTCGAGATCGTCGCCGAGCTTCGCCACGGCGTCGGCGAAGCCGTTCTCGGCCTGCACGCCGTAGGGGCACTGCGACATGACGTAGAGATCGACGCGCACGGCACCGGGCTTGGCGCTGCCGTAGTTGGCGCCGTCGGCCTCGGCCACGCCACCCTTGGCCGCGCCGATCGCGCCCGACGACGGCTGGTCCTTGGTCGCGCGGGGCGCGCCCGAGCTCTTGTCCACTCCCCACATGAGCGCCATTCCCGCAAGGAACGACACGATGAACCCAGCAATGACGGTACCGTTCTTCATGGATCCCTTCACCTCGTGGCGCGGGGTCTGCCGGCGCCAAGGATGTGACACTGTAGCTCGGTTTCGGCGGATACCAAGGCGTTTGAGCGCGTCCCGAGGGGGCTACCGCGACGCACGACGCAGCGCGGCACCGAGGGCAGCGGACGGCCGCACCCGGGAGGGGCAACACGCGCCCTCGCCCGATGCTTCCCGGTCGGGCCGCCCGGCCGTGCGGAAAGTGCGCGAGGGGCACGGCGCGTCCCCGGTAGGGGCGTGCCCACGCCCGCCAGCACCTGCCGCGCCTCCTCCGTCTCGGTGGGCCATGAAGGACTTGAACCTTCAGCCAATGGATTAAGAGTCCACTGCTCTACCAATTGAGCTAATGGCCCGAAAAGAGGGCGCAGAGCTGGCTGCGCCCCTAAGTGTGGAGGGGCTTTCCCCTGTAGTTGAAACCCGAGCGCCGTGCAACGGGGAAAAACGCCCCGGAGGCCGAGGCTCGGACCGCCGGCCATGGGCCACGGGGAGCCCGCCGTGTCACGCTCCGGGGCTCGGTGACGGCGTGCTTCTGCTCGTGCCGCTTCCGGCACCTACATGGTGATGACGCTTCGCACCACGCGCCCCGCGCGCATCGCCTCGAACGCGGGCTCGACGTCCCCGAGGGCGATGCGCTCGGTGACCATGCCGTCGAGGTCGAGCTCGCCGCGGAGCGCGAGCCGCGCGAAGAGCGGGATGTCGCGCGCCGGCAAGCAGTCGCCGAAGGACGTCGCGACGAGCGAGCGGCGCGCGTAAAAGAAGTCGGCCATGGGCAGCGCGAGCTCTGCCGCGCGAGCCGGCACGCCGATGAGCACCGAGGTACCGCCGAGGTCGCAGACCTTGAGCGCCTGACCGAGCGTCTCGGAGAGGCCGACGGCCTCGAAGGCGAAGTCGACGCCGCGCCCGCCCGCGAGCTCCCGCACGCGCGCGACGGGCTCGGGCTCGGACGCGTCCACGAGGTCGGTCGCGCCGAAGCCCCGCGCCCAGTCGAGCTTGCGGGCGACGCGGTCGACCGCGATGATGCGGCCGGCGCGAGCCAGGCGCGCACCCTGCACGACGCTGAGGCCGACCGCGCCGCAGCCGATCACCGCCACGCTCGCGCCGACGGGCACGCGCGCGACGTGGAGCACGGCGCCGACGCCCGTCGCGACCGCGCAGCCGATGAGGCAGCTCGCCTCGTGCCCGAGGCCGGTCGGGAGCGGGATCGCCTGGGCCGCGGCGACCACGGTGTGGGTCGCGAAGGTCCCGAGCCCGAGCACGCGGCCGAGCGGCAGGCCGTCCGAGGTGCGCATGCGCGGCTCGGCGGTGACGGGGCGCGCGCAGTGCGCGAGGCGTCCGGCGGCACAGAAGCGACACACGCCGCAGGGCGAGCGCCACGCGAGCGCCACGACGTCGCCGACCGCGGGGCTCTGCACGCCCGGCCCGACCGACTCGACCATCGCGGTCGCCTCGTGGCCGAGCTGATACGGAAAGCTCCGGCCGAACTCGCCCTGCCGGCAGTGTAGATCGGTGTGGCACACGCCGCTCGCGAGCACGCGCACGCGGACCTCGCCGGGCCCGGGTGGCTCGACCACGATGGGCTCGACAAGAGCGCGGGCGCCCGGGGCGCGCACCACGACGGCCTGTGCGGTGATGGGCTCGCTCATGGCGCCCCGTATACCGCCTTGCCCGGGGCCGGGCGAGCGCGTACATCCCTGCCGGATGGGTCGCTTCGACGCTCGCGCCACCGTGCCGGCGCGCGGCGCGCTCGACATGCTGCGCTGGAAGCTCGTCGACCGGCTGGCCGGCCGCAACCGCACCGATCCGGGCGGCTTCGTGACGCCGCGGCGCGAGCCGGACCACGCCCTGCTCGCGAGCCGGGCCGCCTCGCTGTGCTGGATCGGCCACGCGTCGTTCCTGTTCACGCTCGGCGGCGTGCGTGTGCTGATCGACCCCGTCCTCGGCCGGCTCGGCCCGCTCGGGCGCCTCGCCCCGCCGGGCCTCACGCGGGCGACGCTGCCGCCGGTCGATCTCGTGCTCGTGACGCACAACCACCGCGACCATCTCGACCCGTGCTCGATCGCCGCCCTGTCGAAGCAGGCGCACGAGCACGCGGGGGCGGGCCTGCGGGACGCGCCGCTCCGCTTCGTGGCGCCGCTCGGCAACACGGCCGCGCTCGCCGAGGCCGGCGCCGAGCACGTCGACGAGCTCGACTGGTGGCAGAGCCTGCGGGTCGGGCCGCTCGAGGTGACGCTCGTGCCGGCCCGCCACTGGTCGATGCGCCGGCCGTGGGACCGCAACGACGCGCTCTGGGGCGGCTTCGTGGTGCGCGGCCCCGAGGGCACGGTCTACCATTCGGGCGACACGGCGATGTTCGACGGCTTCGGCGCGATCCGCGCGCGCCTCGGCCCCATCGACTGGGCCCTGTTGCCCATCGGCAGCTACGAGCCGCGCTGGTTCATGGAGCCGCAGCACATCTGCCCGGAGGAGGCGGTGGCGGCGGCCGGGGCCCTCGGCGCGCGCCGCGTCGTGGCGATGCACTGGGGCACCTTCAAGCTCACCGACGAGCCCGTCGGCGAGCCGCCCGAGCGCGCGCGCGCGGCCTGGCGCCGCGCCGGCCGGGACGAGGCCGCGCTGTGGGTCCTCGACGTCGGCGAGACGCGACCGCTCGGGGCGTGACTGCGCCGCGGCCCGTGGTAGGCTGCCGGCCATGTCGCGTGCAGTCAAAGCCCTCAAGGCCGCATCCGTCGCGCTCATCACGGCGGGTGCCTTCGGCGCAGTGACCGGCCTGTTCACGGCCCTGAAGCGACGCCGCTCGAAGGTCGCCGACGAGCCGGTGGCGGAGCACGCGACGCGTGTCGCGAGCTCGGTCGCGATCTCGCTCAACACGGCCGCGATCGCGGCCCTCGTGCTCGTGCCCGTCGCCATCGGCTGGGCGCTGCTGCGCCGGGCCCCGCTCGGCACGGACGAGGTCCCG
>JADLAB010000051.1 GCA_020848455.1 Polyangiaceae bacterium
AGACCGAAGCCTGGAGCCACGTCACGCCGGAGCCGAGCCTCCTAGAAGAGTCGGAAGCTCGACTTGACGGCCAGGGACGAGCCGGCGAGGCGCGCCGTCCGGTCGTCGATGTCGAGCTGCTGCACGAGGAAGAAGTCCGCGCCCTCGAGGTAGGTCCAGCGAAGCCGGCTCTGCCAGCGCACGAGCTCGCCGAGCAGGTTGTAGCCCGCGTAGAAGTCGACCCCGAGGTCCGTCGTGAAGCCGAGCGACAGACGCGAGTTGACGAGCAGCGAGCTGAAGTCGGGCGGCCCGTCGAACAGGGCGCGGCCGTACTCGACGCTCGCCTCGAGGCGCACGAGCGACACGGGCCGGGCCGCGAGCCAGCCGATCGCGCCGGCGAGCAGCCCGCCGTAGTACGTGCGCCGGAAGGCCTCGACACCGCCGCTCAGCCAGTAGGTGACCGGCGTCTCGAAGAAGGCGCGCGCCTGGGCGCCGCGGTAGACGCCGGCCGCGATCTCGGTCTCGCGCCCCACGGTGAAGCTCTCCTCGACGTCCTCCGACTGCCAGGAGCCGATGAGCCCCACGGCGAAGCCCTCGTTCCACTGCAGGACGGCCCAGCCGGCGACGCCGCCGTCGAGCACCCGGTCGTCGGTGGCCGCGGCGACGATCTCGCCCTCGCTGCCGAGGACCAGCTTCTCGAGGCCCGCCGCTCCGATGCGCGGCACCACCTCGACCGCGGCGCCGGCTCGCTGTACGTCGGTGCGCTCCACGAAGCCCGTGTCGGCGCGGAAATCGGGGTGCACGTAGGCGTAGGACACGCGCGGATACACGAGCTCGTCGCGGTAGCCGACTCTGATGCCGGCGGCCGGCGCGAGCCGGTCCGCGTGCGCGGCGCCGAGCGAGGGGGCGTGCGCGCCCGTGGCCGACAGCATCGCGAAGCTGTCGACCACGAACGGCGTCCCGTCGCCACGCCACGCGCCGTCGAGGCCGACGACGGCGTTGTGATCGGCCTCGTCCTCGAGCGACTGGCGGTAGGTCGTGATGAGCCCGGCGTTCGAGCCGTGACCGAGCTCGAGCTGGCCGCGGGCGGCGAGGTGGCTCGTCCAGGGCGCGTCGTCGGTCGGGCGCGTCACGATGTGCATGACCCCGACGCGCACCGCGTCGTCGGGCCTGCCGAGCACCTTCAGGCCGCCCATGATGGGGATGACGGTGCCCGCGTCCGAGAGGCCGATCTTGCGGCTGTAGAAGGCCTGCAGCGACTGCGTGCGGCCGAACTCGTAGAGCTCGGCGTCGCGCTGGAAAAAGGCGCGCTTCTCGGGCAGGTAGAGATCGAAGCGGCCGAGGTTCACGACCTGGTCGTCGAGATCGACCTGGGCGAAGTCGGTGTTGAGCGTGAGCTGCGCCCTCCAGCGCGAGCCGAGCTCGGCCAGGAGGTCGGCCCCGCCCGACCACAGCGACGTGTCGCCGTCGGCGTCGGAGCGGTAGCCGCCGACCACGTAGGGCGTCGCGGTGACGCGCAGGCTCGAGCCGAGCTCGAGCTCGCTCACCCGCTCGAAGCCGACGAGGTGCCCGTACAGGCTCGCGGCGGTAGGGCCGAAGGGTGGGGGCAGAAGGACCCAGTCGTAGGTCGCGTTCTGCGCCGCGTGGTCGCGCGACACGTCGAGGCCGAGATAGGCCGGTGGCTCGTGTGGATCGATGCCGAGCGCGGCCCAGGGAATGCGCAGCTCGGCGCTCCAGCCGTGCGGGGTGCGTGCCGCGGCGGCCTGCCACACGGCGTCGAACGCCCGGTCGAAGCCGCCCTCGTTGACGGCGCGGTAGTCGAGCCGCGCGCCGAGTGGGTTGACGGCGAAGCCGAGCGTGGTGCGCTCGTCGTGCGCCGGATCGAGCTTCACCGTGACCGCGTCGTCCTCGAAGATGGCGAAGCTGTCGCGCAGGCGTGTGTGGGCGTGGGGCGGCTCGGGATCGTCGCAGCGCACGCCGAAGTACAGCGCCTCGGCGTCGTAGAGCACGCGGAAGCGCGTGGCGACGGGCGGGGACGCGCGCAGGTGGGGCCGGCGCTCGACGAAGCCGTCCGCCTCGGCCGCGTCCTGCCAGCCGGGCTCGTCGAGCTTGCCGTCGATGACGGGTGCCTGCTTCGCGAGCGCCGCGCGGGCCTCCGGCGGCCCGGCGTGGGCCGCGAGCGGGCACGCGAGGAGCGCGGCGCCGAGGGCAGCTGCCGCTGTGCGCGCGGCGCTCACAGGGCGCAGTAGCTCGGGAAGTCGGCTGGCAGCCCGCCTTGGTAGGGCTCCGGGCTCGCGCCGAAGGGGTGGTCGGCGAGGAACCGCCAGGCGCCCGCGCGCCCGTCCGTGGGCACGGTGTGGCCGAGCCCGTGGTCGCAGAGCACGGAGAAGTGACCCTCGGCCGTGAGCCATTGCCGGTAGGAGGCGGTGGCCGCGGCGAAGCTCACGCCCACGACGTCGGACGGGCCGCCCACGAAGAGGAGCGCCGGGTAGCGGTTGCGCGGGTCCTGGATGGGGGGGACGCCGATCTGGGCGCCCGAGTAGGCGACGACGCTCGCGAGGTAGCCCGAGCGCCGCGCCGCGAACTGCTCGGTGTGCATGGCGCCCGCGCTGAAGCCGACCGAGTGCACGTGGCGGAGGTCGACGCCCCGCGTGGCGCGTGCGCACGCCAGCACCTCGTCGGCGACCCGCAGGTCCTGGTCGAACTGGCCGCCGAGCGCGAGGTACCAGGGTAGATCGCCGGCGCCGGGGTCGTGGTACGGCGCCACCACCACGCCACCGGCGTCGAGGATGGCGGCGAGCGCGTCGTCGCCGAGCACGTAGGGCGCCTCGTCCGGCGAGCCGCCTGCGCCGTGCCAGAAGAACACGAGCGGGCCGTCGCCCGCCCCGGCGGTCGCCCACACGAGCGTCTCGCGCGGCGCCGTGCCCGCGGCCGAGAAGGTGTTGGAGCCCGGTGCGAAGCTCGGGCACGAGCCCGTCACCGTGGGCAGGAACGCGGGGTCGGGCTCGGTAGGCGGTACCGAGCTCGCCGCGCCGGCGCCGTCCGTCGAGCCGCCGCCGCAGGCCGCCACGAGCGCCCCGAGCGCGGCGCCGATCCCCAGTCGCACCAGCATCCCGGGGAGCCTAGCGCGCGCGTCGCCGCGGCGCGAGGTGTCGGGGCTCTGGGCTCCGGGCGCCGCTGTCGTCGACCGCGGCCGACCTCCGCGGCGTGGGCAAGCGCATGCGTGGCCGGCCCTCCGCTCAGAGCGCCTTGGGCTTGGGCAGGGGTTTCGGTTGCCTCCTCGGGGTCGGCCAGGCGCTCGGGGGGCGGCCGAACTTGCCGAGGAGAAAGCCGCGCCGCTCCGACATGCGGCCGTTCCACACGAACGCGAGGATCGAGCCCAGGAAGAGCACGACGAGGGCGCCGTCGTGCACCACACCCGCGATGGTGCCGTCGCCCCAGACTCCCGGGCGGCGAAACACGAAGAGGAGCACGAGCGCCCCGAGGAGCACGAGCAGCGTGCCGCTGGTTCGGCGGCGGTACTTCCAGTAGCGCCCGACCTCGGGCAGGGCGTCGGGATCGAGGGCGTTGTCTTCGTTCTTCGCCATGGCTCGCCTCGCTGCCGGGAGCGTCGCTGCCGCGCTCGGCGCGACCGTCGCCGGCCCCCGACCCATACCACCGCCGCCCCGGGGTAGCTCCCGCGCCACGTCCACGCCCGTCCACGCCGGCCTCGAGCTGCGAAAGCGCTGCGGCGCGACGCACGGCTTGCGCCGTCGGCGCTGCGCCGTGCGGCTCGACCGCGGGTCTCGGCGGGCGACCCCACCAGGCGCCCCGCGCCCCTCGCGCCGGGGCCACCCGGCATGCGACGTGCAGCGAGCTCGAGCGGAGCCAGCGACCCGTCATGCCCACGCAGATCGGTCTCCACGACACCCCGGCCGGCGGAGCGCCCCTGTCGGCGCGCGCGGTGCTCGACGTGATCGAGCCCGGCATGCCCCGCCGCCAGGTGTTGGTGCCGCGCACCGGCCTGCGCGCGGGCCGGGCCCCGGACGCCGGCCTGTTGCTCACGGCCCCCACCGTGTCGAAGCGCCACGCCGAGTTTCTGTGGCGCGGCGACGACCTCTGGGTCCGCGACGAGGGCAGCTGCAACGGCACGCGCCGCGACGGCGCGGTGCTGCGCGACGCGACGCTGCTCCGCGACGGCGACGAGCTCGTGCTCGGCGGGTCGGTCATGCTGCGCGTGGCCATCGACGCCGGGCACATCGGCGCGCCGGCGACCGACCTCGCGTCCACCGGGGGCGGGCTCGTCCCGAGCCAGGTGCCGCTCGACCAGACCCAGGAGGTCGTGGATCTCCTGCCCATCGTGACCCGCGTCTACCAGGCCTCGAGCTACGAGGAGATCGGGCTCCAGCTCACGCGCGCCGTCGGCGACTCGCTCCGGGCCTCGCGCGTCGCGCTGCTCGAGATCGTCGAGGGGGGCGAGCGCTTCCGGACGCTCGGCCTCTACAAGGGCGCGCGCTTCGACGTGCGCCCCCTCTACGATGCGCGCTTCGTGTCGCGCACGGCGGTGAACGAGGCGCTCGCACGCGGCGTCGCCTACTTCACCGAGGGGCGCACCAACCTCTCCAAGAGCATCATCCTCGCCGGTGCCCACTCGGCGATGGCGGCGGCCATCCGCCCGCACGACGGCCGGCAGTTCGTGCTGTACGCCGACGCCATCATCGGCGAGCCGCCCTTGACGGGTGCGCACGCCCACACCCTGGGTCTGCTCGCGGCCCACGCCGCGGGGGCCTTCGACGCGCTCGACGCCCGCCTGCAGAGCGCCCACGAGCAGCTGCGCTTCGACCAGCTGCGCCGCTACTTCTCGCCGGCGGTGGCCGAGCTCATCCTGAACGGTGGCGACGAGCTCGTGGCCATGCCGAAGCAGCTCGAGGCGACCGTGCTCTTCGCGGACCTCGTCGGGTACACGAAGCTCTCCGAGCGGCTGCGCGGTGAGCCGGCGCGCCTGCTGACGCTGCTCAACCGCTGGCTCGACGCCGGCGCCCAGGCGGTGCTCGATCACGAGGGCACGCTCGACAAGTTCATCGGCGACTGCGTGATGGCGCTCTTCGGCGCGCCCTTCCCGCAGGGCAATGCGGAGCTCGAGGCCGTGCGCTGCGCCGTCGCGATGCGCGACGCGATCGCCCGCATCGGCTACGAGACGGGCGAGCCGCTCGCCATCACCGTGGGCATCAACACCGGGTGGCTGCTGGCCGGCAGCGTCGGCTCGAGGCGCCGGCTCGAGTACACGGTCCTCGGCGACACCGTCAACGTCGGCTCGCGCCTGCAGGGCCAGGCCGTGCCCGGGGAGATCCTCGTCGGTGAGCTCACGGCGGCGCGGCTCGCGGGCGCCGTGCCGCTCGAGGACGCCGGGGTGCGCACGCTGAAGAACCACGGTCCCGTGCACGCCCACCGCGTGCTCGCGCCCGTGTGGGCGCCGGGCGCCGCGCCCGCGCCGTGAGGGGTCGAGCTGCGGCGTCCCGGAAGAAGCGTGCGATTTCGCACGCTTCGGTGACTCACCGACGCCGCGGCGCGCTTCTCTCGTCGAGCGGGCCAGTGTAGATGTCGCGGAGGCCCGGCCCGACGCAGCGCGCGCGGGACCCGCTCGCACCCGAACCAAGGACCCATCGACATGCGATTCTCGACTCTCCTAGCCCCCGCCGGCGCGGCCGTGTGCACGGCGCTCGTCCTGTCCTTTGCCGCGTGCGGCGACGACGGCAGTACCGACAACCCGACGACGACGACGACGACCACGACCACCACCACCACCACCACGGGCACCGGCGGCTCGGCGGCCGGGCTCGAGTGGATCGGCGGCGACTGCAGCTGCACGGGCACGGACTGCGAGCAGGTCGGCGTGCCGAAGCCGGCGGCCGGCACGATCGTCGGCTGCAGCGAGGTCCCCCCGAGCTGGCCCGGTGCGGCGCTCGCGTGCCTGCGCAGCTACGCGGGTGGGCTCGCGACGGCGACCTACTTCGCGAACGGCTTCTGCTCGCTCATGGCGACGACCTGCAACGGCGCGGCGCTCATCTGCGACAGCGCGGTCTTCGGCGACTTCGCGGCGATGACGACCTGCCCCGCCGGGAGCGTCCTCATCACCGACAGCCAGAACGTCGACGTCTTCGGCAACACGGCGACCATCCAGAGCAAGACGTGCGCGCCCGCGTGCACCGGCGCCGGGCAGTGTCGCGAGAACGAGACCGACCCCGTGCTCAACGACGACCCGACCGAGTACCAGTGCCTCGATCAGGGCGGCGTGCAGTTCTGCTACGACCCGCGCAACCTCGGCGCGAGCTACACGGCCGAAGCGTTCTGACCAGAAGAGCGCGGATCCCACGCGGAGCGCGCGCACGTACGCGCCCGCGGGGGGCGCCCCATCGTGCGGCGCGGGTCGGGCGTCGCCCGGTGCCGGAACGGACCTGAGCCACGAAGAACGACGGCGCGCCACGAGGCCCCGTGCCCCGTGCGCGCGCCGTCATCGCGACGGGTGCGGCGCGCTCAGCGGTAGTAGGCGCCCTGCAGCGACGCGAACCAGAAGACGTCGCTGCCCGACGCGCCGGAGCTCATCAGCCCGTTCAGGTAGTAGGTGTACGTACCGGCCGCCGGGACCGAGAAGGCGCGGCGGACGGTGAACGTGTAGTCGCTGAGCGCGAGGGTCGGGAGCCCGGCCGCCAGCGTCCAGCGCATGTCGTTGTAGATGTCACCGCAGTCGGTCGCCGTCGTCCCGATGGCCAAGACGAGAGCGTCGCTCGTGCCCGCGGTGTGATCGAGCCGCATCCACGAGTTCGCCTCCACGATGATCGTTCCCGGCCCGGAGGCCGTCACGTTGACCGTGGCGCCCGCGTAGTTCTGGCACGCCGTGGTCAGCGCCGTAGTGCTGCCCGAGGTGGTCATGCTCACGACCGCCGAGCCCGCCGGCCCCGTCGGCCCCACCGCACCGGCGGCGCCCGCCGGTCCCTGGGTGCCCTGGATGCCCTGGATGCCCTGGGGTCCGGTCGGTCCGACGGCGCCGTTCGCGCCCGCGGGACCCTGCGGTCCGGTCGGTCCGACGGCGCCGTTCGAACCGTTCGCGCCCGTGGCTCCGGTTGC
>JADLAB010000052.1 GCA_020848455.1 Polyangiaceae bacterium
ACAGGTCGTTCTCGTTGGCATCCCTCACGCCGAAGTCCTCGGCGAGCGTGGTCGTGTGCCACCAGCGCGTGGTGGCGAGCTTGGTGTGCGGGGCGACGATGCGCGCGGCGATCATCGCCAGCACCCGTTCGCGCTCGGGCGAGGGCCTGGCGCCCAGCAGCGACGCGAGGTTCAGTCGCTGCATCGCGCTAGCAACCGCCTGCACGTGGCCGTGGGGGCGCGAGGCAGTGATCTGGAACGACTGCGCAACGGGCTGCATGTCCTGGCCGGCGAGCACGGCGCGGATTGCTGCGATCTGCGAACCGGAGAGGCTCGACAGGTTGGCGAGCGTTCGTTTGCGCACCTTCGTTCCCTCGCGATAGGACTCGCGCAGCAGCACGGTGGGAGGCGAGCCGCGGTTGGGGACGATGTGGATGTGCATGTCTACCTTGTACAGTACTTCTATTGCTGAGTCAATGTGTTTACATGCCTACAATCCTGACGTTGTTATCGCGCCTATCCTGTTGATTCAAAAGGAGTGAACGCCATTACGGCGGTCGGATCGCCGGGAACTTCAGGCTAGCGACCGGCGCTTCGCCGGCCACGCCACCACGCGAGCAGCAGCGCCGCCAGCGCCACGCCCGCAGCGTCGGCGACGAAGTCCCGCCAGTCGGCCATCCGGTAGCCGGTAAGTCCCTGCAGCACCTCGATCAGCACGCCGTAGGCGAGCAGGCCGCCCGCCACGCGCACGCGCTCGCCGGGCCACGACGGCAGGCCCAACAGGCCCAGCGCGACGAAAGCGGCCAGGTGGTCGGTCTTGTCCCAGCCGGTGTGCAGGGGCGGCGGCTCAGGCAAGGGCCACAGCGACAGCGCCAGCACCACGACGAGCGCCGCGGCGAAAGCCAGACGAAGCGTGCGGGTCGATGTCATCGATCGGTCGAAAGACGTCCGGTTGGGCAATGGCGCCCGAACGATACTATGAGTCACAGCACGAGCCGACATCGACACCATGCCGATTTCCGACGAAGACCTGCATGCGATCGCCGAGGCCCGGCAATTGCTCGAGAACCCCGGCCTCGCGGCGAAGCTGACCAACGTCGTCGGCCAGCCGATCGAGAAGGGCTTCGAACTGCTGCCGGCACGCTGGCGCGACAAGGTGTCCGAGATCACCCGCGACGGGCTGGACACGGCGCTGAAGGCGGCGATTGCATCACTGGGCCGGAACTCCGGCGCGGCACGACCACGTCTGCACAAGCTGGCCGCGACCGTGAGCGGCGCCGCCGGAGGCGCTTTCGGCCTGGGCGCGCTGGCACTCGAGTTGCCCGTCTCGACGACGATCATCTGCCGCTCGATCGCCGACATCGCGCGTTCGCAAGGCGAAGACCTGAGTCGACCCGAGGCGCGGCTGGCCTGCCTCGAGGTGTTCGCCTTCGGCGGCACGGCAGCGTCGGACGACGCGTCGGAGACCGCCTACTTCGCGATGCGCGCCGCGCTGTCGCGCGCGGTGTCCGAGGCCGCCGAGTACCTGGCCACCCGCAAGGTGACCGACACCGGCGCGCCCGCCCTGGTGCGGCTGGTGTCGCTGATCGCGACCCGCTTCAAGGTGCAGGTCTCGCAGAAGGCCGCCGCGATGGCGATTCCGCTGGTGGGCGCGACGGGCGGCGCGACGATCAACTACCTGTTCGTCGACCACTTCCAGGCAATGAGCCGCGGGCACTTCACGATCAGGCGACTGGAGCGCAAGTACGGCGAGGAGGCGGTGAGGAGGGCCTACGAGACTCGGTGACCACGCGCCGCCCGCCTGCGAGCAGGGAGCGCCTCGTTGACTCGCCCGCCTTCGAGCCCCGGCCCGCACGGTACGTGAAGGGCAGCGACACGGCGCGCCGATGCGGCCGGTATTGAACGCCCGCGCCGGGCCCGCTCATTGCGCGGCGCGGCGCGGCGCGGCGCGGGCGCGGGTGCGGGTGCGGGTGCGGGTGCGGGTGCGGGTGCGAGGGCGGGTGCGGGGGCGGGCGCGGGCGCGGGTGCGGGTCGCGGGGGCGGGGTGCGGCCGCACGCGCCGTCACGCGCCAGCTCGTGGTGGGCGGGCGGGCAGAGTCCTCCGCGGCCATCCGAGCAGGGTCATCCTCGAATTACTCCCCCACACCGGGAGAAATTCGGGGATGGGTGGGGTCATCCCCGGATTTCTCCCGCTTTCGGGGAGCAAACAGGGGGATGACCCCGTCGCGGCCGCGCCGGGCGACTGTCGCACCGGCACGCATCGAATCGGCGATCTCTCGTCGACTGTACCGTTGTGTACCGCATCCTGCGTGTGCCCGACGTGCTCAGAAGGCCCTGTCGAGTCACCACACGACCAGCAGACCGTCGTGGCCAGGACGGCCGCCGCAGCGTGCAGAAAAGACCGCATCTCCGAACGTTGCGTCGTCTGCATGTTGTCACTCATCCTTAGAAGGCGCCGGGTGGTCGTCCTCGCAGATCCCATCTTCGAACCACGCGCGCAGGCCCACCGAAGAAGCGTTCCCGTCGTCGTAGCGAAGTGTGAGTTCTTGTGCCCCGTCTTGCGGGGGTGCCCATCGGACCGAGGTCGCGAGTGCCACTTCGGGGCGCGCAGGGTTCGGCTGGAAGTGCAGTCCCTTCTCGCCGTCGAGTGCCACCGATGCGGTGCGAGGCTCCGGGAAGAACGCGACCTGGACGCCCACGAACATCAGTGCGTTGTACGCGAACAGCAGGTCCGGCGCCTGGACGAGCGCCTCGCCGAACGGCACCACCGACACCACGAGCGTCTCTCCCGGCGCAAGCTTAGCATCCGCCACGCTCGTCACGACCCGCGCCCCGATCCGACAGTTCCCGTACGTGGCGCACGACGCGTCGAGCTGGAGACGCTCGGGGCACGGCGAGCTCGTGCTGCACGCGGCCGCCGATACGCCCGCGCCCAGGACGAGCGCCCACGTGGACCTCGCAACGCGCCCCACCCAACCGCTCGTACGCCCCCGCATGGTCCGAGGCTACGCGCGGCGCCCGGCGCAGATCAACCAGCGAAGAAGGAGCTGCTTCACGTGTCCCCCACCTTCCGTCGAGTCACCTGCGCCCGAGAGGAGATCCGCCCGCCCGGCGCGGATTTTCCGGACCGTGGTGACCCGTCCTCGTGGTATCTCCATCCCCAGGAGGGAAGAGAACGATGCAGATCCCGGCTGAGACGACCGCTACACAGACCTTGCTCGATCGCTACGGCGAGCACCTCGCAGCCACCCTCGGGGCCGACAAGGGCACCGCTGCGCAGGCGACGGAGTTCGAGGCCGCCCAGGGCGCCCTGCGGGTATCGCTCGAGGCGCGGCTCGCGGCGGAGCGGGCGCAGCAGCGTGCGGAGGCCCTGGCCGACAGCGCAGAGGTCGAGCTCGAGCGTCTCATCCGGCAGGCGGAGCTCGCCGTCCTCGGGGCGAGCCAGAAAAAGCGCGATCAGGAGCCCTACCCGAGCGTCTTGCCGGCAGGGCTGTCGGGGGCGCTCGCGCCCCGTGGCAAGGCGCAGGCGGCGGAGGCACGCCGCATCGCGACCGCGCTCGGCTCCGCACCCGCGGTGACGCCCGCCGCGGCGAGCTTCGCTCCGGGGCTCGTCGAGCTCGCCGACAAGCTCGAGCTCGCCACGAAGACCGTGGAGGCCGCACAGGCCGCCGTCGACGCGGCCGAGGCGCTCGAGAAGCAGAACAAACGGGCCTGGCGGCAGACGTACCGCAAGATCTTCGGCAGCTTGACGGCGCTCTATCCGGACGACCGCCGCAAGGTCGAGGCGTTCTTCCGCAAGGGCGACAAGAAGGACAAGGCGCCGAGGGACGACGCGGGCGGGCCGCGCCCGGTCGCGTAGCGCCGCGTCACCCCGGCGCCGATGCACGCCGCAAGCACGCCGGCGAACCGCGTCGCCACGTCGATGGCGGTCGCTCGAGCTCCTGGGCGTGCCATCGGCGTTTCGATGGCGCCCGACGAGCGACCTGCCGGTGCCATCGGCGTTTCGATGGCGCCCGACGGGCAACGCACCGGCGCCATCGGCGTTTCGATGGCGCCCGCCGGGGCTTGCGGCAGTGCCATCGGCGTTTCGATGGCGCCGAGCGAGCGCCCCATCGGTGCCAACGGGGTTTCGATGGCGCCGTTCGAACGCCCGGTCGGTGCCAACGGCGAGTTTTCTGCTGCGAAATCGCAGGGTGAGCCGGTGTGGGTGCGAGCGGGTCACCGTTCGTCGACCTTCGGTGCGTGGGCGCTCGTCGCGATGACCTGGACCCTCCTCTCGGCAGGGCTCGCCTGGGCGCAGCCCACGCTCGAGGAGGCCGTCGGCGCGACCGACGTCCGGCTCCTGGCCGAGTTGCGCGTCCGGGACGCGGAAGCGGCCGGATGGTTCGAAGAGGCCGTGGAGGCAGGACGACGAAACGACGTCGACCGAGCGCTGGAGCTCTACGGGCGCATCCGAGCGAAGCTTCCAAGCTGGAGTCCGGCACCGCGCCGCGCGTGCGGGCTGCTCGGCGGCAAGTCGGACCACGTACGGGCCATCGAGCTGTGCCGGCAGGCGCTCGCATACGAAGACCTCCCAGACAACCGCAGCGCGCTTGCCATGGCTCTGCTCGCTCCCACGCGAGGCAAGGCGACGCCGGCTTCCGTTGCGGGCGAAGCGCTGTCGCTCGCGCGCCTTGCCGAGCACCAGGCACCGCTCGACCCGTTCGCGATGGTGGCACTGTGCCTGAGCGGAGCGGCCTGGGGCGACGACGAGGTGCTTCTCCGCTGCCGGGACGAGCTCGAGCGTAAGCTCGCCCCAGCGGACACGGCCGACACGCTCGCGCTCGCCGCGGTTCTCGCGTTCACGCACGGCGACGCCAAGCTCGAGCAGAGCGCCGTCGGGCTCGTCGAGCGCGCCGTCGAGCTCGCGCCCGAGAGACGGCAACCGCTGCTCGCGCGCATCGGCACGGATCTCCATGCGCGGAGCCTCGCCCGGGCTCGCACCGCGTGCGCCGCCCTGCATGCGGCCGGACCCCAGCTCGCCGCCGCTGCCGCCGACTGCGCGGCGACCCTCGCCATACGCGACGAGCGCTGGGACGACGCCCACATCGCACTCGACGCCGCGAAGGCCGCCGGTCTCGACGAGGCGCGCCGGAATGAGCTCGCGCGCGTGCTGTCGAACACCGAGCCGTGGCCGAGGCGCTACCTCGTCCCGTTGGCGTGGGTCGCCGGAGCGTGGCTGGCGCTCGCCATCCTGCTCTTCGTGACGGGGCAGGTGCTCAGCCGGCTCACGCTACGCGCCGCGGCCAGGCCGCCAAGCCCGCACGTTGGCGCGGGCGTCGTTGGCCTCGTGCGCTCGGTCCGCGGCCTCTATCGCGCCGTCCTGGCGCTGGTCTGTATCTACTACTACGCCTCGATTCCGATCCTGATGGGCCTCGTGCTCGCCGGCGCAGCCGGCATCGTGGTCGCGGGCGTCTCGCTCGGACGCTTCCCCGTAGCGATCCTGGTCATCGTCGCCATGGGTGCATTCGTCACGGTGGGCGCGCTCGGCCTCAGCCTCTTCCGGCGCCGCCGGCACGAGGAGCCGGGGGACCCACTCGACCTCGCGGCGCAGTCGCGACTCAGGGCGCTCCTCGGCGAGGTCGCCGAGCGCATCGGCACGACGCCCGTGGACACCGTGTACCTCGCAGGCGGCACCGAGCTCGCCGTATTCGAGCGGGGCTCCCTCCTGCGCGTGGCGCGGGGCAAGGGCGAGCGTTGCCTCGCACTCGGTGTGGCCACGATCGGCAGCCTCACGGTCGGTGATCTCCGCGTGGTGCTCGCGCACGAGTACGGTCACTTCTCGAACCGTGACACCGCTGGGGGTCGCGTGGCTCTAGCCGTGCGACGCTCGCTCGTGGATGCCGCCACCGACATGGCGTACGGCGGCGCAGCGGGTCCGCTCAATCCCGCCTGGCTCTTCCTCGCCGCGTTCCACCGCATCTTCCTCCGCGTCTCGCATGGAGCGTCGAGACTCCAGGAGGTGCTCGCCGACCGACACGCCGCCCTCGCCTACGGCTCCGAAGCCTTTGGGCGGGCGCTTCGGAAGACGGTCGAGCTCGGTGTGCGCTTCGAGGCCACCCTGAACCTCGCACTCGAGCAAGCGCTCCTGACCGGCGTCGCGCCGCACAATCTCTACCGCGCGACCGAAAGGATGCAGCTCGACGCCGGCGACGTGCACGAGGCCGTCGCGCAGGCACTCACCCGCACCGCAGACCCCTACGACAGTCACCCGCCCCCGGTCGACCGCATCGAGCTTGCTCGGCGCCTCGGCGCGCCGCCGACGCCGGCAGCGGACGACGACGCACCAGCCTGGAGCCTGCTCGACCACCGACCCGAGCTGGAGCGCCGCATGAGCGCCCTCATCGTCGAGCGGCTCAACGAACGCGGCATCCGCCACGTGAAGATCGCGGCCCCGCGGAGCGCGGTGGGACCGAAGGCCCAACGGCCTGAGGAGTGAGCGCGGGGCTGTCCCCTGCGCCTCTTCGTCCCTCTCTGCCCCTCGGCGCCCTCGGCGGCCTCCCTCTCCCTCTGCGGCCTCTGCGATCTCTCGGAGCCTGCGGACGCCGGCGCGTCGACGGCACCCTACCCCTCGTCCTCGACGAGGAAACGGGCGCGGTCGCGTGGATCGATCCGGACGCGGAGCGTGAGGCCGGGCTGGTAGCGTGGGAGGTCCGTGCGGCTCACGGCCTCGCGCCGGCGCACCTCGAAGGGAGGCTCGCTGCCGACGCGCACGCTGTAGGTGAGGAGGCAGAGCGGCCGCGGATCGCGCGTCGTGCTCGTCTCCTCGAGCGCGATCAGGGTCGCGACGCCGGGCAGGCCGTGCTCGCGGAGGTACGCGGCATGGCGGCTCGCGCGCCGGGCCACGGCGAAGAGGAGCGCGCCGGGCACGAGCGTCACCGCCGCCCAGATCCCCGCGAAGAGGAGCCAGAAGGTCCGCATGGGCATGCCGTCGCCGGTCCGCGCGGCCGGATCCGTCGTGAAGGCGACGACGAGCAAGACCGCCGGGAGCGCGACGCCGGTGACGAGCGGCACGAGCAACAGGCGCGGGAGCTTGCGGGCCGCCGGGACGCGCGCCGCGACCTCCGCATGCAGGGTCGCGAAGCTCGCCGGGCAGAGCTCGAGGCGCGGGTGCGTCTCGACGATGCGCTCGAAGAGGACGAGCCGCTCGGGCGCGGTCGCGAGCATGTCGCGCAGGAGCGCGAGGGCCTGCTCGGGGCGCCCGAGACGCTCGTGGGCGTTGGCGCGGAGCATGGCGCACACCTCGTCCTGCCCGTCGGCGATGGGCACGTCGCCCTCGCGCTCGCCGAGGACCTGGAGCACGGTCGCGAAGTCGCCGGCGGCGGTCGCCACGTAGGCCGTCGCGAAGCGGTAGGCCGTGTCCTCGTAGAGATCCTCCGAGCGCGGCTCGAGCGCGGCGAGCCAGGCGCGCGCGGCCTCGAGGTCGCCGGCCCGCGCCGCCGTGCGTGCGAGCATCCCACGGAGGACCTGTGCGTGGCGCGAGCTCGGCAGGAGCCCGAGCGCCGTCTCGAGGAGGCCGAACGTGCGACGTAGGTCGTCCTCGGTCGAGAGCTGGCCGTAGAGCATGAGCGTCAGGAAGTAGAGCCGCTCGGCCGAGCCGAAGGAGGCGCCCGCCCGCACCTCGGTCCGCGCCTTCTGCCACTCGGCGAGGGCGTCCTTCACGAGCTCGGGCGCGAGCCCGCCGCCCGCGAGGAAGTGCTGGAGGTTCGGGGGCGGCATCATCGGCGTGCCGTCCTCGGCGCGGAGCCGGTCGAAGCGGGCCGGCTCCGAGAGCGCGCTCGGCGTGGGCTTGGCCTCGGTGCGCGCACCGTACGGGCTCGACGCGCCGCACGCCGCGCAGCGGATCTTGCCCCCCGCGCGCGGCACCTCGACGGGAGCGGCGCAGTGCAGGCAGAGCAGCACGCGGTCCTCGGGCGTCGGCAGCGAGCGCGGCATCGCCTTCGGCTTTAGCACGGGCCAGCCCGGAGCTTCACCCCGGGCGCCGCCGAGCGACCGAGCGGCCGCGCCGGATCCGGGCTACGACGCCGCCCATGTCCGCTACTCCTCGCGAGCCGGGAGGCCCCACGGCCGCGGCCGTGCTCGAGCTCTGCGCGCGCCTCGGGCGCCCCGTGCACCGCAACGAGATCGCGACCGAGCTCGCGGTCCCGCCGCGCCACCTGCGCCGGCTGTCGGACGTGCTCGACGCGCTCGCCGACGAGCGCGTGCTCGTGCCGATGACCGGTCAGCGCTTCCGGCTCGCGGCGCAGGCGCGGGCGGCGCGCGGGGCAGCAGAGCGCCGTGTGCTCGCCATGAACGCGCGCGGCTTCGGCTTCGTCAAGGCGCCGAGCCCGAGCGGCGAGGACTGGTACGTGGCGCCCGAGTCGCTCGGCGGCGGCCTGCACGGTGATCTCGTCGAGGCGCGCGTCGTGTCGCGCGGGAGCCGGGGCACCGAGGCCGAGATCGTGAGCGTCGTCGAGCGCGGCCGGACCCGCGTCGCGGGCGTGCTCGGACCGCGCGGCCGGCACCTCGAGCCCGACGACGCCCGCATGCGCGGGCCGGTGTCCATCACGGCCCAGGCGCCCGGGCTGACGGCCGAGCCCGAGCGCGGCCTCTGCGCCGTGGTCGAGCTCACCCGCTACCCCGAGACCGCAGACGAGCTGCCGGAGGGCACGCTCGTGGCTGTGCTCGGCGCGCCCGGCGATCCGGTCGTCGAGGTCGCCAAGATCCTCGCCGAGCACGACGTGTCCGAGAGCCACCCGCCCGACGCCGTCGCCGAGGCCGCGGCCGCGAGCTCGCCGCCCCGTGCCGACGAGCTCGCCGGGCGGGAAGATCTCACCGAGGTCCCGCTCCTGACGATCGATCCCGACGACGCGCGGGATTTCGACGACGCCGTCTGGGCCGAGCGCCTCGAGGACGGGAGCTACCACGCCTTCATCGCCGTGGCGGACGTGTCGCACTACGTGTCGGACGGCAGCGCCCTCGACGGCTCGGCGCGTGAGCGCGGCTGCTCGGTGTACCTGCCCGACCGCGCCGTCCCGATGCTGCCGCAACGGCTCGCGGCCGAGGTGTGCTCGCTCGTGCCGGGCGAGGTGCGCCTCTGTCTCGCGGTCGAGGTCGAGCTCGCTCCGGACGGAGCCCTGCTCGCGGCGCGCGTCCTCGAGGGCGCCATGCGCTCGGCGGCGCGGCTCACCTACGGGGGCGTGGCGCGCGCCCTCGGCTTCACGCTCGGCCCCGAGAGCTCGCCCGAGGCCGAGGCACGGCGGGAGGAGCTCTCGGTGCTCTGGGACCTCGCCTCGCTCCTGCACAAGCGACGCGTGCGCCGCGGCGCGCTCGAGCTCGACGTGCCGGAGGCGCGCATCGTGCTCGATCCGAAGAGCGGCGCGCCCGTGACCGTCACGCAGCGCGCCATGGATCCCGGCGTGAAGAAGGCCTACCGCCTCGTCGAGGAGCTCATGCTGCTCGCCAACGAGTGCGTCGCGGCGGAGGCCGAGCGGCGCAGCCTGCCCGTCATCTACCGCGTCCACGGCGCGCCCGATCCCGAGAAGATCGAGCGCTTCGCCGCCGTCGCCGCCGTGCTCGGGCTCACCTTCGACCCCGAGGACGCCCTCGATCCGAAGAAGCTCGCGCGCTTTCTGCGCAAGGCCGTCGGCCACCCGAAGAAGGCCGTCCTCGACGGGCTGCTCCTCCGCTCGCTCCAGCAGGCCTGCTACGACACCGTGAACATCGGGCACTTCGGCCTCGCGTCGCGGGCGTACCTGCATTTCACGTCGCCCATCCGGCGCTACCCCGATCTCGTGGTGCACCGCCTGCTGCGAGCGGCGCTGCGCGGCGAGCGGCCGCCCGTCGACGAGGCCGCGCTCCGGGCCGCGGCCGCGCTCGCCTCGAGCCGCGAGCGCGGCTCGATGGACGTCGAGCGCCAGGTCGCGGATCTCTACCGCTCGATCTACATGCAGGGCCACCTCGGCGCGCGCTTCGAGGCCGTGGTGGTGGCCGTCGGACCCATGGGCCTCTACGCCCGCATCGCCGAGCCGTTCGTCGACGTGCTCGTGCGCATGGAGTCGCTCGGCACGGGCACGGGCGCCGACGAGTTCGAGCCCGACGAGCTCGGCCACGCGCTCGTGGGCCTGCGCTCGGGCGAGCGCATCGAGCTCGGCGCGACCCTCGAGATCGCCATCGAGGACGTGTCGCTCGTGCGCCGCCAGGTGTACGCGCGCCGCATCGTGGCCGCCGGGGCGCACGCAGCGCGCGGCGGCCGGCGCGGCCGAGCCCACGAGGCGCGCCAGCCGGGCAAGGCGGGGGGCCAGCTGCCGGGCAAGGCGCGCGGCACGAAGAAGACGCGCGCGACCTCGGGCGGGCGCGGTGCGCGCGACGATCGCCACGGCGGGCGCGGACGCGACGGCGGACGCCGCAAGCGCTGAGGCTCGACTTTCGCCCTTTCGGGCGAAAGTCTCGCGGCTACAGGGATCAGGCTTCAGCCTTCGGGCCTTCAGGCACGAGACTCGAGGGCGCGAGTCGCCAGCACCGGGCTCTGCCCGGCTGCCGCCGCGTCGGACGAAACGGCGCCCCCCGCGGGCGCGTACCTGCGTGCACTCCGCGTGGGGCGTGCACTCCGCGTGGGCTCCGCGCTCCGGCCTCTGGGCCTGAAGCCTGAAGCCCGAAGCCTGAAGCCACGTCCTTTTGGAGCCGAGCTTCCTTCTAGAAGGAGCCGGCGAGCCCGAGCCCTTGCGGTGCGATGCGGAGCTCGAGCGCGGCCGCCTCGGGGGCGTCGGCGCCGTCCGAGCCGCCGGGGCGCACGACCGCGAGCACGATGCCGACGAGCAGGCCGGCGCCGCCGACCGCGAACCCGACCGTGGAGAGCGTGCCGAGGAGCGGGACCTTGTCGGCCTCGGGCTGGTCGGCGATCGGGCAGTGGCCGTCGGTGCAGCGCGATTTCAAGTCGTCGACCTTCGCGAGCGCGAGGCCACCGGTGACGCCGCCCATCACGAGGGCGGCGCCGGCGAGCGCGAAGGTCACGGCCGCGGGCGCGAGCGAGCCCTCGCTCGCGCCGGCCGGAGCCGCGTCGGACGCGGGCATGAGCGCGAGCTCCACCTTCTCGGTCACCGCCTCGCCGAGATCGACGCGGCGCTTCACGTCCGGTGCGCCGGGCGAGCTCGCCACGACCTCGTGCACGCCCGGATCGACGGCCATCGGACGCCCGAGCTCCTCGGGCCCGACGGCTCGCCCGTCGAGCGTGACGCGCACGCTCTCGGCCGGCGCGCCGCTCACCGTGACGACGAGCGCGGGGATGCGCGCGATGAGCTCCGCGAGCTCGCGCTGGGCGTCCGCCTTGGCCTGCTTGAACTGCTCGTTCGCGTCCGCGCCGAGCGCCTGGCTCGCGACGGCCTCGTAGAGCGTGCGGGCGCGACCGAGCTCGCCCTGCTTGCGCTTGCAGCGCGCCATGAAGAGCTGGAAGGTCGGCGCGGGCACGAGGGCGTTTGCCTGCTCGAAGCGCTCGTACGCGGCGGCCCAGTCGCTCCGCTCGTAGCTCGACAGCGCCTGCTCGCCGAGCTCGCGGGCGCGCGCCCGCTCGGCGTCCCCCCCGAGCGCGTGCGGAGCGGCCGCCAGGGAGACGACGAGCGCCGCGGCGAGCGCGGCGACGCCGGCGACGAGGCGGTGGGGCCGCTGCGCTCTCTCGGGGTCGGACATGGCGCCTTCAGATCCCGAGCACGGGATGCGTGCTCGTGTTCGTGCTCGTGCTGGTGGGAGGGGCGTGGGGAGTCTTCGTCGGGGTCGCTGCGCCGGGGGTCGTGCTCGTGCTCGTGCTCGTGCCCGTGCTCGTGCCCTTCGCGTGCGAGGCGCCGGGTCCCGGAGCTGCCGTGCCGGGCGCGCCTGGCGCCGACGCGGCGCTCGTCGCCGCGGGCACCGCCGCCGTCGCGGACCTGGCCGATCCGGTCGCCGACGAGGCGCTCGGCGCCGGCGTGCCCGGGGATGCCGGCGTGGCGCTCGCGTCGGCGTGGCCCGCCTCGGGCCCGGACGCGCTCGGACCGGTCGGTGGCGCAGCCTCGGCGGCGGGCGCCTGCGACGGCGTCGCTCCGCCGAGCGCGAGCCAGGCGACGGCCCCTCCCGCGCCGAGCGTGAGGACCGCGCCGAGCGCGAGCCATGGGGCGCGCCTCGCGCGTGGCAACGGCTGGTCGAGGGTGCCGCTCGCGTGCGTCAGGGTGCCCACCTCGGCGGAGGCGAGCGGCGCGGGTGCGGGCGTCGGCTCGACGCGCGTGGCCGCCTCGGCGCCGGGGGGCGCGGGCGCCGCCCTGCGACCACTCTTCGAGCCCGGCGCGACCGGCGCGGCCAGCATGCCGCTCGACGACAGCTCGCTCTCGGCGATCCCGAGGTGCTGCGCCACGAGCGCCTGGAAGCTCGCGGCCATCTCGCGCGCGGACTGGAAGCGCGCCGCCGGGT
>JADLAB010000053.1 GCA_020848455.1 Polyangiaceae bacterium
CGGCCCGCTCGCCGAGCACGGCGAGCGCCCGCCGGGCCTCGGCGTCGTCGCAGCCACCGAGCTCGAGCCCGAGCGCCTCGAGGAGCGCGCCGCGCGCGGCGCCGTAGTCGGCGCGCTCGAGCGCGGCGCGCGCGCGCTCGTACGCCAGGCGACAGGCGCTCGCGTCCGCGCGGCAGAGCTCCACGGCCCGAGGGTCGTCCCCGCGCTCGGCCCCTGCGAGGGCGTCGCGCCAGGCGCTGGCCGAGCCACTCGCGGCGCGCTCGCAGGCCGCTGCGACCTCTCGATGCCAGGTGGCCATGCGCCGATTGTAGGCTCTCTTCGGTCGGGTCGGGGCGGCGCGTCGAGCGCCGCGGCGGCGCGCGGCACACCCGAGGCTACGCGGAGCGCGGGGCCACGTGGCTCTGCGCGAGCGCGAGGAAGCGCTCCTCGTCGGCGGCGCAGGGGAAGGCGCTGCGCGGCACGACGGTGAACGCGCTGCCGTAGTAGAGGAAGTGCTGCGCGCCGTCGGACACGAGCCTGTCGTAGTGGTCCCAGCCGAGGCGCGAGTCGATGCTGCCCGCGCGAAACGCGATGCCGTCCTCGGCAAAGGTGACGAGATACTCGGCGCGGAGCTTCGGCTGCGCGCGCCACCAGGTGCCCGGGACCCAGGTGAGCGCCGACACCACGAGGGCGAGAAGCACGACCGACACCGCGGCGAGCGCACCCCAGACCCAGACCGGCTCGACCTCGAGCCCGACGAGCGCCAGCGCTCCGCCGAGCCCGGCGAGCGCCACCGCGGCGTCGAGCCGCAGGTGGAGCCGGCGCTCGAAGTGGGCGCGCACGGCGCGGCGGTAGTCCGCCTCGGTGTAGCGGAAGCGCAGGGTGACGGGGGCGATCATGGCTTCGGCGCGGCGGCGCGGGTGGCCCCCCGGGCTAGCGCAGGCGCGCGGCGCCAACAAGCGCGCCCGCGGGACCGCTACGTCGCGGCGAGCGCGAGCGTGAGCGCGTAGAGGCAGATGGCGCCGACCCACGACAGCGTCATGCGCCGCCAGCCCTGCTCGTACGCCCAGATGGGCGCGAGCGGCGGCACGACCACGGCGATGAGCCCGCGGTACCAGGGGCGGACGCGGCGCACCAGACGCGCGCCGATGGCGACGTGCAGCGTCACCAGCGTCGCGAAGGACACGAGCAGCCCACCCATCACGAGCGCGTCGCGCACGGCCCTACTCTAGCGGTTCTCGTGCGCCGGCGCCGCTTTGAGGCCGCGGCGCCAGGCGAAGGTCGGCGCCCCCTCGCGCACCCAGCGGTCGACGACCTGGCGCGCGAGCTCGAGGTGCTCGCCCGTCTCGACCGCGAAGGCGTGCACGAGGCAGGTGCCGGGCCAGCTCGGGTAGGACGCGATGGCGGTGAGGTAGTTGGTGTCGTCGAGCAGGGTGCCGAAGTGCCCGTCCGTCGACACGACGGGGATCGGGCTCGCGTCCCAGAACGGGGGCAGGATCGGCGCCCGGCGCAGCGAGGCGGGAGGCTTGGGTCGCTCGATGGCCGCGTAGCGCAGCTCGCCCACGTTGACGTCGAAGGTCTTGGCGACGCGCATCGCCTTGTCGATGAAGCGCTCGAGGCAGAGCTGGGGCGTGTCCTGCCCCGCGTCGACCTCGTCGTAGGCGACGACGGCGACGGCGAGGTGGTCCTTGCCGTAGCGGAAGCCGACGCGCGTCGGGTAGCCCCAGAAGCGCACCCGCAGCCAGCGCGCGGCGTCGGCGAGCGGCACGTCGAGGGTCCGGAAGCGGTCGGAGCGCCGGCTCCAGCGCTCGTCGCGCAGGCGCACGAGCGCGGCGTAGAGCGGATCGCGCGCGTCGCCTCCGGGGTTGTCGCGCGTGACCGAGGTAGGCGTCGGGACGACCGGGCCCTCGGGCGGCTTCAGGCTGCAGCCGGACGCGAGCACCGCGCCGAGCAGGCACGCGCCGAGTGCGACTCGCCCAAACGGTGACCCCATCTCCGTGCTTCTAGGGTAGCGCAGGCGCGGGCCGTGCGCCGCCGTCGTGACGCCCGGGTCCCGGCAGCGTCAGCCGCGCTTCGGCGGCAGGGCGCGGGGCCCACCGCGACCCCCGGGCGACGTCCCCTGCCCGAACCCGCGCCGCAGCACGATGTTGCGGCCCGCCTCCCGGCCGTGGGAACGCGCCTCGCTCCCGCCGTAGCCCCCGACGCGCACGTGCCGGACGTGCGGGTGGCGCTGGCGGTAGAAGCCCTTCAAGTCGGCGTCGCCCAGCCACACGAGCCCCTGCTCGCGCGCCTTCTGACCCTCGCTCCGGAGCCGCTCGCGAAAGCCCTCCATCACGCCGGCGAGGTAGGTGCGGCGGTCGCGGTCGCCCCGCACGGCCTCGGCGCGCTTGTGCTCGCGCCACAGGCGCTCGGCCGTCCCGGAGAGGAAGGCGTGCACGTAGCTCGCCATCTCGAGGTTCTCGTCGCGCCCGCAAATCTCGAGCACGCTGCCGTGCCGGCCCTCGCGCGGTCGGTAGACCGGCACCCAGATGGCCTCGACGAAGAAGTGCTCGGCGAGGATGGAGGCGAGCAGGTGTGCCGCCTCGGGCACGCGTCCGGTCGGCTCGCCGAGGTGCCGGAAGCCGTAGCGCGGCACGGCTGCGTCCCGAGCGGCCGCGGGCGCCGACGCGACCGCGATGTTGTGCTTGAGCATGAGCCGCTGCGCGAGCGCCGCCGCGGTCTCGGCCTCGTGGCGATGCGGGCTCTCGGCGAGGGCGAGGAGGCCGGCGATGCGCTTCAGGAGCCGCGCGCGCTCCGGATCGTCGTCGCTGCTCGCCTCGGGCATGCCCGCCGCGCGCGCATCGATGCCCATGCGGCGACACACGTCGCGGAAGGCCGGGCCGTGCGAGGCCTCGTCGATGGCGCCGAGCACCTCGTGCGCGTACTGGTGCGCCATCTCGTGCTTGAGCACCTCGAGCACGGCGCCCCACGGCGCGGCGAGCAACATCGGGCGCGAGATCTCGATGCTGCGGCGCACGCGGTCCCAGCGGCCGAGCGCGGTCGTGTGGTCGGTGAGCCGCAGCACCGGCGTGCGCAAGGCCTGATCGAAGTGCACGGCATTGAGCTGGCGGTACGCGCGCAGCAGCTCGCGCGCGAGTGCCGCCTCGAGCGCGGCGCCGAGCTCGACCACGCGCGCCGCCCCGGGCGCGTGCCCGGCCTCGCTCTGCCGCGCCTGCTGCATCCGATGCGCATAGCTCGGCTCCCCCGGGGCGTGCAAACCGAAGGCGCCCGAGACTCGCGCTCCGGGGGGGCGGCGGCCGGCGCCCGATCACGGCGGATCGATCGGCGCGTACGCCCGACGCGCGGGCACGCTCGCGAGCGCCGCGCGGCGCGCGGGCACGGGCGGGACGGGCTCGCCCGCGTCGAGCACGAGCGCCGTCAGCCGACCGCCGTAGACGCAGCCCGTGTCGAGCCCGGTGGCCCAGGGGTGGAGCTGCGGCTCGGCGAGGGCGTTGTGCCCGAACGCCACGTGCGGCGGCCCCGTGTAGCGCGTGCCCCAGGGGACGCCGCCGTCGCGCAGCTCCGAGGGAGCGCCCGCGTCGTCGAGCGTGCGCACGTAGAGCAGCGTGCGCTCCTGCTGCTCCGCGAGCGGCACCCCCGGCAAGAGACCCGCGTGCACGACCACGAGCCCGTGCTCCGGGAGCTCGAGCGCGAGCGGCAAGGACGCGAGGAAGCGGAAGTCGGCCTCGTCGAGCCCGGCGGCCGCGCGCCGCACGTGCTCGGAGGCGCGGGGGCCGAGACCGGGATCGGCGCCGGGGGTGCCGCCGCGCGCGTGGAACCGGAGCAGGCGCGCCTCGTGGTTGCCGCGCACGGCGCGCGCGTCGAGCTCGCGACAAGCGCGCAGCACGCGCGCCGCGTCGGGGCCGCGCGCCACGAGATCGCCGACGAGCACGACGCGGTCCGTGCCGCGCACGACCGCGAGCCCGTCGAGGAGCATCTCGAGCTCGTCGGCACAGCCGTGCACGTCGCCGATGACGAGGGTGCGCGCCATCCGAGCCTCGCGCCTCAGCCCGGGCCGCGGTCCTGGGCCAGCAGCCCGAAGGTCACGGTGTCGAGGAAGCGCTCGCCGAAGCGCCAGTTCTCGCGCAAGAAGCCCTCGCGCA
The DNA here is from genome assembly GCA_020848455.1 of Polyangiaceae bacterium. Taxonomy (GTDB): domain Bacteria; phylum Myxococcota_A; class Polyangia; order Polyangiales; family Polyangiaceae; genus JACRDA01. The sequence goes on from JADLAB010000053.1 coordinate 4,122, forward strand.
CGAAGCCGAGCTTGTCGAGCACGCGCAGCGAGGCCGCGTTCGCGGGGTCGACGTTGGCCTCGATGCGGTGCAGGCCGAGCCGCTCGAAGCCGAACGCGATGATGGCGCCGACGGCCTCGGACACGAGCCCCCGACCCCAGTGCTCGGGCGCGAGCAGATACCCGAGCTCGGCGTGCGCGTGCGGCTTGTCCCAGCGCCAGAAGCCCGCGGTGCCGATGATCGCCGGGCCCGCGCGGCCCGCACCCGGCCCGCGCGGTACGAGGCCCCAGGTGATCCCCGCGAACGCCACGACGTCGGCCTCGATGCGGGCGAGCTTCGCGTCGGACTCCTCGCGCGTCGGCGGGGCGCGACCGAGGTAGCGGTTGACGTCTGCATCGGTCTGGAGCCGGAAGAGCTCGTGCGCGTCCTCGGGCCCGAGGCGGCGCATGAGGAGCCGCGGGGTCACGAGCTCGGGAAACGGCTCGAAGCTCGAGAGGGTGGCACTCGACGCGGGCATGCTGCCCGGACGTGTAGCACGCGGCCGGCGAGCCCGTGCGAGCCCCACACCCCGCCGCGCCATGTCCTTGCCCGCCGGCATCGCCTACAATGGCACAGGAGCTCGCAACGGATGGTTGCCCCAGCTCCTTCTTGCGCTCGAAGGGAGTCGGACGAGATGCGTACCTTGGCCTTCGGATGGGTGCTGACGCTGGTCGGCGCGGGCGCGGCGGCAGCGGCCTGCTCGTCGGAGTTCCAGACCGGCAACGGGACGGGCGGGGCCGGCGGTGTCGGTGCAGCAGGCGGACACACCGGCTCCGGCGGGACGACGTCGAGCAGCACCGGCAACGGCGGCAACGGGGGCACAGGCGGCACCATCCCGGGCTGCAACACGGAGCTCGCGCCCGAGGACGATCCCTGCGTCGTCGACGAGGCGATCGGCGTGTTCGTGAGCAACGACGGCAACGACCTGTGGGCCGGCACACGCGAGCAGCCGAAGGCGACGCTCGCTGAGGCGATCTCGGCCGCCAACGGAAAGGGCAAGCGCGTGTACGTGTGCGGAGGCGACTCCTTCCCGGTGAACGTGACCGTCCCACCGGGCACCGAGATCTACGGCGGGCTCGACTGCGGGACCGACTGGCACTGGACGGGCGACAAGACCCTCATCGCGCCCGACGCCGGCGTGCCGCTCACGCTCACGACAGGACCGGAGCTCACCAAGCTGCGCGACCTCGCCGCGACCGCGAGGAGCGCGACGACTCCGGGCGCCTCGTCGATCGCCGCCATCGCCGACGGCGCCACGGCCGAGCTCGTGCGGGTCGATCTGACGGCAGGCAGCGGAGCCAAGGGCACGGACGGGCAGAGCGCGCCGAGCGAGCCGGCCCCGGCGGGCACGGCCGGCAACCCGGGCAGCCCGGGCGGGTGCCTCCCCAACGCCACCGGGGACGGCGGGCCCCAGAAGCCGAACGCCGCGTGCCAGACCTCGATCGGCGGCGCCGGCGGCGACGGCGGGGACCTCGTTCACTCCGGCGGGTACGAAGGCCTGAACGGCCAGACCGGCGGCCTCGGCGCGGGCGGCAGCGGACGGGGGGCCGGAAACACGTCGATCGGCTTCTGCGGGCAGTCCCTCGGAGGCGGCAACGGCAAGGCCGGCGCACCCGGCACGCCGGGCACCGACGCCGGCGGTGGCACCGCGCTCGGCACCCTGTCCGACGCGGGCTACCAGGGCGCCCCCGGCGGCAACGGCGTCCCGGGCGGGCCCGGCCAGGGCGGCGGCGGGGGCGGCGGGTCGTTCAAGCCAGCGCAGTGCGCCGCGGATCCGATCTTGGGCGCCGTCGGCCCCGGCGGCGGCAGCGGCGGCAGCGGCGGCTGCGGCGGCGCCCCGGGGACGGGCGGCGGCGCCGGGGGCTCGAGCATCGCCCTCGTCAGCGTCGGCGCGACGCTCACCCTGGTGAGCTGCCAGCTCGTGGCGGGCGCGGGTGGCGACGGCGGCGGCGGCGGCCACGGCCAGCCGGGCGGCGCCGGCTCCAGCGGCGGCACGGGTGCCGGGCCCTACGCCGAGTCACCCGCGGCCTGCAGCGGCGGCGGGGGCGGCGAGGGCGGCGACGGCGGTGCGGGCGGCGGCGGGCGCGGCGGGCACTCGCTCGGCATCGCCTACAGCGGTGCCGCGCCCACGTTGACCGGCGGCAGCACTGCCTACAGCACGCCCGGTGCCGCCGGAGCAGGCGGAGGCGTGAGCAACGCCGGGGCGGCGGGCGTCGTCGCCGACCAGCTGCAGTTCCCCTGACGGCTCGACCCCCGAACGCCGGCCCGCGCCGACGCGCCCGCCCGAGCGAGCGCGCACGCCGCCGAGCGGGCTCCTAGACCGCCGCCCCGAGCTCCCGCAGAAACCCCCGCGCGAGCGCGCGGGCAGCGTGGGCGCGGTACGCGCGCGTCGAGCGGATGTCGTCGATCGGGCTCGTGTCCGCCGCGACGGCGCGATCGAGCGCCTCGCCGTCGAGGCCGGCGAGCGGCGTGCCGAGCACGAGCGCGCGCGTCGCCGGCAGGGTGGCGGTCACGGGCGCCATCGAGGCCATGGCGGCCCCGAAGCGACGCGCGCGCCCACCCTCGAGCTCGGCGACGGCCGCGAAGGCGACCTTCGAGATGGCCTGCGCCTGGCGCGCGCCGACCTTGCGCCAGCACCACGGCGAGCCCGGCGCGAGCGGCTCGAGCTCGAAGGCGGTGATGATCTCGTCCGCCTGGCGCACCGAGCGCTTGTAGCCGGTCTGGAAGCCCGCGAAGGGCACGCGGCGCTCGCCGCGCACGCTCGTGAGGACCACCGTCGCGTCGTGGGCCGCGAGCGCCGCGACGCCGTCGGCGGCGGGCGATCCGGTCGCGAGGTTGCCGCCGAGCGTGCCGCGCGCCTGGATGGTCGGCCCGCCGATGTCGTGGCTCATGCGCGCGAGCAGCGGCAGCGCGCCCTCGACGAGCGCGTGGCGGCCGAGCGCGAGGTAGCTCACGCCCGCGCCGATGCGGATGCGCGGGCCGTCGCGGTCGACGCGCTCGACCCCGCCGAGCTCCGGCAGGCGCGACAGATCCACGCACAGCGGCGGGCGCGCACCGGCGCCGAGGGGCGGCGCCATGCCGAGCTCGACCAGCAGATCGGTGCCGCCGGCGCAGAGCAGCGTCGGCTCGCCCGACGCGACGCGCGCCGCCAGGAGCTGGCAGGCCTCGGGCAGGGCCCGCGGCACGGCGAGCTCGTAGCGGGCGAGATCGGCGACGCTCACGGCCCCACCTCCCCCGCCCCGCGGCGCTCGGCCGCCGCGCGGAGCACGCTGTCGACGATGCGCTCGTAGCCGGTGCAGCGGCACAGGGTGCCGCCGAGGGCGTGGCGCACCTCGCCGGCCGAGGGCGCGGGGCGCGCCACGAGCAGCGCCTCGGCCGAGATCATCATCCCGGGCGTGCAGATGCCGCACTGCGCGCCCCCGTGCTCCGCCATCGCGCGGCCGAGCGCCCCCGGCGCGCCGTCGACCGCGAGCCCTTCGACCGTGACGACCGCGCGGCCGTCGCACTGGCCGATCGGGACGAGGCAAGCGTTGACGGGCTCGCCGTCGAGCAGGACGGCGCAGGTGCCGCACTCGCCCTCGCCGCAGCCCTCCTTCGTGCCCGTGAGGCCGAGCGGACCGCGCAGGACGTCGAGCAGGCGCAGGAGCGGAGGCAGCTCGAGCGTGCGCGCCACACCGTTGACCGTGAGCTCGATCTTCATGGCTTCACCTCGCCCCGCGCGAGCGACGCCGCGAGCAGGCGCTCGGGCGTCAACGGCAGGCCGTCGAGCACGAGGCCGGTCGCGTGCTCGATGGCGGCGGCCACCGCGGGCGCCCCGCCGTCCATGGGGAGCTCGCCGATGCCCTTGGCTCCACCGCCCGGCCCGTGCTCGAACGGCGCCTCGACGAGGAAGGTCTCGAAGGGCGGCGCGTCGAGCGCCGTCGGCACGATGTAGTTCGTCAGGCGCGGGTTCAGGATGCGCCCGTCGCGCCACACGACCTCTTCGGTGAGCGCCCAGCCGATGGCCTGCAGGGCGCCGCCCTCGAGCTGGCCCTTGCACATCACCGGGTTGACCGCCCGACCGACGTCCGCCGCGCACCAGAAGCCGACGACCCGCACCTCGAAGGTGTCGAGATCGACCTCGACCTCGGCCACGTCGCACGCGAACGCGAAGGCGGGGTAGGCGTCGCCCTTGTAGCGCGCGTCGTCCCACGCGACCCAGCCGGGCGGCTCGTACTGCTCGAGCGCGCTGACGGCGCCCTCGCGCGCGAGGAGCCTGTCGCCCGCCGCGGCGAAGCTGCCGCCCGCCGCCGCCTGCTCGGCGCGCACGCGCGCGGCCACCTTCTGCGCCGCGCGCTCGACGATGCTGCCGACCACCATCACGGTGCGCGACGCGACCGTCGGACCGGAGTCGGGCACGTGGGTCGTGCACGGGGTCGCGAAGTCGACGTCGGCGAGCCCGACGCCGGCCGCGTCGGCGACGATCTGGGCGAACACGGTCTCGGTCCCCTGCCCGATGTCGGTCGACGCCGTGCGGATGCAGAGGCGCCCGCCCGGCCGCAGATCGACCGCAACCTTGCCTTGCAGGCGGCGCTCGCCCGAGCCCGTGAAGCCCGCCCCATGGAGCACGACCGAGCAGCCGATGCCGCGCGCCTTGCGGCCGACGACCCGCGGCGGCGCGGCGCGCTTGTCGCGGTAGCCGCTCGCCTCGAGCGCCGCCGTGACGCACTCGGCGAGCCCGACCGAGCCGCGCAGCACCTGGCCCGTCGGCGTGGAGTCGCCCACGCGGAGCAGGTTCTGGCGCTTCAGCTCCGCCGGGTCGCGGCCGAGCTCGCGGGCCACCCGGTCGACGTGGCGCTCGATCGCCCACAGGGTCTGCGGCGCGCCGAAGCCGCGAAAGGCCCCGGAGGGCGGCGTGTTCGTCGCGAGCGACAGGCCCTCGATGCGGGCGTCGCGCCAGGCGTAGACACCGCCCGCGTGGAGCACGCCGCGCGACAGCACGACCGGCGTCAAGGTCACGTAGGCCCCCGCGTCGTAGAGCGCGCGCAGCGAGAGCACGCGCAGCGTGCCGTCGCGGTCGCAGCCGGTCGTCACCTCGCACACGGCCGGGTGGCGCTTGGTCGTCGCCTCGATGTCCTCGCGGCGGCCGTACACCATCCGCACCGGGCGCCCGCTCTTCTGCGCGAGCAGAGCCGCGTGCAGGGCGAGCATCGTCGGGTACTCCTCCTTGCCGCCGAAGCCTCCGCCCGTCACCGCCTGGGTCACGTGCACGCGCTCCGCCGGCAAGCGGAGGCCGCGGCACAGGCCCTTTTGCACGTAGTAGGGGCACTGGATCGAGCCCGTGGCGTGGAGCCCGTCGGCGTCCCACCACGCGACCATGCCGTTCGGCTCGAGGTAGAGGTGCTCCTGGTGGTGACAGGAGTAGCGGCCCGACACCACCACCTCGCAGCCGGCGAGCGCGCGCTCGATCGCCGCCCGGCTCGCGGCGACGCGGTCCTCGGCCTCGACGTCGGCCGCGCCCTTCGTGATGAGGTAGCGGCTCTGCACGTTGTCCGGCCCCGAGATGACCGTCTCGGCGGCGAGGGCGGCCTCGAGCTCGAGCACGGCGGGCTCGGGCTCGAGCTCGAGCCGCACCGCGGCCACCGCGCGCTCGAGCTTGCCGCGGTCGGCGCACGCGAGCAGCACGACGGGCTCGTAGGCGTGGTTCACCCGTGTGCGCGCCAGGACCGGCTGGTCGTCGACGAGGAGCGCGACGACGTTGTCGGGGACGTCCTCGGCCCGCACCACCGTGACGTCGCTCCAGTCGAAGGCGGGGTCGAGCTCGATCGACCGCAGGAGCCCGCGCGCCACCGGGCTCCGCACGGCCGCGCCGTGGAGCTCGCCCGGCCGCGCGGGCAGATCGTCGACGTAGAGCGCGCGGCCGGTCACCTTCGCGGCGCCGTCCACGCGACCGACGCTCCGGCCCACGTGCTCCCGCCGCACCTCGCTCGAGCTCATCGCCGACCCTCCTGTTCGCGCTCGTCCCGCGCCGGCGCCGCGACCTCGTCGTCGAGCCCGCCCCCGCCGAAGAACCGCGGCACACCGCAGCCATACGCCGCGAGGCTCGCGGGCGTGTCGAGGTCGGCGAGCACCGAGGGATCGTCGACCTCGACCTCGGCGAGGGCTGGCCCGAGCGACCGCAACAGCTCGCGCAGCGGGGGCGGCGCGGGGCTCGCATACGGTGCGAGCGCCGCGCGCCGCACGAGCACCGGGTGCCCGCCTCGTCCGGCGTGGCGCGGGCGCGCGGCGAGCTTCGCGGGCGCGAGCGCGAGCGCGGACCGGAGCGCCGCGACCGAGCGCGGACCGGCGGGAGGGCAGTCGACGGGCGTGAGGAGCACGAGGGGCCCGAGCCTACCATGCGCGAGTGCCGCCGCGATGGAGCCCGCCGGGTCCGGGCTCGTGGCGGGAACGAGCTCGAGCCCGGCGTGGAGCTCGCCCGCCTGCGCGGCGAGCCACCCGGCGAGGCGTGCGACGACCTCGGGGCTCGCGACGACGAGCACGCGCTCGCAATCGACGCCGAGTCGGGCGCGCGCGTGCGCGACCGCCAGCGGGACGGGCACCGCCCCGGAGCCGGCCGCGCCGTCGAGCCAGGCGAGCAGCGCCTTCGGGCCGCCCATGCGCGCCCCTCGCCCCGCGCCGAGCACGACCGCCGTGAGGCCGCTCGCCTCCTCGCACGTCACTCGGCCTCGTCGTCGAGCGGCGCGACGGGAGCGACCGAAGCGCTCGCCACGGGCAGATGGCGACTCGTGCCGAGGCGCGCCGCGCGCCAGGCCACGAGCTCGCCCGCGACGGCGACCGCGATCTCGAGCGGCGTGCGCGCCCCGATCTCGACCCCGAACGGCATGCGCACGCGCGCGCGCTCCGCCGCGCCGACGCCTCTGGCCTCGAGCCGGTCGCGCGTGCGGGCCGCCTTGGCGCGGCTCCCGACGCCGCCGACGAGCGCGAAGCCCCGCCCGAGCGCCCACTCGATCGCCGCCTGATCGAGCTGGTGATCGTGGGTCACGACGACCGCCGCCGCGGCCGCGGGCGCGCCGACGGCCGCGCGCACCTCCGGATCGTCGTGGTCGCTGCCGAGCGCCGTCAGCCGCCCCGAGCCCCCGAGCCGCTCGACGGCGCCGTCGCGCGCGTCGCAGAGGACCACCCGAAAGCCGAGCTCCGCCAAGAGCGGCGCGAGCGCGACGCCGATGTGCCCGGCGCCGACGACGAGCACCGCGAGCGCCGGCTCGAGCCGCTCGAACAGGATCTCCACCGAGCCACCACAGCACATGCCGAGCGAGGCGCCGAGGTCGAAACGCTCGACGCGCGTGCCGCCGGCCGTCGGGGGCGCGTCGAGCGCCGCGACCATGCGCTCGAGCACCCGGAGCTCGATTGCGCCGCCCCCCACGGTGCCCGTCGCCTCGAGCGCGCCGCCCTCCCCCTCTTGCCCCGCCGCCGCGCGCACGAGGCAGAGCTTCTGCCCCGGCGTGGAGGGCGTGGAGCCGTGCCGCGCGACCACCGTGGCGAGCACCACGACCGCGCCCCGCTCGATCGCCGCGAGGCTCGCGTGCAGGACCTCGTACGCTGCCGCCGTGCGAGGGATCGGAAGCACGGCGGTGGCGGGAGCAGTCACGGGCCTATCCTAGCAGCTCGTCGCGGGTAGCCCGAGGCGCAGTACCGCGCTTGACTCGGAGCCCGCGGGAATCCACGATCGTGAAGCTCGTTGTCATTGCTTCCGCCGATGCGTCGCACTCTCGCCTCGCTCGTCGTGTGCCTCGCGGCCTGCTCGAACAGCGCCGACTCGGGGCGGGCGACCACCTCCTCGACGACGTCCACGACGACGACGACGGGCACCACCACGACCACGACGACCACCACGGGCTCGGGCGGCGGGACCGGGACCGGCGGCGGGGGTGGCGCGACGACGAGCTCGACCGGCGGCAACGGCCCGGCCGACAGCTGCAACCCCGTCACCAACGAGGGTTGCGCCCCTGGCGAGGCGTGCGACGCCAGCGGGAGCAAGCACGTGTTCCAGTGCTACCCGCCGCCGAACACCAAGCTGGCCTGCGAGCTCTGCGGGCAGGACTTCGGCTGGTGCGCGCCCACGCTCACCTGCTACGGCGGCAACTGCGCGCGCTACTGCTGCACGAACGAGGACTGCGGGCCGCTCGGGCTCTGCGACACCTCGCCCCTGGCCGACTTCGGCAACGGGCAGGTGGGCCTGTGTCTCGAGCTCGGCGCGGGCGGGGGCACCCCCGGCCCGGTGTGCGCCGAGCTGCCGACCCTGGCCCCGAGCGGGGGCAGCTGCGCGACGTACGGGCATGGGACGGGCGGCGCGGGCGGCAGCAGCACGGCGAGCGGCGGCTGAGGCGCGCCGGGCGGCGCTCGGCTCGGCGTGCAGCGCGCGCACCGACGTGGCATGCACGCAGCCATGAACGAGCTCCCCGAGGCGGACTTCGAGCGGCGCGCCGACGCGACATTGCAGGCCATGGTCGAGGCGCTGATCGCCGCCAGCGACCTGCTCGATCCGGATCTGCAGAGCGGCGTGCTGACCCTCACCTTCGAGGACGGGACGAAGTACGTCGTGAACAGCCACCGCGCCGCGCGTCAGATCTGGCTCGCGGCCGAGCGCGCCGCCTGGCACTTCGACTTCGCGCCCGGCCGCGGCGCGTGGATCGCGGCCCAGACGGGTGCCGAGCTCTGGACGACGGTCGCGGAGGTCGTGGGCCGCAAGCTCGGCCGCACGCTCGAGCTCGCCGCGCCGGCGGCGACCGCGCGCTGAGCCAGCCCCCAAGGCGGCGAGCGCGCTAGAACGCCTCGACGAGCGCCTGCATCCGCCGCTCGTCGGCCGCGCGGCAGCCCCCGACCGTGAGCAGGCTCGCCCCGCCGGCCACGAAGATGCGCGCCGCGGCCGCGCGCAGATCCTCGGCCTCGACCGAGCAGAGCTCGGCGTGGCGGGCGCGCGGCGAGCGCGTGACGCCGAGCAGGGCCGAGAGCCCGAAGAACTCGCAGAGCTCCGCCGGATCGTCGCGCATGGCTCCGACCGCGTAGCCGTGGCGCGCGCGCGCGGTGGCGAGCTCCGCCCCCGTCACGTCGCGCTGGCGCAGCTCGTCGAGTGCGGCGAGCATCTCGGCGAGCACGCGCGGCGCCTGCGCGTGGTCGGTGCTCGCCTCGACCGCGAAGAGCCCGGCGTCCTCGAAGGCGTCGTAGTCGGCCGACACGTCGTAGCAGAGGCCCCGCCGGTCGCAGAGCCGCTCGTAGAGCCGCGTCGACAGACCGTCGTCGAGCACGCGCAGCAGCATGGCCGCCGCCGGCTCGTCCGGCGCGCCGAGCGCGGGGGCCCGGAAGCCGAGCCGCACGGTCGTCTGGGTGCCGCCGGGGTGGCGCAGGAAGAGCGCCCGCGGACGGCGTTGCGGGGCGGGAGGCGGACCGGTCGGGACGCGCCGCCCGGACGGCAAGCGCCCGAGGGTGCGCCCGACGAGGGCGGCACACGCGTCGGGTGCTCCGAGCCTGCCGGCGATGCACAGCACTCCGTTCGCACCGCAGTAGTGGCGCCGGTGCTCTGCCCGCAAGAGCGGCAGATCGAAGCGACGCAAGCTCCCGAGCGTGCCCGCGATGGGCCGCGCGAGCGGGTGGCGCCCGAACGCGAGCCCGCGCAGGCGCTCCTCCTCGTCGAGGGGCTCGCCGTGCTCGTCGAGGTCCTGGAGGATCTCCTGACGAACGATGCGCCGCTCGACGCCGAGCTCGCTGAAGCACGGCGCGAGCACCGTCTCGGCCAGGAGCGCGAGCGCGGGAGCGAGGCTCGCGGGCGGCAGATCGAGGCTCAGGCTCCCGTGATCGACCGCCGTGGCCGCGTCGAGCGTGCCGCCGAGCGCCTCGAAGGCGCGCGCCTGCGCGTGGGCGGAGGGCAGCCGGCGGGTGCCCCGGAACAGCATGTGCTCGAGCAGGTGCGAGATGCCGTTGTGGCGCGGGTGCTCGAAGCGGGACCCGGTGCGCACGAAGAGCGACACGGCGACGTGGTGCAACGCGGGGCGCGGCACCAGCACGACGTCGAGGCCGTTCGGCAGCGTGCGATCGTGGCGCACGACCTCGGCCACCCGCGGGGTGCGCGTCCGGGGCGGTCTTGCCGCCGCGGGGCCACCCCGCACCGTCCGCCGCATCACCCCTCCTCTTGCTGCTCCTTCGGGGCGACGCGCAGCGACGGGTCGGTCTTGATCTTGCCCGCGTTGGCCTTGCGCAGGCGCTGCACGTAGGCCGCGAGGGCGTCGCGCTGCTTCTGGCGGCGCGCGTTCTCGAGCTCGATCGGGCGCTTCTTCTCCCAGTCCTCGGCCTTGACGGGCTGGCGCTCCTTCAGGCGCGCCACCGCGTACCCGGCCGTGCGGTCGTCGCCGAGCAGCTTCAACGGGTCGTCGGCGAAGGTGCCGGGCTTGTCGAGCTTGAACAGCCCCGCGGTGGCCCCGACCGGCACCCCCGCGAAGGCGGGCTCGCCCTGGGCGAACGGCAGGCTCAGCTGCACGCGCGGCTTGTGCCGGTCCTCGCGCGCCGCCGCGAGCCAGCGCTCCGCGTCCTTCGCGCCGAAGGCCACGTCGGTGGCGGGCTCGCCCTCCTTCGCAGCGGCGCCCCGCTTGACGCGCTCCGCCAGGCGCTCGCCGACGGTCGCGAGCGTGCTCGCCACGTGGCTGTCGACGGCCTCCGCGAGGTCCTTGCCGCCCTTGGCCGCGTCGAGGATCTGCTTGGCGCCCTCCTTCGACAGCCGCTCCGCCTCGGCCCCGAGGTAGACGCGGCGCGCGACGTCGAGCCGCCCGAGCCGCCCGGCGTCCTCGCCCTTGGCGACGGCGTCGAGGTACACGACGGCCAGGCCGGACGGCGTCTCGACGACCGGGCCGAGGTCGCCGGCGCTCTTGAGCGCGAAGGCGGCCGTCGCGAGCGGGTCCTCGCTCTTCGGCAGGCAGCCGACGAGGCCGTCGCGCGCGCGGCTCGCGACGTCGTCGCTCCGCTCGCGCACCACGAGCGTGAGCTCGCGGCCCGGCTCCTTGGCCGCGGTGATGCGCTTGCGGAGCTCCTCGAGCGCCGCCTTCTGCTTGTCCTTCTGGGCGTCGGCGTCGTCGGCGCTGCGGTCCCAGTCGAGCACGAGCTGGCGCACCACGCGGCATTCCTCGGCGAACTTCGCCTTCTCGGGCTCGAACGCCTTGTCCACGTCGGCCGCGTGCGCCTCGGCCCACGCGGCGAGCGCGGCGTCGGAGGGGTCGACCACCCAGGCCACGTACCATGGATTCTCGAGCTTGACGTAGTCGACGACCATGCGCTCGTTGGCACGCGCGTACTCGTCGTAGACCTCGGCCTCGGACACCCGCACCCGCGACTGCACGAGCGCGCGCATGCGCGCCGCGATGAGCTCGCGCCGCTGCGACTCGCGAAAATCGCCCGGGGTCTTGCCGGTGGACTGGCGCACCCAGCGCTCGTAGCGCTTGTAGTCGAAGGCCTGCTTCTTCGGGTCGGTGAACAGCCCGACGTGCCGCGCCGGCCCCGCGTAGAGGTAGTCGTAGCGCAGGCGCTGCCCGTCCATCAGGTTGAGGTAGAGCGCGTGGATGGCGCCGTCTTCGCCCCGCTCGTCGATCGACAGCTCCCACATGACGGGCAAGGACACGTGCACGAGCCCGCGGCGCAGCTCCTCGGTGACGTCCGCGTCCGACACCGAGATGCCGAGGCGCGTGGCCTCCTTCACGAGCAGCTCGCGCTCGATGAGGCCCTGGATCACCTGGTGGCGCAGCCGGTTCTTCTCGATCCAGTCCTCGTCCACGCTCCCGGGCACGACGAGGCGCAGCGCGGTCCGGAACTCGTTGGCGTCCACGCAGCTGCCGGCGACATCGATGACGCACGCCGCAGCGGAGCCGCCGCCCGGTGCGGCCATGCGGCCGGGGCGGAACTCGTAGATGAACACGACCGCGATGGCGAGGATCGCCGCCACGATCACGATGCGCTTGAGGCGATGGGACATGTCGGAGCCTTGCTGGGCGGCCGCGCCCGACGACCGGGCCCGGCACCGGACCGAGCGCATAGCACAGTCGCGGCACGGCGAAGCCTGAACGAGCGGCGCCGCCTCCGCCCGGCTCCGCGTTTCGCATTTACGCCGGCGCGCGCCGCGGCTAGCGGGTGTTCCTTCGTCCCGGCAGTCCCGGGCGCGAGAGGGCGAATCCACCATGGCCGGCAAACCGACCGAACTTCCGCCGTGCGGGCTCTACCTCACGACGCGACCGCTCAGCGGGCGCGAAGAGGAGTTTCCCGCCGGGCTCATCGTCTCGTTCCACAACCACTCGGACAGCGGGCTGCCGACCGTGACCAAGCCCGACCACAACATCCTCAACCGCTGGCACTTCCACGGCCCGGCCGTGCAGCTGCGCGGCCTGACCTGGGTGAGCTCGCTCGAGCGGCTGGCCGACGAGGGCTTCTACACGCTGCGCAAGGAGATCCACTTCGAGGGCGGTAGCTGGCCCCGCGGCACCTTGGTGCAGCTCGGCTACACCCAGGCCGGCGAGCCCATCCTGTTCATCGCCCGGGTGCCCGCGAAGCTCGAGCGCAACGAGCTCGTCTTCTCGGACCGCGGCGCCAAGATCAAGCGCGCCGATCTGCGCCAGCTCGAGCCGGCGTCGGTCTACACGGAGCCCGGCAGCACCGCCGCGGACGGCGCGGTGCACGACCACGGTCACCAGCACGGCTGAGGTCCCCGCCGGCCGCGGACCGGCGCAGCGGCGGACGACGGCCGGAGGCTACGGGTGCGCCCTCGGGCGCCGTGCGCCGCCGCTTACCTGACGAAGCGGCGGCGAGGAGTTATGATGTTCAGCGTGGGCAACGAGCGAAACCGCCTCGACTCCGGCTATACCCTGGACGAGGACACGAGCGACGACTCGCAGCGGATGCGCCGCGTCGGCGGCGCCCGACACAACATCTCGGAGCGCGTCGCGTTCCACCGAGCGGGTCGCACCGTCGTCGAGGGCTGGGCGCTCAACCTGAGCCGGGGCGGCCTGCGCGCCATCGTCGAGGAGGCGCTCGCGGTGGGAGACGACGTCGAGGTGACCATCGGCGAGACCGAGCTGCGCCGGCCCGCTCGCGTCGTGTGGGTGCGGGACAAGCAGGGCGACGGCGCGGTCGTCGGGGTCACCTTCACCGGGGCGGGCGGGGCACCTCCGCCCACGCCGAGCGAGGACGAGCGCGCCGCCCGGGGCGGCTGACCCACGCGGCGCCGGCCGCGCGCACTTGCGATGCGGCCGCGCGCGTGATTAGGCTGTTCCCGGACCCGGCCTCCGCGCGGACCGGGCGCGGCGAGCTCCGACGACACCCCATGCTCAGCAGCACCGAGATCAAGCAGGCGCTCCGGGCAGCCGGCTTCGAGGTCTTCCAGACGCAGGGCGGCGCCGTGCACGTCGCCGAACGGGTGCGCGAGAACCTCATCCTCGACTCGGGCATCCGCGTGCGCTGCGACGGCCCCGTCGTCGTCATCCACGCGCGGGCCCAGCGCAGCGACTTTCCGGGCGAGGCGCCCGAGCAGCTCTTCCGGCGCGCCCGCGACCTCGCCGGGGCGGCGGTCGAGCGCGGCTACGCCGAGGCGGCGGCGCACGTGAGCGACGTCACCGATCCGAGCGACCCCGCTGCGGTGATCGACTCGTGGTACCAGGTGACCTACGAGAAGACCGTGCCGAACGTCCCCGCGATGCTCGACGAGGTGCGCTTCGCGCTCGGCATCGAGCGCACGGCGCGGCGTGCGGCCTGACGCGGCCCGGCGATGAGCTCGGCGCGCGCGCTGCTCGGCCCGGACGGACCGCTGGCGCGAGCCTTCGGCGCCTACGAGCACCGCCCGGGCCAGCTCGCCATGGCCGAGGCGGTCGAGCGCGCCCTCGCCGAGGATCGCATCCTGTTCTGCGAGGCGGGCACGGGCACGGGCAAGACCCTCGCGTACCTCGTGCCGGCCCTGGCCAGCGGCCGCAAGGTCGTGGTGTCCACGGCCCGCAAGGCCCTGCAGGAGCAGATCGTGCTCCGAGACGTGCCGCTCATCGAGCGGCTCCTCGGGCTGCGCTGCGACGCCCTGCTCGTGAAGGGCCTCGGCAACTACCTGTGCCTGCGGCGCTTCGACGAGCTGCGCCGCGCCGTGGCGGCGGACCCGGCGGGCGAGGGCGTGCCGGCCCTGCAGGGCGGCGGCACGCGGACCCGAGCGCGCGGCCCCGAGCTCCGGGCCGCCCTCGCCGAGGTCGAGCGCTGGGCGGCCGAGACCGACACCGGCGACGTGTCGGAGCTCGCCGAGCTCGAGGAGTCGCACCCGGTGTGGCGCGAGGTGGTGTCGGGCAGCGACACCCGCATCGGCAGCAGCTGCGCGCACTTCGCGGCCTGCCACGTCACGACGCTGCGGCGGCGCGCCGAGCAGGCGCGGCTCATCGTGTGCAACCACCACCTGCTCTTCGCGGATCTGGCCTTGAAGCAGGACAGCCCCGCGGGCGTCCTGCCAGCCTACGACGCCGTGGTGCTCGACGAGGCGCACACCGCGCTCGACGTCGCGACGAGCTTCTTCGGCATCGAGGTGGCGAGCGGGCGCGTCGAGCGCATGGTGGCCGATGCCGAGCGCGCCTTCACCGGCGGGCGCTCGGCGGGCGACCGCCGACCGGGCGCGACGGCAGCCGGACGGGAGGCGAGCGCACCGCGCGCCCTGCTCGGGCGCGTCGCGAGCGAGGCACAGAAGCTGTTCGCCGCCCTCGGCAGCGCCGCCACCCAGGAGGGCCGCTCGCCGCTCGAGCCGCAGCACTGGCCCGTCGGCCCCCACCACGCGCTCGACGACGCGCTCGAAGCGCTCGTGCACCTGGCCGAGCTCGAGCCCGGCGCCGCGCTCGCCGCGCTCGCGGCGCGGGTGCAGCGCCTCCGGCAGGATCTCGCCGAGCTCGCGAGCGCTCGCGGCGCCCGCGTCGCATGGGTGGAGCGGCGCGGGCACGGCGTCGCCGCCGGAGCCTCGCCCATCGACGTGGGCCCGTGGCTGCGCGACCGGCTGTTCGGGCGCGCCGGGGCGGCCATCCTCACGAGTGCCACGCTCGGCGTCGACGGCGACTTCAGCCACGCGCGCCGCTCGCTCGGCCTCGACACGCCGGTCGCGACGCCGGTGGACGAGCTCTGCCTGCCGCCGGCCTTCGACTACGCCGAGCGGGCCCTCCTGTACACCCCGACCGATCTCCCCGAGGTCACCGCGCCCGAGTTCCTCGCGGCCGCGGCGGCGCGCGTGACGGCGCTGCTCGAGCTCACCGGCGGAGGCGCCTTCGTCCTCTGCACCTCGCAGCGCGTGATGCGCGCGCTCGCCGCCGCGCTCGGTGCCGGCGGCCGCGAGGTGCTCGTCCAGGGCCAGGCGCCCAAGCGCACGCTGCTCGAGCGCTTCCGTGCGCACGGAGACGCCGTGCTCGTGGCCACGATGAGCTTCTGGGAGGGCGTGGACGTACCGGGCCGCGCGCTGCGTCTCGTGGCGATCGACCGCATCCCGTTCGCCGTCCCGACCGACCCGCTCGTGCGGGCGCGCGGCGAGCTGCTGCGCGATCAGGGTCTCGACCCGTTCGTCCACGACGCGCTGCCGCAGGCGGCCATCGTGCTGAAACAGGGCTTCGGCCGCCTGCTGCGCACGCGGGACGACTACGGCATCGTGACGGTCCTCGACCGCCGCATCCGGACGCGCGCCTACGGCATGAAGCTCCTGCAGAGCCTGCCGCCCGCCGAGCGCGCCACCGAGTGGGACGAGGTCGAGGCGTTCTGGCGGCGCTTCGAGCCTGCGGGCCCGAGGCCCGCACTAGACGGAAACTCGGCTCCAGCGTGACGGGGCCCATGCGGCGCCGCGCCGCGCGCCCCGGCCACCGGGCGACCCCCTTCAGCGCTGCACGACGAAGTGGAACGGCACCTGCACGGGCGTGGCGGCGCCGCTCGGCGGGAAGCGCCAGGCGCGCACGCGCGACGCGATGCAGCTCGCGAGCGACGGAAACTCGCTCCCGCCACTCGCCGAGGCGGACTCGACCGCGCCCGAGGGCCCCACGACGAGCGAGACCGTCACGTTCGCGGCCGAAGCGTTGCCGCCGTAGCCCTCGAGCACCGGCTCCCAGCAGCTCGACTTGATGATGGGCCGGTTGCGCGACACGACGGGGGTGATCTGCGCCTGGGTGAGGCCGTCGGAGAGACCCGGGCCCGGACCCGGGCCCGCGGGGTCCGAGCTGCCGGGGCCGCTCGAGAAACCGCTCGTGTCGATGGGCGGCGCGACCGACCCGCCGGACGCGCTCGGCGCCGGCCCGCCGCTCGCGACGGCGAACGGCTTGCCGCTCGGCTCGGGGCCGACCGCCACCGGGTCGAGGACCACCGCGCTCGCCGTCGGCTCGACCTCGGCGCGCGGAGCCGTCGAGCGCTCCGGGCGCGGGGAGCTCGACTCGACCGGCGCCGTCCCGGGGGCCGTCGCGGCCGGCCCGGGCGCCGTCCCACCGCGCGACGAGAGCAGCACGTAGCCCGCGACGGCGCCGAAGCCGGCCGACATCGCGATGAACGCGTAGACGATGGGCGACATGCCGCGGCCCCGGCGGCGGCGCTCGCGGCGGCTGAGCGCCCCCTCCGAGCTGTCGGGCGGCGGTGCGATCGCCTCGAGGCGCGTGTCGGACGCGGCGCGCGGCTCCACCGCGGCGGCCGGCGGCTCCGACCGGCGCGTGAGCGAGATGGGGTGCGAGGGCTCGGCGGGCGGCGCCGCACCGAACGCGGCCGGGGGCGCGGCGCCGGCCGGGGCGGAGGCCTTGAAGGGATCGGCGAGGCGGAGCAAGTCCGGGCCGGAGGGCGGCGGTGGCTCGACGTGCCCGGGTGCCGAGCCGGCGGCCGACGCCTCCGCGCGCGCCGTGGCGGCGCGCTCCGCCGCGGCCCGCTCCGCAGCCTCGACGACCGCGGGTTTGACGTCGAGCACGGGGGCCGCGAGCGCCGCGCCGCGCACGCTCGCCGGCCCGGGTGCGGCGGACTCGCGGGCCGACGCCATCGGCTCCGGCGCGCGCGACGGGGCCGAGGCGGGCGGGGCCGGCGCGCTCGGGGCAGCCGCGCTGGGCTCCAGGGCAGCCGGGGTCGGCCGCCCCGTCGCGAGCGCGAGCGCCGGCACGGTGCGGAGCGGGATCCAGTCCTCGAGGGTGTCCTTCCACACGAGCGACTCGCCGGTGATCGTTCCGGCGGCGAGCTTGTCGCGGACGAAGGCCGCGGTCACCGGGCCCACGGGCTCGCCGGCGATGCCGACGTACCACTCCTCGCGGTCGTGGCTCGCAGCGGGCGGCGCCGCGCGGCGCTCCGCGGGCTCGACGCCGCCCATGCGGCCGTCGAAGGCGGCCCGGTCCATGATCATCGTCGATTCGTCGTCGCGAGCGGGCTCCGCCGCGGCGCGCAGCGCGGCGGGCGCCGGCGTGGCGAGCTCGGTCCGCAGGGCGGCCGCCGGCAGCGGCGTGGCGCGCGGTGAAGCGGTCGGGGGCCGCGGCGCGGCAGCCGGGCGGGCGGGCGCGGCGGGCGCGGCGGGCACGGAGGGACGCGTCGCGGTGAGGGGCGCAGCGCCGAGAGGCCGAGGTGCGGCAGGCCGCTGCACCGGCTCCGGAGCCGCGTGGGGTCGCGGCGCGGCGGGCGGGCCCATGCGCGGGGCGGTCGGCGGCGCGGGAGCGGCCGCCGTGCCGATGCGGGGCGCCTGCGGGCGCGGCGTCGTCGGTGCCACCGGGCGCGGCGCCGCCGCGGGCACCGGCGTCGCGGTGGGGGCGGCGCCGTGCTCGGAGGGCAGCGGCGTCGGAGCGGGCGCCACGGCCGCGCCCGGCACGGACGGCGGCGGCGCCTCCGCGCTCGACGTGCCCGCCTTGACGACGATGAGGTGGCCGCACTTGCGGCACTTCATGCGCAGCGTCTTGCCGGCGACCTTGTCGTCACCGATCTGGTAGTGCGCCTGGCAGCTGTCGCAGGTGAATCTCATGCGCGGTCGGCCTGGGGGTGAACCCTCCCCTCGGTCAGCGAGACGGCGGGCCGAGCAGCGACGAACCGCCGAGCCCCGAAGCGCGCGATGCGCTCGCGGGGCGCGCTCCCAGCGAAGAGCGAGCCACTAGCATGCATCGGCGCGGCCGGAGGCGCCACAGCTTCGCGGCGAGCTCGGGTGGACGGCAGGAGCGGGGCGTCGCTGTGCATGTGCCGCGTGAACGAGGTTCCAGTGCCCGCTGCGCCTCAGAGCAACGCCAGCAGCTGACGCTTGATCGACTCGCGGGTGGGGTCGTCGGGTGCCGCCGCGAGCGAGCGCTCCCACATCTCGATCGCTTTGTTGCGAAAGCCCGCGTTCTGGTAGAGGAACGCCAGGTTCTTGAGCGCCGGGAAGTAGCCCGAGCGAATGCCGAGGGCCGCCTCGAGCGACTGGATCGCGTCGTACAGCTGCCCGGTCTTCGCGTAGAGCAGGCCGAGCTGGAAGTGGATGCGGTAGGCGAGCGGGTCGGTGCCGGTGCCCTCGCGCAGGTGCGCGGCGGCCTCGTCGTAGTTGCCGGCCTTGTAGGCGAGGATCCCCGCGCGCAGGCACTTCTCGGCAGCGTCGCTGAGCGCGTCGGGGTCGGCGCTGCGCTTCGACGGCGTGGTGAGGGCGGTCTCCACGGCGGCCACGACGTCCTGCACCTTGAAGGGCTTCTCGAGGTACGCCGACACGCCGTAGTTCGCCTTCACGTCCTCGGCGAAGCGCCAGCCCCGGTAGACCGCGGACACCATGACGATCGGGATGTGGCCGTAGCGTTCGGTGTCCCTGAGCCTCCGGGCGATGTCGAAGCCGTGGACCTTGGGCAGCATGGCATCGAGCACCACGAGATCGGGCAGGTGCTTGCCCACCATCTGCAGAGCGGTCTCGCCGTTGTCGGCCTCGAGGGTGCGGTAGCCACGGTCCTGCAGCACGCGGACGAGCAGGCGACGCACGTCGGGCTCGTCGTCGACCACGAGGATGACCGGAGCTTCCCCGTCGGGCTCGAGCTCGAGGCCGTCCGCGGGCGCCATCGAGGGCTCGCCCGCGCCGTCGTGCGTGGCCTCGACGAACACGTCGGGGCTCGGCGGCCCACCGACCCTGCCGATGGTGTCGTCCACGACCACGCCGGCTCCCCGCGCGGCGGCGGGCCGCAGGCTGTCCTCGCTCATGAGGCCGCCGGCATCGCGCGACGGCGCGGAGGCGCGCTGCGGGGGGGGCGGCGCACGCCGCGGCGGCGGGCTGCCCGGGCCCGGGGCCTTCGCCTCGGCGGGCGGCGGCACCGACACCCCGGCGCGCTGGATGATCTCCGGCGGGCAGTTCGGTCCGACGTAGTGGCGCCGCCCCTGGGCCTTGAGGTCGAAGCACTCGCCGACGACCCGGAGCAGCGTGGCGCGCAGCGCGACGTACGGAAAGACGCGGCGCCCGGTGGCGAACTCGAGCTCCTGCACGGTGCTGCGGTCGCTCGGGCTCGCCATCGCGACGAAGATGCGGTCGTTCTTGACGAGCACCGGCAGCACGGCGCGCTGCTCGCAGATGTCGCGCGGCACGAGCTCGAGATCCGCCAGCCGGATGCAGACCTGGTGCAGATCGATCCCCGGCACGCCGGTCTGCTCGCTCAGGGTCTTGAGCGCCGCGAGGTCCTCGCCTGCCGGCTTGGCGTCAGCCATGTCGCATCATGCCCCGCAGCGCGCACACGCGCGCCGCCCGATCGCCCCCCGCGGGCGCTCGCCGTCGCAGGCCGGGAAGCGAGCACGGGCGCAGCACCGGGCCATCTTAGACGCACGCCCCCCGGGCGCACAAGTCGCGCCGGGCGCGCCGCGCTCGGCGCCTCAGCCGGTCGGCTCGGCCGCGAGCCCCGCGAGCGCCGCCGCGACGTAGCGCGCGTAGCGACCCTCGCGGATGGCCGCCCGCGCCTCGCGCATGAGCGTCCCGTAGAGGTGCAGGTTGTGCAC
>JADLAB010000054.1 GCA_020848455.1 Polyangiaceae bacterium
CCCCGAGATCCACGTAGAGGAGCGCGGTATCGCCCACGTCGCGGGCGAGCTCCGGGGTCAGGGTGCGCCGGACGTCGGCGACGGGCGCGAAGGCGCTCGCGACGAGCGTCACGGGCGAGGTCACGCTGCGCTCGGCGCCGCCCTCGTGCCAGACGGCGCGCATCGAGAGCGAGTCCTTGCCGACCGGGATCGCGATACCGAGCGCGGGGCAGAGCTCCGCGCCTGCCGCGCGCACCGCCTCGTACAGGCGCGCGTCCTCGCCGGGCACGCCCACGGCGGCCATCCAGTTCGCCGAGAGGCGCACGTCGCTAGCGCGCGCGACGGCCGCGGCAGCGATGTTCGTGAGCGCTTCGCCGATCGCCATGCGCGCCGAGGCGGCCGCGTCGAGGAGCGCGACGGGCGCACGCTCGCCGAGGGCCATCGCTTCCCCGGTGACGTCGTCGAAGCCGGTCGCGGTCACGGCCACGTCGGCCACCGGCACCTGCCACGGCCCGACCATCTGGTCGCGGCACACGAGCCCGCCGACCGTGCGATCGCCGATGGTCACGAGGAAGGTCTTGTCGCCGACCGTCGGCAGGCGGAGCACGCCGAGGGCCGCGTCGCGGAGCGGGAGCCCGAGCGCGACGGGGTCGAAGGCCGGGCGCGGATAGGGCCGCCGCTCGGCGCGCCGCACCATGCGCGGCGGCTTGCCGAGCACGAGCTCGAGCGGCACGTCGACCGGGCGGTCGCCGAAGTGCTCGTCGGTCACGACGAGCTCGCCGTCGGCGGTCGCGTGGCCGACGAGCGCGAAGGGCGCGCGCTCGCGGGCGCACAGCGCGGCGAAGCGCTCGAGCGCCGCGGGCGCCGGATCGAGCGCGAGCACGTAGCGCTCCTGCGCCTCGTTGCACCAGAGCTCGAGCGGCGACATCGAGGGCTCGGCGCTCGGCACGCGCCGCAGCTCGAAGCGCGCGCCACGCCCGGCGCCGTGCACGAGCTCGGGCAGGGCGTTGGCGAGCCCGCCCGCCCCGACGTCGTGGATCGACAGGACGGGACTCGCGGGACCGAGCGCGTTGCAGCGGTCGATGACCGCCTGGCAGCGCCGCTGCATCTCGGCGTTGTCGCGCTGCACGCTCGCGTAGTCGAGCTCCTCGTGAGAGGCGCCCGCCGTGAGCGACGACGCGGCCCCGCCCCCGAGCCCGATGCGCATCGCCGGGCCCCCGAGCACGACGAGCGGCGCACCCACGGGCACGGGGAGCTTCTCCACGTGCTCGGACCGCACGCTCCCGACGCCGCCGGCCAGCATCACGGGCTTGTGGTAGCCCCACACGCGCCCGTCGACCTCGAGCTCGAAAGCGCGAAAGTAGCCGCACAGGGCCGGGCGCCCGAACTCGTTGTTGAAGGCCGCGGCGCCGAGCGGGCCCTCGGTCATGATCTCGAGGGCCGAGGCCATGCGCGCCGGCTTGCCGTGGTGCTCCGCGCTCTCCCAGGGCTCGAGCGCCCCCGGCAGGCGCAGGTTCGAGACCGAGAACCCGACGAGGCCCGCCTTCGGCCGCGCGCCCCGACCCGTGGCGCCCTCGTCGCGGATCTCCCCGCCCGAGCCCGTCGCGGCGCCCGGGTAGGGCGAGATCGCGGTCGGGTGGTTGTGCGTCTCGACCTTCGCGACGAGGTGCACGGGCTCGCGCACCGTGCGGTACGCGCGCGTGTCGGGGTCCGCGAAGAAGCGCGAGCCCACGGGGCCCTCGAGGACGGCCGCGTTGTCGCGGTACGCCGAGAGCACGCCCTCGGGCAGGCCGAGCGCCGCGCGGACCCGCGCGCTCGCGGCCTTCGACTGCCTGACGAGGTCGAAGAGCGTGTGCGGCTGCTCGACCCCGTCGACGAAGAAGTGCGCGTTGAAGACCTTGTGGCGGCAGTGCTCGCTGTTGGCCTGCGCGAACATCATGAGCTCGACGTCGCTCGGATCGCGGCCGAGCGCGCGGTAGCTCGTGGCGAGGTAGTCGATCTCGTCCTCGGCGAGCGCGAGGCCGAGCGCGCCGTTGGCCCGCACGAGCGCCTCGCGCCCCTCGGCGTGGAGCGGCACGCGCACGAACGGCCGGGGCGCGGCGTGGGCGAAGAGCGCGGCCGCCTCGTCGGCGCGCGCGAGCACGCTCTCGGTCATGCGGTCGTGGATGCCCGTCGCGAGCGCCGCCCGGTCCGCGACCGCCCCGTCGAAGCGCCACGCGACACCGCGCTCGATGCGGGCGACGGACGCGAGCCCGCACACGGCGGCGATGTCGGTCGCCTTCGACGACCACGGCGACAGCGTGCCGAGGCGCGGCACGACCCACAGCTCGACGGCGGCGCCGCCCGCGCGCTCGCCCTCGGCGGCCTCGCGCGGCCCGTAGCGCACCAGCTGGCGCAGCACCGCGAGCTCCGCCTCGGCGAGCGGTGCCGAGAGCGCGACGAAGTGCACGAAGCTCGCGCTCGCGGCCTCGAGGCCCGGGTTGTGGCGGCGGAGGGCCGCGAGGCGCTCCGCGAGCCGTGACCGGGACAGAGCGGGACCACCGGCGACGACGAGCATGCCCCCCCGAGTGCCGCTTCCGCCCGGCATCGTCAAATGAAACCCGGTCGGAGTTGCTTCCGCGGGCGCGCAACCGGACCGAACGCGCGCCGCGCGCCCGCGCTTACACCGCGAGAAGAAAAGGGAATTTTACGCGGCGCGGCAAAACTTCGCGCGCCGTGTCGCGTCTCATCGCCGAACCCCACGGCGCCCGGCGGGCGCCCCCCCCACTCGGAGGATCCCATGCACCGCAACACCTTCGTCTCGATCGGCCTCCTCGTCGGCGCGCTCGGCGCCCTCGGCACCACGGGCTGCACGCCCGCGGCCGCGCCGAGCACCCCCGGCTCGACCCTGCTCGTGTCGGAGTCCCCCGGCATCGTCGTCGCCGGCCGCGGCGAGCTCGACGTGGCACCCGACGTCGCGCTCGTCACCCTCGGCGTCGAGGTCACGAAGAAGACCGTGGCCGAGGCGAGGGACGCCGCGGCAGAGGACGCCGGGCGCGTGATCGACGCCCTCGCGCGCCACGGCGTCGTGAAGAAGGACGTCCAGACGAGCGGCCTCGAGATCGCCCCGCGCTACGAGTACGGCCCCGAGGGCCGCACGACGCTCGTCGGCTACGGCGTGAGTCACACGCTCACGGTCAAGGTGCGGGCGCTCGGCGAGCTCTCTCGACTGCTCGACGACGCCGTCACCGCCGGGGGCGACAGCGTGCGCCTGCAGGGCGTCCGCTTCGAGCTCGAGGACCCGACGACCGCGCGGCGGCGCGCCCGCGAGCTCGCGATGCAGGACGCCAGACGGCGCGCCGAGGAGCTGGCCGCGCTCTCGGGCGCCGCGCTCGGCTCGCCGATCAGCATCGAGGAGACCCAGTACCAGCCGCCCGTGTACCCGATGCGCGGCATGCTCGACGCCGCCGCCAAGGCGACGCCCGTCGAGGCCGGCACCTCGCTCGTGGCCATCGACGTGCGCGCGCGCTGGGAAATCCGGCGGGATTGACGGCCGCGGCGCGAGGCTCCGGCCCGGGAGCGATCATCGGGCTTGACTCCCCGGCCGGCGCCGACCAATTTGCGCCCCGCCATGGGCCTTCGCGGCCCGTGTCACGTCACGGGGCGTAGCGCAGCCTGGTTAGCGCGCCTGCTTCGGGAGCAGGAAGTCGGTGGTTCGAATCCACTCGCCCCGACCCGCTGGAGCGTGAAAGTCGGTGGCACGAGCCCCGACCCGCTGGAGCGAGAAAGTCGGTGGCGCGAGCCCCGACCCGCTGGAGCGAGGAAGTCGGTGGTTCGAATCCACTCGCCCCGACCCGCTGGAGCGAGGAAGTCGGTGGTTCGAATCCACTCGCCCCGACCCGCTGGAGCGTGAAAGTCGGTGGCGCAAGCCCCGACC
>JADLAB010000055.1 GCA_020848455.1 Polyangiaceae bacterium
CAGATCCACATCCTGACGGGCCAGGGAGCCTACGAGGCGCCGAAGAAGAGCGAGCAGCTCTCCGAGGTGCTGTGGCAGAAGGGCATCTGGCACAACCTCGACAAGTGGGGCCACGACGTCGACCACGACTGGCCGTGGTGGCGCAAGATGCTGCCCTACTACGTGGGCGAGCGTCTCGGCTGGTGACGGCCGCCGCGCCGTTGCCGCGAGGGGGCTTCAGGGCCCGGGGGGCGGTGGCGGCGGGGTGGGGGAGCCGGTCCCGGTCGCCTTCGGGCTCGGGACCGGCGTGCTCGAGCCCTGCTGGGCCTTGGCTCGCGCCTTCAGCTTCTCGAGCGCGAGGCGCATCTGCTCCTCGGTGAAGGGCATGCGCGCGAGCGCGGCCTTCTCGTCGGCCATGCTGTGCTCGAGATCTGCCTTGGCCTGGCGCGCGCGCGTCACCCAGTAGGAGCTCTCGCCGGTGCGGTCGCCGAGGCGCAGCACCGACTCCATCATCGCCAGGCCCTTCTCGAGCAGCTTGTGGTAGCGCAGGCGCATCGCGCCCTCGAAGAGCTGCCGGTCGCGCTCGCTCTGCGCGTTGTCGGGCGGCGGGATGGCCATCGCCTCGCGATGTAGCTGCTGGTAGAGCTGGCCCACGCGGTAGCCGCTCATCGCGGACCAGTGCGCGTCCTTCGCCCGCATGGCGTCGGTGTAGGCGCTCTGGGCGTCGAGCAGCTCCTTGCAGCGGCGCTCGAGCACCTCGGAGAACTGCGCCGTCACCGGCACGAGCTTCACCTCCTCGCTGTGGAGCCGCCGGACCTCGCCGAGCGCGAAGAACACGGCGGCGAGCTGCACGGGCGGGGCGCCGGCCTGGCCGAGATGGTTCCGGTCGATGATCTCGAGCGCGCGCCCGATGCTGCGCTCCGCGTCGTCGACGCGCCCCTCGGAGGCGAGCGCGATGGCGCGGTAGCCCTCGCCCTCGATCTGATCGAGCAGCGTGAGGTCGGGGCGCGCGAGCAGGGCCTCGGCGGCCGCCACGACCTCGCGCCAGCGCTCGAGGTAGCCGAGCAGGCGCGTGAGGCGCACCATGCCGAGGCGCGCGTCCGAAAGGGCGGCGTGCTTGTCCGCGAGCTCGGTGTAACGCTGGATCGCCTGCTCGTTGTCGCCGGCGCTCTCGTAGGCGCTCGCCGCGTGGTAGAGCGAGGCGGCCGCGAGCTCGGGGTCGAGCGCGAGCTTCGCGAGCTTGTCGAAGGCGAGCGCTGCCTCGCCGTAGCGCTCGCCGAGCAGGAGCGAGCGGCTGCGCTCGAACTCGTCGATGAGGTCCGTGCGCGTGTAGCCGCGCACCTCGACGGGCTCGAGCCGCACGACCTCGAGCCGGTTCGGGTCGGACGGCGGCCCGCTCTGCGGGCCCGTGCATCCGTCCGCGGCCGCACCGGCGAGCAGGCACAGAAACACGCGGGCACGCGGAGCTCGAGGCATCGCCACGAGTGACCGTAGGCCGACGGGCGCGCCCGCGCCAGTGGCGCCGACCCGCGCCCGTGGCGCCGAGAGCCGAGAAAGTGGCCGTTCCGGGCTACGTGTTTTCCACGATGGGATCGCGCCAATCCGTGCGGCATCCTGTGGAGATGTCATGCGGACGCCCGGCTAGCGGGGCGTCCCGCAGATCGAGGGGGATGCCGGTGAGCCAAGCAGGGCGAACGTTGCCTTCACGGGCCATGCTGCCGAGCACGCTGCCGGATCCGGTGCGAGTCATCGGGGCGGGCTCTCCGCCGGCGGTCGCCGCCTCGCGCCCGGTGTTCGCGTCGGGCGAGCTCGTGGCGGACACCTACCGCGTCACCCGCCTCCTCGGCGAGGGCGGCATGGGCCAGGTGTACGAAGCCCAGGACCTCTCGCTCGGCCGCACGGTCGCCCTCAAGGTCGCGTGCACGCCCGAGGCCGCGCCGGCGCTCCGGGCCGAGGCGCGCGCCATCGCCTGCATCCGGCACCCGGCGCTCGTCACGCTGCACTGCGTGGTGAGCCACGGTGCGAACGAGTGCCTGGTGATGGAGCGCATCTACGGCGCGTCGCTCGAGGCCCACCTCGCCGCGCGCCGCGCCGAGGGCCAGATCCTCGCGCTCGACGAGGTGCTCGCGATCGGGACCGGGATCGCGAGCGGTTTGTCCGCCCTGCACCGCGCCGGCCTCGCGCACCGCGACCTCAAGCCGGGCAACGTGATGCTCGCGCCCGGCGGGCGCGTCGTGCTGATGGACCTCGGCATCGGACTGCCCGAGTGCGCGCTGTCGCGCGGCGACGCGGTGGCGGCGGCGGGCACGCCCGCCTACATGGCGCCCGAGTCGATCGTCGGGGCGGTCCAGCCGGGGGCCCTGCACCTGACGGACCTCTACGGGCTCGGCGTCATCCTCTTCGAGCTCTGCGCGGGGGAGCCACCGTTCGCGGCGGCGACGCTCGGCGGGTTGCTCGAGGCGCAGCTCCACGCGCCTCCGCCGCGCCTCGCGGCGCTCCGCCCCGACGTGCCGGCGGCGCTCGACGCCCTCGTCGACGCGCTGCTCGACAAGGACCCGGGCGCCCGCCCGACCAGCATCGAGGAGGTGCTTCTCAGGCTCTGCGCTCTGCAGCGGCGACCCCGGCCCGAGGCCGCGCCGCGCAGCGTGCCGAGCCGGCTCGGCGTCCTCGTCGTGGCCGAGGAGCCCGCGATGCGCAAGCTCCTCGGTGCCCTCGCCCGCAGCCACGCCGCCGCGTGCGAGGTGCGCTGCGTGAGCTCCGGCGCGGCCGCGCTCGCGCTCGCCGGGGATCTCTCGCCGCGCCTCGTGCTGCTCGATCCGCGCGTCTCGGACATGAACGCCATCGAGCTCTGCTCCTGCCTGCGCGGTCAGGCGGGGACGACCCCGGCCGCGCTCGTGGTGCTGCGCCTGGGCCTCGGCTCGGCCGACCAGCACGTGCTCGCCGAGCTCGGCGTCGAGCTCGTGTCCTTCGGCCGCGAGCTCGCCCGGGATCTGGCGCCCCTGTTGCGAGCCCAGGCGAGCGGCGCCCCGGTCTCCGTGGGGCGCCGCCGCAGCGGCGTGGCCCCGAGCAGCAGCCGCGCGGGCGGCTGAGGACGCCTAGAGCGCCTTGTCGAACACGCGGTACTTCTTGTAGACGCGCGCGCCCATCGACTTGATGCCGAGGTTGATGGGGGCGTCGTCCTCGCGCGTCCAGCTGAGCTCGGCCCAGCGGTAGCCCTTCTTCATGCCGCGCTTGGCGACCTCGACGTACATCGCGGCCGAGAGCGAGCCGTAGCGCTTGACCGCCTTGCGGTACTTCTCGAGCACGCCGAGCACGATGAGGCGCGAGGAGGCCGGGCGGCGGACCTTGGTGCGCCACAGGAGCTTCGCCCAGCCGAAGGGCAGCATGCGCCCGCCGAGGTCCGCGATGGCCTCGTTCAGGTTCGGGACCGTGATGCAGATGCCCGCGGGCTCGCCGTCGATCTCGGCGACGAAGGCGATGTCGGGGTCGAGCACGATCGACATGTCGCTCGCCATCTTGTCGAGCTCCTGCGGGGCGAGCGGCACGTAGCCCCACTTGCCGGCCCAGGTCTGGTTGTAGATCTCCATCACCATGGAGAGCTCGGCGCGCAGCCGCTTCATGTCGATGGTGCGCATGCGCACCTCGGGCATGGCCTTGACCGCCTCCCAGGCCTTCTGCGTGCGCGCGTTGAACTCGCCGGTGACGTCGTAGCGCCACGCGAAGAGGTCCTTCTCCTTGGCGTAGCCGCACTGCTCGGCGAGCGCTGCCTGGTAGCGACGCGAGTGGGCCATGTCGATCATCGGCGGGTAGTCGAAGCCCTCGATGAGGATGCCGGCCTCCTGGTTCGCGCTCAACGACATCGGGCCGTTGACGCGCTTCATGCCCTTCTGGCGCAGCCAGTCCTCGGCCCGCTCGAGCAGGGCCCGGGCGACCTCGACGTCGTCGATGGTGTCGAAGTAGCCGAAGTGGCCGGTGTCGTCGTGCCAGGTCTCGAGCCAGGCGCGGTCCACCGTCGCCGACGTGCGGCCGACGAGGCGGCCGTTCTTCCAGGCCGTGAACAGCACGACGTCGGCGTGCTTGTGGAGCGGCTCCTTCTTCGGGTCGAGCCGCTCGCGGATCACGAAGTCGAGCGGCGCGACCCACTGCGGGTCGCCGCGAAACACCTCGAAGCCGGCTCGAATGAAGTCGGCCGTGTCCTTGCCGGGCTCGTGCGCGCGCACCTCGATGGTCATGGGGCGCGGTCTTAGCGCATCCGGTGCGGGGCAGGAAAGACCGGGCGCCGCTAGCGCTTCTTCGGCGCGGTGCGCTCGATGCGCGCGTGCACGTAGCCACCGAGGAGCAGAGCGAAGGAGGCGACCCAGAGCCAGGCCAGGAGCGCGACGATCGCCCCGAGGCTCCCGTAGAACAGGGGAAAGCGCGCCAGCTTCTGCACGTAGACCGTGAACAGCACCGAGACGCCGAGCCCGAGCACCATCGTCGTCAGGGCACCGCGGAAGGCGCCGCGGCGCGGTACGTTGGGGTCGGGCAGGGTCGCCGTGCGGAAGAAGACGACCACGACGGCGACGAGCGCGAGGGCCGTCGGCGCCGTGGCCACGGTGGCGCCGGCACCGTCGAGCTCGAGGACCGCGCTCAGCGTGCCGGCCGCGCCGAGCAGCACGATCGACAGGACGACGAGGCCCATCGCCACGAAGCGGCGCCGCCAGAAGGAGCGCGGCGGCGCGCGGTGCAGCCGCTCGAAGGCCCGCATCGCCGTGACCACCCCCTCGCTCGCGAGCCACAGGAAGGCCACGACGCTCACCGGCGCCAGCACGGCGACCCCGCCCTCGCCGAGCTGCGCCAGCTCGTTCTCGGCGAGATCGGCGACGGTGGGCGGCAACAGATGCCACAGCGGCGCGAGCGGCGCCTCGGGTCCGCGCGACAGGGCGTGCGCGCCCCACACGAACAGAGCCAGGAGCGGCATGAGGCTGAAGAACGCGTCGAACGCCATCGCGCTCGCCGCCTCGACCACCTCGTGCTCGCCGAAGTCGTGGAGCACCCGGCGGACGCCGGCGCGCAGGCGCGGCGCGGGCCCTTGCGGCCCGCCGGGCGGGGCTTCAGGCGCTTCCACACTACGAGCGGTACGTGCGCCGCGCGCGCGAAGCAACGGGATGCAGCCCCGCCCCGGCCCCCGCCGGGGCCGCGCGCCTTGACGCACGTCTCTGCCGTGCCAGTGTCGCCCCCATGGAACTGCGCAATCTGGGTAGCTCGGGTCTCAAGGTGAGCGCGCTGTCGCTCGGCGCCATGACGTTCGGCGAGTCACAGACGTTCATGAAGGGCGTCACGTCGTCGGACGCCGAGGGGCGCGCCGTCTTCGACCGCGCCGTGGAGCGCGGCGTGAACCTGGTCGACACGGCCAACGTCTACGGCGAGGGCCGGAGCGAAGAGCTCACCGGCCAGTGGATCGCGGGCAAGCGCGACAAGGTGCTGCTCGCGACCAAGTGCCGCTTTCCCATCGGCTTCGGCCTCACCGCGACGCCCGGGCCGCACGACATGGGCCTGTCGCGCCAGCACATCGTGCGCGCCTGCGAGGACTCGCTGCGCCGCCTGGCGACGGACGTCATCGACCTCTACCAGGTGCACATGCAGGACACCTCGGTGCGCATCGACGAGACGCTGCGCGCGCTCGACGATCTCGTGCGCCAAGGCAAGGTGCGCTACGTCGGCTGCTCGAACTACACGGGCTACCGCCTGGTCGAGTCGCTGTGGGCCTCCGAGCGCCTGCGCACGGTGCGCTTCGAGTCGCATCAGCTCCAGTGGAACCTGCTCGAGCGCGGAGCCGAGCGCGAGATGCTGCCGGCCTGTCGCGCCTTTGGCCTCGGCGTGCTCGTGTGGTCGCCGCTCGCGAGCGGCTTTCTCTCGGGCAAGTACCAGAAGGGCAAGCCGCTGCCCGAGGGGGCACGGCTCTCGGAGTGGAAGGACAGCTTCGCGCGCCTCGGCGTCGAGCGCTCGTGGGCCGTGGTCGACGCCGTGGTCGAGCTCGCGAAGAAGCACGACACCTCGCCCGCCGCCGTGGCGCTCGCCTGGCTCCTCGCCAAGAAGGAGACCTCGAGCGTCATCCTCGGGGCGCGCACCGTGGCCCAGCTCGACGACAACCTGCGCGCCCTCGACGTCAAGCTCGCGCCCGAAGAGGTGCAGGAGCTCGACAAGGTGTCGAAGCCCGACTGGGGCTACCCGTACGGCTTCATCGGCCGCACGCAGCCCTGGTAGGGGTCGCCCGGGATGAGGGGCGCGCGGCGCGGCGCGGCGTGGGCCCCAACCCCAACTCGCACTGCGGCGCCGGCAGGGCGTGCGGCGCGAAGTGCTAGCTCCTCCGCCGGCGTCCTCGCGCTCGACATCGGGGCCCTCCCAGGCCGCGCCGCACCGCGCGCCCCTCCCCGCGGGCTCCGTGGTTGGGGTACGGAGAGGGGGAGCGGGCGCGCGAGCGGGCGCGGGTGCGGGGGCGGGGGCGGGCGCGAGCGGGCGCGGGTGCGGGGGCGGGAGCGGGGGCGGGTGCGCGAGCGGGTGCGCGAGCGGGCGCGCGAGCGGGCGCGCGAGCGGGCGCGGGTGCGGGTGCGGGTGCGGGTGCGGGTGCGGGTGTGAGGGGCGAGCGCGGGTGCGGGGGCGGGGGCGAGCGCGGGTGCGAGGCGCGTGCGCGAGGGCCGGGGCGGGCGTCCGGCGGGCCCCCGCGCCGCTCACGGCCGCCGGCCGGCGCGCAGGGTCGCGACGTGCTCCTCGAAGAGGCGCTCGTACTCGGCGTGGAGATCGGGGTCGGCCGCGAGCTGGTACGCGTAGGCGCGCAGCACCTCGTGCTGCATGGCCTCGTCGCGCAGGCGGAAGCGGCGGCGGATGGCGCGCGCCCGGCGCGGGTGCACCGCGAGCTCGGCGTGCAAGAGCGCGAGCTCGGAGAGCGTGAGGGCGGGCGCTGCGACAGGTGGCGCGGCCTCGGCGTGCACCGGCGCGGGTCGGGGGCCGGCGCGGACCGGCAGCACCGTCGGATCGTCCACCGGGGGAGCGGCGCGCGCTGCGGCCCGTGGCGCGCCGCCCGTGGCGGGCTTGAAGGGCAGCGGCTCGAAGGCCGCGAAGGCCGCTGCGGCCGCCCGTGCCGCGGCCCCACGCCCGAAGGGCAGGGGGTCGAACGCGGAGAAGGGCGTCGCCGGCAACGGCTCCGGCGCCGCGCCGGCGGGCGCCGTCTGCGCGTCGACCTCCGGCGGACGAGGCCTCGGGTGCGGGCGAAGCTCCCACGGGAAGACGGCGGCGCGCGCGAGGGTCGCGCTCGCGGGGTCGGCGCGGAGGGGCGGGCCGTCGAGCCCGAGCGCGCCGGCCGGGCTCGCGTCGTGCCGCACGTCGGCGCGAAGCCTCAGCCGTCGCTCGTGATGGGCCGCGAGCGCGCGAAAGTCGGCCGCGAGCGCGCGGTCCGCCGCGAGCCGGGCACGCCATGCCGCGTGCACCGCGTCGAGCTCGTCCGGCGGGATGCCGTGGCGGGCCGCGACGGCCGGCCGCGCGTCGCTGCCTCCCTCGGCGAGCTCGGCGCAGAGCGCGGCGTAGGCGGCGAGGCCGAGCGGAGTGCCCGGCGGGCGTGCCGCGACGGCCCGGGCGTTCGCCTCGCGCGCCCGCCGCGCGGCGGCCGCGCGCGACGGGCGGAGCTCACGGGGGCCGAGCACGACGGGCGGGACACGCACGGGCTCGCCCCGCGCCACGAGCTCGTCGAGCCTGTGCCCGAGCTCGTCCGCGCGCCGCGCGAGCACGGGATGCTCGAGCTTCTGCGCCCACTGACGCTGCAGGCGCGCGAGGTCGCCGAGCCCGAGCCCGAGCCGGCCGAGCAGGCCGAAGGCCCCGGCGTCGGCCGCGTAGGCGCGCACGAAGCGCGTCCAGGCCTCGAGGTCGTCGTCGAGGGGGCGGACGCGCCGCGCGAGGCGGTCCTCGGCGGCGACGAGCAGCTGCCGGTAGCGCGCCATGGCGTCCGGATCGGCCGCGAGCCGCTCCTTCCAGGCGAGCTCGCCTTCGGCCCACGCCTCGGCCGTCAGGTGCTCGACCGCGAGCACGACGTCGAGCTCGAACGGCGCGGCGAGCGCGGCGCGCACGGCGGCGAGCTGGGCGAGCGGCAGGCCCGCCAGGCACTCCTCGTCGACCGCGGTCGCGCTCACTGGCTCAGCCGCCGATGAGCACCGTGCCGCCGGCGATGACGCTCCCTTGCGGCGCGTCGGCCGGATCGTTGCAGGTGAGCGCCGTGTCTCCGGAGCGCGCCGCCGGCTTGTCGTTGACGAGCACCGTGCCGCTGCCCGTCTGGATCGTGGCCTCGTTGCTCGGGGGCCTCTGGAAGGGTCCGCCCGCGGGCACGTGAGCAGGGGCGTTCTTCGCCTTGCTCCCCTTCACCGCGGCGGCCTTGTCCTCGATCTGCACGTCGGCGGAGAGCGCGTCGACCAGGCTGCCCTGGAAGGGCAGGGGCATCGGGGTCGGCACGGGACCGGCGGGAGACGGCACGAGCACGATGTGGGTATCCACCGCGACCACCTTGTCTCCCTGCTTGGCTCCCGGCTTGTCCATGGCGCCCGTGAATGCCCATTCGTCATAGTCCTTTCGCCTCGAGCTGTCAGTCGCGCCGAACCGGCGCGATATCTGCGGGGCGGCCACGATAGCCAGCCGCGCCGCCCCGTGCTCGACTGTGCGCGGCCCGCGGGGGCGGGCCGAGCGAAGCGAGGAGCGGCACGTGACCAGCTGGGTTGGTGAAGAGCTCGACAGCCTCAAGACGAAAGCCGACGAGGCGGTCCTCGACGACACGCACAAGACGATCGACGACGTGCAGACGCTGCTCGAGGGCGGTCCGCCGCGCCAGCCGGTCGACTTCGAGAAGGAGAAGGCGAAGTTCACGAAGGGCCGCGAGCTGTCGACGCCCGACGGCGGCGACCCGACGGCGGCGGCGCCCCCGAACGACCCGAAGGGCGCGGCGCCGCTGTCGGCCACCGTGCAGCTCGGGCAGCGCATCGAGCTCATCCACTTCGGCGTCGTGCACCGCGACGCCCGCAAGAACTTCGACTGCGCGGAGCCGCTCGACGACTGCGACGCCGAGCTCGACCTCACGAAGGTCGTCGGCGGGCGCGCGGTCGCCTTCCGCGCGGCGCTCGAGCGCGAGACCATCCTGCTCGCGTGCTTCGGGCAGGCCGTCGAGGCGGCGCTCGACGAGAAGGACCAGAAGGAGGGCAAGACCAGCGACCTCTTGCAGGTGGCGGCCGACCTCGTGGGAGGCGCGGCGCACAAGACGGCGGACACGGCGGTCGCGGCCGACATGGCGCCGTTCATCACGAAGCTCAACGCCGTGTGGGCGGCCCTCGATCAGGAGGAGATCTCCTACGCCGACCTCCACGCCGCGGGCAGAAAGCTCCACGCGCTGCGGGCGAACCTCGCGAAGTACCTGTTCGAGCTCATCGACCCGAAGAAGGCGCCGCCCGGGCCGAACACGCCGGGCCTGCTCTCCGATCTGCCGCTCGTCGGCAGCATCCCGCTCCCCGGCGTCCTCGGCGACGCCGTCGGCTTCATGCAGAAGATCACCGGCAAGATCTTCGACGTGCAGATGAAGCTCTCTTTCGGGCTCATCCTCGCGATGCGCGAGCCGATCGAGAAGGCCTGCCACGAGCTCACGCTCGACGCCGTCCTCGCGCGGCGGGCGCCGATCTACCCCGTCTGGTATCAGCCCCCGCGCTCCGACGGCGCCGGGCAGGATCAGCCCTTCGCCGCGCTCGAGAGCCCGGTCGACGCGTCGGGCAACCTGACCGACATCGCGCCCATCCGGGACGCGCAGGCGGCGGTGGACAGCGCCGTCTCGAGCGTCAACCAGAAGATCAACGACGCGGTCGCCAAGCCGATGGAGGTCATCGACTTCCTCAGCACCCCGGTCACGCCGGCGCCCGGCAACCCCTTCCTCGCGGACGCCTTCCAGGCCTCGCTCGGCCAGGGCGCGGGCCTGCCCGTGTGGCAGGGCAGCGAGGCGCTCGCCGAGCTCGCCGTCCGCACCATCTGCACGAGCATCGTCGACGAGGTCCCGGCGTTCATGCAGGGCACCGTCGGCGACGTGACGAAGGGCGTGTTCCGCGTTGCGGTCGAGTTCGTGCGCGCGGTCTACGGCGTGCTCTGCACCTATCCCTCCGTCGTCATCGACACGGACGCGCTCATGGCGGCCGGGCGCAAGCACGTCCTCATGGAGCTCATCAACGTCGCCACCGACAAGCTCGGGCTCGACGCGCTGCTGAAGGACCTGTCGTTCGCGATCCCCGCGCCGCCCTTCGTCCCCGCGGGCATCAACTTCCCGACGGGCAAGGAGCTGAGCGTCGCACCCCTCGTGGCCAAGCTGAAGGACATCCTCGCCGACAAGCTCGAGCCGTACCTCGCGCCGGTCATCGACTACGCGACCTCGGGGCTCGCGACGCGCCTCACCGGGGCGCGAGCGTGGGCGGGCGCGAGCGGCCTCACGATGGAGGCGCACCTGGGCCAGCTCCCGGTCGAGATCGCGCTCCTGTTCCGGCACCTGTTCGGCCCGCTCTGGAGCCTCGTCACGGACACCCTGATGGGCGCCCTCAGCGACGCCGTGGCCGAGATCATGGGGCCCGCGGCCAAGGGGATAGGCTACGCACAGGACGCCGTCGGCAAGGTCGAGGGGATCATCGACTCCGTCGAGGCCAAGGCGAAGCACGCGCGCGACTACGCCGCGAACGTGGAGCAGAAGGCCAAGGACCTGCTCGCCAAGGCTTCCAGCATCAACGTCGGCATCGGCAACACGCAGGATCTGAGCGACATCGCGAACGCGGCCAAGGCGCTCGACGACGCCGTGGGCGCCGACGTGCTCGGCCCCGACGCGGCCAAGAACGCCGCGGTCGGCGCGTTCGTCAAGGTCGCGATGTTCGACCCCTCGACGCGCAAGAAGAAGGGGCGCGGCAAGAAGATCGACGCCGCCGAGCTCGCGAAGGTGTCGGCCGACCATCAGTGGGACCGCATCGACGCCGGCGGGCCGAGCGCCCCGGCGGCCGCGGGAGGTGCGAAGTGAGCGCCAGGCCGACCGGCACGTTCGAGCTCTACACCAAGGTCACGCGGCCCGAGGAGCTGCGCGTGCTGTCGTGGACCCTCGGCGAGGAGCTCTGCGCCGGCTACCGCGCCGAGCTCGGCGTCGCAGCCGCGGCGGCGGGCGCCGAGGAGCTCGCGGCCTCTCTGCTCGGCCAGCCGGCCGCGCTCGTGCTCCACGGGGCTCGCGAGCCGGCGGTGCGTCGCGGCGTCATCGCCCGGGTGCACGTCGTCGGCCCCCTCGACCGCGAGCGCGCGGAGCTCGCGCTCGTGGTCGTGCCGCTGCTCGAGCTCATGCAGCAGAAGGTCACGAGCCGCATCTTCAGCGACAAGACCACGCCCGAGATCCTCGCCATCGTGACGGGCGAGTGGAAGATCGCGCACGAGAACCGCTTCACGCGGACCTACGAGAAGCGCGCCTACGCCACGCAGTACCGCGAGACCGACCTCGAGTTTCTCACGCGCCTCTGCGCGCGCGACGGCATCGGCTTCTTTCTCGAGCACCGGCCGCTCGCCGACGGCGAGCGCGACGCGCCCGGCGAGGAGCGGCTCGTGTTCTACGATCACGCCCGGGCCTACGCCGCGATCGCTCCCGGCGGCGAGCTCAGGCGGCCCGGCGCGCTCGTCCACCACGCCGAGCGGATGACCGCGGGCGAGCACCACGTCGTCGGCTTTCGCCTCGAGCGCAGCGTGCTGCCCGAGCTGCTGCGCCTCGGGGACTTCGACTTTCGCAAGCCGCGGCTGCCGCTCCGCGCCCGGGCCGCGCTCGACAAGTCCGACAAGAGCCCCATCGGCAGCTCGCTCGGCACGCAGCTCGCCGTCTACCTGCACCAGGACCGCGCCGAGCTCGAGCCGCCCGGCCGACCCGGCGGGGAGATCGGCGAGGCGCTCGCGCGCGTGCGCCTCGAGCAGGCGCGCCGGCACGCCGATGTAGGTCGCGGGGCGAGCCGCTGCCTGCGCCTCGCGCCGGGGACGACCTTCACGCTCGAGGAGCACCCGGGCGGTGCCGCCACGAACCGCGC
The DNA here is from genome assembly GCA_020848455.1 of Polyangiaceae bacterium. Lineage (GTDB taxonomy): Bacteria > Myxococcota_A > Polyangia > Polyangiales > Polyangiaceae > JACRDA01. The sequence goes on from JADLAB010000055.1 coordinate 12,069, forward strand.
GTGGCTCGTGACGCGCGTCGAGCACCGGGGCCGGATCCCCGAGAGCGACGCCGCGGAGCCGGCGGCGGAGGTCTACTCGAACGCCTTCCACTGCGTTCCCGCGGACGTCGTGTACCGGCCCGCCATCGCCGCGACCCCGCTGCGCCAGGCGGTCGAGACGGCCACGGTGATCGGGCCCAAGGGCGCGGAGCTCCACTGCGACGAGCACGGCCGCGTCCAGGTCGAGTTCCACTGGGAGCTCGAGGGCGGGGACGGCGACGCGCTGCGCCGCAGCTGGCTGCGCGTGAGCCACCCCTGGGTCGGCACCAACTGGGGCGCGCAGTTCCTGCCGCGCGTCGGCACCGAGGTCGTCGTCGGCTTCCTCGACGGCGACCCGGATCGGCCGGTCGTGCTCGGCTCGGTCTACAACGGCACCCATCCGCATCCGTTCCGCCTGCCGAGCGAGGCGCACAAGAGCGGCTTTCGCTCGCAGAGCACGCCCGGCGGCGACGGCCACAGCGAGCTCGTGTTCGACGACCAGAAGGGCAAGGAGAAGCTGTCGCTGCGCGCGCAGAAGGACTTCGCCCAGGTGGTCGAGAACGACTACGAGCTCACGGTCCGGCGCGGCGAGAGCGTGCGCGTGGACGGCGGCAGCGCGCGCACGGTGGGGGCCGGCTCGGTCGTGACGGTGGCGGGCGCGCGCACCGAGACGGTGGGGCTCGACTACGCGCTCGCCGTCAAGGGCAGCCATGTCCTGTCGGTGAGCGGCAACGCCGACGTGCGCGTCACCGGCGACCGCGTCACGCGCGTCGAGGGCCGCGAGCAGGCCGAGCTCTTCGGGGTGCGCGACGCGACCTTCCACGCGGATCGGGTCGAGCGGGTTCTCGGTCACCTCGTCACGGTGGTGGGCGAGCACGACGCGCGCCGCTCGGCGACGCTGCACGTCGAGGGCGGCGCCTACCAGTACTCGACCGGCACGGCCGAGCTCGTCTCCGACAAGGCGATCGTGCTCCGCTCGGGCAAGAGCGTGCTCCGCGTGGGGCCCGAGGGGATCGAGCTCGACACCCCGAGGCTCACGCTCCGGAGCGACGGGCTCGAGGTCCACGGCAAGGACGAGATCACCTTCTTCTCCAAGAAGAAGGTGCGCTTCGTCGCGGAGAAGATGGACCTCGTGGTCGACAAGAAGCTCGTGCTCCAGGCCGAGCGGGGCAAGCTCGAGCTCGACCAGAACGCCCGGCTCGACGGCGCGACCGTGAAGCTCAACTGCTCGCCGGAGCCGGTCGATCCGGCAGAGGAGCCCGAGCCCGAGCCGAAGAAGCTCACCACCGTCGAGCTCGTCGACGACGACGGCAAACCCCTGCCGCACCGGCGCTTCGTCGTCACCCTGGCCGACGGCAGCGAGCGCAGCGGCGTGCTCGACGCCGACGGCAAGGCGGAGCTCTTGCTCGACGACTCGGCCGAGATCGTGTTCCCCGACGTGGACCAGGCGCAGAAGAGCTGACCATGAAGCCGTACGTGATCAAGCAAGGCGACTACCTGACCAAGCTCGCTCACCTCCGCGGCTTCTCGGCCGACGAGGTGTGGAACCACGCCCAGAACGCCAAGCTGAAGGAGGCCCGCAAGAACCCCGCCATGCTCAAGGCCGGCGACGTGCTCTTCGTCCCCGACCAGCCGAAGAAGAAGCTGTCCCTGACGAAGGAGACCGGCAATCGCTACACGGCCAAGGTCCCGAGGGTGAAGGTCAGCGTCGTGCTCGCCGTCGACGACGAGCCCCTCGCCGAGGCGAAGTACAAGCTCGAGGGCCTCGGGGACGACGACACCGAGCACACGACCGACCGCGAGGGGCGCGTCACCTTCGAGGCCCCGGTGCACGTGCGCGAGGTCGTGGTGCACCTCGTCGCCGAGGACGTGCGCATCAAGGTGGGCGTGGGCGATCTCGATCCGGCGGACACGCCCTCCGGGGCGCGGATGAGGCTGACGGCGCTCGGGTACTACGGGGGCCGGATGGCGGGCGAGGAGAGCTACCTCGCGCACGACGACGCCGCGCTCGAGGCCGCGACGCGCGCCTTCCAGGGGGCCCAGGGCCTGACGCCGACGGGTGAGCTCGACGCCGCGACGCGCGAGGCGCTCGTCGCGGCGCACGGGAGCTGAGGCAGCGCGGGTCTCCCCCTCGCGTGCCCTACCGGCACACGCGCATCACCGGCCCGGTCGAGACGTAGCTCGTGAAGAACAGGTGGTGCGCGCCGAGGACCAAGCCCATGGGCACGAGCTGTGGGCTGGCGACCAGCGTGACGACCTGGCCGCCGTCGATGCCGACGACGCGGACCGCGTTCTTCTCGCTCCAGTACACGCGCGCGCCGTCGGTGACCACGTCCTGCCCCAGCGCGACGCCGGTCGCGAGCACGCTCGGCGCGCCGCCCGCCTTGGGCACGGCGAGCACGCGCCCGGTGTCGCTGCTCATCCAGACGACGTGCTCGGCGTCGACCGCGAGGCCCGGCGCCGCACCGGTGTAGCCGCTCGCCCCGACCTCGGCCGGGACGAGCACCTCGGCGATGCCGCCCTCCTTCGGCACGCGCAGGATGGCGCCCGCGGCCCCCTCGGCCGCGTAGTAGAGCCACTCTGCGTCGAGCGCGATGGCGCCGATGCAGCCCTCGCTCGACACCACGGGCTCGATGGGTCCGCCGGTCTTGTCGAGGCGCACGATGTCCGCGCAACCGCCGCGCGCGTAGAGGTGCGTGGCGTCGACCGCGACCATGGCGAAGGCGCCGCCGCTCTCGATGTCGGCCGCGAGCTCGACCCAGGGCCCGCCGCCCTTCGGTGCGCGGCGAATGCCCGGATCGTCGTGCATCGCCCAGTAGACGAAGCTCTCGTCCACGGTGAGCCCCATCGCGATCGGCTGGCCGCCGGCCAGCGTCTCGACCTCGCCGCCCGCGCGCGGCGCACGGCGGATCTCCGTGTCGGCCGACCAGTAGACGTGGGTCGCGTCGAGCGCGATGAAGCTCGGTGCGCTCTCGTCGGGCGCGACGTGCGCGAGGTCCTCGCCCGCCGGGCAGGCGCCCGGATCCGAGGCGCCGCTCGAGCCGAGGCCGGCGCCCGCGGCGCCCGTGCCCGCGGCGCCCGTGCCCGTGGCGCCCGCCCCCCCCGACCCATCCGCACCGGGCATCACCGTCGTCGAGGCGCTGCACGCTCCGCAGAGGCCGAGCGCCACCCACCAGCCGATCGCCGTGGATCGCTTCTTCATCGACCACCCTCCGCAAGAAGAAAGGCTCGGTAGCCGGGGCCCGCGCGTCGCAAGACGCGTGCCCCGCGCCCGCGCGCGCGTGCTTTCCGCAGCTTGCGGCCCGACCGCGGCGCCGGGAGGGCGCGCGACCATGACAGGGGTGTCGCGGGCGGTGGGGCGAGCATGGCGGAACCGCCATGAACCTCGGAAGTTCGGCTTTCATGGCCTACGCTCCGCATCCGGCAGATGGGTCGTGTGGCTGTGGCGCAGCGTCGTTCCCGCCGAGGGTCCCAAGCGGAAGTGCGGAGCACCGTGCCTCGGCGGTCGCCGCACGTGCGTTCCGCACGCGGTCTCACCATCCCCCTGGGGCTCGTGGCGTGGACCGCGGGCGCGGCCGCCTGCGGTGGGGTCCGCGAGGGCAGCGCCTGCCCCGTCGAGCCGGTAGCGCGTCCAGTTGGCCCAGTCGCCACCGCTACCGCGCGCGCCCACCCCGAGCACGCGCCGGCGGACGCCGCGCCCGTCACGCCCCGCGCGGGCCCCGGGCGCCGGGTCGATGGGGCGCCGTGGTGGAGTGGGGACGGCGAGGTCGGCCCCGGGAAGATAGGCTGCGGCCCGCTCTCCTGCGACGCTGCTGCCGAGATGTGCTGCGCGGCGCCGCGCGTCGGTCGCTACGCCTGCATCGAGCGGTTCGCGCTGCCCGAGCTCCGCTGGCTGAGCGACACAGACCAGCGCAGTGAGGTCCTCGACCCGTGCATCGAGGCCCTGGGCGAGATCGAGCCCGCCGGCAGCAGGGACCGGGTCCTCGCACAGTGCGACGACTCGTTCGACTGCGCGGCGGACGAGGCCTGCTGCGCAGAGGACCGATTCTGGGGCGACCGCCTGTGCACCGTGGGCGAGCGCAAGGGCCAAAGCGTGTGCGCCTACGAGGAAGTATGCCGCGGCGACGAGAGCTGCCGGGCGGCGAACGCGCGGTGCGTCGGCGGCAAATGCCGACGCGCGGCGACGCAGCTGTCTTGCGGTGGCGCGACATGCGGCGACGCAACGCCCGACTGCTGCAGCGACGGGTCATCCTCACGCTGCGGCGCCCCGCCGGATGCGCTCCGCGGAGAGTCCTCCTACTCGTGCGGGACCAACGGCGTGCGCGCCGAGTGCCGAAGCAGCTCCGATTGCCTCGCGGGCGAGGTCTGCTGCGCCCGTAGCCGCGACAGCACCTATTGCGCCCGCACCTGTCGAGAGGAGACGGCGCCCATCTGCAGCAGCGACGCCGACTGCCGTGAGCTCTGGATCGTTCCCGACCTGCGGCCGTCGTGCACTTATCGAAAACGCGCAGGGGTGTCCGTGTGCATGTTCCACACCGCCCTGCGGCCCTGGGGAGGCGAGTGAGCGCTCCAAGGCGCATCCGTGACTGCGCCATGAAGCACGGGGTCCCGACGGCTGCGCCGGCGTCCACGCGGGGCGTGCCCCGAGGGCCGCGCTGCGGGCGTTCCCTCGGCACGCGGCGCGGCCGGGTGGCCTGGACCGCGCTGGCGTTGGTCGTGGCTGGCTGTCGCTTGGGGTCCGATGGTGTTTGCCCCGCCGGGCCGACGCCGAGCCCGGCGGCGTCCGCTCTGCCAGGCACGGCATCGGCGCCCGGCGGCGCGAGGGCGGAGGTGACGACCTCCGGACCGGCGCGCGCGAGCGTGCGCGGGCCCAGGTACTGGGGTGGAGGCGGCGAGAATGGGCCCGGACGCATCGGCTGCGGGCCGCTCTCGTGCAGCGCGGGCGAGCAGTGCTGCGCCGTACCGCTCGTCGGCGTCTACCAGTGCTACCTGCCCCCCGCCCCGACGGTCGATCTCTTGCCGACGCCGTCCGGAACCTGCCTCCAGTACCGACAGCGCGTGCTCACCGACTGCGACGACTCGCTCGACTGCGCCGCGGACGAGGCCTGCTGCGCCACGGATCGCATGCTCGGCGGGCGGTGCGAGAAGCGGCCGGGGCGGCAGCCGGACGAGGTCGCCTGCGGGTTCCTCGAGCTCTGCCACGGCGACGCGAGCTGTCGCGCGACCGATGCGCGTTGCTTCGACGGGCAGTGTCGGCGCGCGTCGGTCTCGCTCACGTGCGGCGGCGAGGTCTGCACGCCGGAGGCACCCTATTGCTGTGAGGGCGCCTCGTCGTCGGAGTCCCACTGTGGGGCCACGTGCCGCCACGGCGTGCGCGTCGAGTGCCGCAGCCCGGCCGACTGCCTCGCGGGGCAGCACTGCTGCGTCGGATCGACCGGCGAGTCCGGGTGCTGGTCGCACTGCGCCCTGGCCCGCTGTACGAGCGCCGCGGATTGCGCGCGCCCGTGGCAGGATGGCGTGTGGCCCGGGCGCGGCGTCCGCTGCGTCCGCGCCGGGTCGCGCCCCTTCAATGTCTGCCAAGTGGTCGTGCCGCCGGGCGGGGGCGTCCCGTAGCGAGGAGCGCGCGCGACCATGACAGGGGTGTCGCGGG
>JADLAB010000056.1 GCA_020848455.1 Polyangiaceae bacterium
CGCTGTTCGTGCCGAGGTGCTAGTTGGTGACGAGGATGTAGCCGGTCTCCGTGCCGCCCCATGTGGCGACGGCCGTGGAGACGCAGATACCGACTTCCCAGGTGCCCTCTCCCGGCATCAAGGTGCCTGCCACCGAGTACGGGACGTACGCGCCCACGGCTGCTTTTGCGTGGATGCCCGGCGTGAACTTCGTGAGCGGCCCTCCCGTGTCCGGGCGATAGCAGAGCGCTGCTTCGACCTCGGTCGTCGTCGTCGCGCCGACCACGTTGTTGTTGATGTAGCTGCAGATCACCGCGGTGAGGCTCTGCGTGTCGGTCGTCGTGACGAGCTCGGTGATGCCGTAGAACTGTCCGGGCGAAGCGGCGACGGGGATCGGCTCCACCCCCCCGTTGAAGCTCACCGGGATGGTCGTCACGATGCCGCTCGCGCCCGGCATCCCGGTCGGGCCCGGCTGCCCGGGCGCGCCGGGGCCGCCCTCTGGCCCCTGGGGCCCTTCGGCTCCCGGCGGTCCCGGGTCGCCCTTGAGCTCCTCGCACGCTGCCGTGCAGACGCTCAACAAGAGCAAGGCGATCACGCTGCTGTTCCGATTCGTCATCGATGCCTCCGCAGTGGCGCTTCGGTTCCTCGTGGAGCCGGAGGAGGTAGGCGACGACGTCGAGCTCGTCGTGCGGCATGAGGAGTCTCGCCGTCGCAACCGACGGCCAACGAGACGCCAGCCAAGAACGCAACCCCAAGGCAAGGGGCATGCATCGCCCCGCGGACGACGCCCCGGTCGAACCTCGCCATCTCCCGACTCCCCAGCCACCCGCTCCAACTCGAGTGGAAGGCCGCGACGGTATCACGGCAGGGCGCTCGGCTGCGTGAGTTCCGTGTGCGGCAAGGCGCGCTCCCGCGTTGACCCGTCCTCGGCGGGCGAGCGATCATGCGTCACCATGACGGCCGGCAAGCGACTCGTGTCCGCGCTCCTGCTCCTCGTTGCCCCCGCCGCCTGCGGAAACAAGCCGGACGGCAAGGCGCAGCAATCCTCCGGGGAAACACCGCGAGCCTCGGGCTCGGCGGGCCCGAGCGGCAGCGCCGGCGCGCCCGACACGACCGCGGCGGCGAGCGCCCACGAGCCCCCGCCTGCGCAGAAGGTGGCTCCGAAGCTCGGCGCGTGGATCAAGAACCTCGGCAGCAAGGCGCCGGACGGCGACGCCGGCAACGACTACATCGACCCCGAGGTCGGGCTCGACGTCGCCGTCGACTCCGAGGGCAACGCCATCGTCACGGGTCGTTACCGCGCGAGGGCGGACTTCGGCGGCGGGGAGCTCGAGGCCGTGGGCGGGACCGACGTCGTCATCGCGCAGTACGACAAGAGCGGCGCCCACAAGTGGAGCAAGAGCTTCGGCGGAGCCGAGACCGACACGGGCGAGGCGGTGGCCGTCGACGCCGAGGACAACGTGTACGTGGTCGCCAGCTTCAACGGCAGCATCGACGTCGGCGCCGGCCCGTACAAGGCCGAGGGCGGCGGCTTTCTGGTGAAGCTCGACAAGGGCGGCCACTACCTCTGGAGCAAACCCATCCTCGAGGGCAGGCCCGCTGGCGTCGCCGTGACGCCCCGCGGCGACGTCGTCGTCATCGGCGGTGCCTGGAAAAACGCCACGGTCTTCACGGAGAAGCTCGACGGGCCTGCGACCTTCCTGGCCAAGCTCGATGCGGCAGGGGCCACCCAGTGGGTCAAGACCTACCGCACGACGGACGGGCGCCTCGGGGTCGGGGCCGCGGGGCTCGCCGTCCACACGGATGGCAGCCTCTATCTTCTCGCGACCCCCGAAAAGACGGTCGACTTCGGCGGTGGCCCGCTCACCAGCGCGGGCTCGGAAGACGTGGCCGTCGTCAAGCTCGACGCCAACGGGGGACACGTGTGGAGCAAGCTCTTCGGCGCGAAGAGCCGCGAGCGCGCGGCCGGCATCGGCGTCGACGCGTCGGGGGCCGTCGTGTTCACGGGCAGCTTCTCGACCCCCGTCGACTTCGGTGCAGGGCCGCTCGTCTCGAACGGGGGCGAGGATGCGTTCGTCGTGAAGCTCGACGCGAGCGGCGCCCACGCGTGGAGCAAGCGTTTTGGCGGCCGGGGGCAGGACGACGCCCGCGGCCTCTCGGTCGACGCGCGGGGCAACGTCGCCGTCACCGGGGAGTTCACCGGCGACGCGATCTTCGACCGCGAGCGCCTCGCGAGCGCGGGCGACCGCGACACCTTCATCGCGCTTCTCGACCCGGGCGGGGCGGTGGTGTGGACCAAGCGCTTCGGATGCCCGACCTCGGAGTGGGCAGGTGACGTTGCCATCGGCGGCGGCGGAGGTGTGGTCGCGACCGGGGCCTTTCATGGCAAGGCGACCTACGGCGACCAGACGCTCTCGACGAACGGCGGCAACGACCTCTATCTCCTTTCGATCTCCGACTGACTCGCTCGCGCGAGCCCCGGTTCGTCGGGGTCGGACACGATCGGCACGAGCCGTCAGGACGACGAGAGCGACAGCGTGAGCCGCAGGCCGGCGTCGATCGCGTGGCGCGCGCGCTTCGGCAGGCTGCCCGCGAGATCCGTCAGGCGAGGGCCGAGCCGCATCCGCGGCGGCTACGCGCGCGTGTCGTCCCGCACTTCGACGCGGTCGACATAGAGCAGGTGCCGCCCACACGGCACGACCGCGCGCCAGCACACGCCGAGTCGCGTGTCGTCCGGCTCGAGGACCAGCGTGTCGAGGCTCACCGGGCAGTCGAGCGGCTCGCCGCGCAGGGTGGCCGTCACGCGTAGCTCGCGGCGCGGCACGACGATGTCGACGGGCACGCCACCGGGGCGCACGCCCGTCGCGTGCAGGCGCTCGCCGCCGCGCAGCGGGCGCGGCGTCGTCTGATCGACGGGCGCGCCGTGGAAGAAGCGCGGGTCGAAGTCCTCGGGGAGC
>JADLAB010000057.1 GCA_020848455.1 Polyangiaceae bacterium
CCGCGGTCGAGGGCCTGCTCGGCTCGTCGGGCGGCATCACGCGCCTGCGCGGCAGCTGGAAGCTCTACCTCGGCCGCGTGCCGGTGATGCCGACCTTCCACCCGGCCTACCTGCTGCGCTCGCCCGAGAAGAAGCGCGAGGTGTGGAGCGATCTGCAGCAAGTGATGGCGCGGCTCGGCAAGCAGAAGGGCTCGGGGGGCAAGGGCTAGGGGTGGGCTCGGGGCCGGGCCCGCCGGCCGGGCGCCGCTCGGGGCGTGCTAGCCTTGGGCCATGGGCAGCGATCCGAAGCTCGGTGGAAAAGGACCGTTCCGCGCGGACCAGCTCCGCTCGGGCGATCCCTACGAGCTCAGCGCCGGACACGCGATCCGCTGCGCCCCGACCGGCGGGCGCGGGTCGGCCGCCAACGCGGCCGGCATCCTGCCCCTGAGCACCGATCCCGCCGTGCTCTCGGCCGGCGTCGACACCGGCTTCGCGCCGGAGCCCGACATGCTGCGCGCGCCCGACATCGCCATCGGCAACGTGCCGAACGAGCCCGGCTGGGTGAAGGGCGTACCGCCGCTGGCGGTCGAGTACGCCGACGGCGCGCAGGACGAAGCGACGCTCGCGACCAAGATCGAGGACCTGCTCGCACACGGGACGCGCTTCGTCTGGGTGGTGCGTCTCGTGGGGCCGCGGCGGGTCGAGGTGCACGAGCCGGGCGTACCGATGGACGTCGCGCTGCCGGGCGCGGAGCTCCGCGCCCCCGGGGTGCTCGCGAACCCCGTCGCGGTCGAGGCGCTCTACGACCCCGAGGTCGCGATGGAGGCGGCGCTCCGCAACCTGCTCCAGCGCCGCGGCTTCGCGAACCTGGATGCCGTCCGCGACGCAGGCGTCGCGAGCGGGAGAATGGCAGGCAAGGCCGAAGGCAAGGCCGAGGGCAAGGCCGCGAGCATCCTCGCGCTCCTGCGTCTGCGCGGGCTCGTCGTGCCGGCCGAGGTCGAAGCGCGCGTGCAGGCTACCCGCGACGACGCCGCGCTCGACGCGCTCTTCGCTCGTGCCCTCGCGGTCGCTCACGCCGAGGAGCTGCTTGCGCCCTGACACGGCTTTCGCCCTTTCGGGCGAAAGCCTCGCGGCTACGGGGATCCGGCGACAGACTCGACTTTCTCGAGCCGGCTCGCGGGAGCGCTACTTCCTCTTTCGCCCGCCCATCATGGCGCACTCGCCATAGGGCCCCGTCTTGGCGAAGGTCATGCAATCGTCGAAGGCGGCGCGCGCCTCGGGCCCCTTGCCGAGATCCTGCAGGGCGGAGCCGAGGTAGAGGTACCCGGTCGCGTCCTCCGGCGCGGCTTGCACGAGCCGGCGCGCACTCTCGGCCGCGTCCGCGAGCTTGTTCATGTTGAGGAGCTTCAGCGTCTCGGCGAGCAGCTCCTTGACGGAGGCCGAGGAGGACGCCGAGGCGGAGGCCTCCGCGCTCGTCGCCGCCGAGGCCGAGGCCTCGGGCGCGGCCGAGGCCGAAGCGTCCGCGCTCGCCGCGTCGCTCGCGCTCGGAGCGGGGGCCGTCTCCACCGCGGTCGGCGTCGGGGTCGGGCTGGGAGCGGGCTGCGCGGCCGTGGCCGGTGCGGCCTCCGTGGTCCTGGCACGCGGTTGCGCCGCGCTCGGCGCCGAGGAGTCACTCGAGCTCGTGAGCGACGCCTTGGCGAGCGCGCCGACCACCACGAGCGCGATGGCCCCGACCACGATGCCCACGGTCCGACGCATGCGCGAGCGCCGCGCGAGCAGCTCGGGCGAAGGGGGCGGGTGCCGGTCGTCGACCGATTCCTCGTCGTGGACGTGCTGGGGTGCGTGGGGCGCATGGCTCTCGCGGAAGAACTCGCTGTCGAGGCGGCTGAGCTTCGACTCGAGGGCCGCGCTCGAGCGGCTCGAGAGCGGGGCCTCGTCGTGGTGCTCGCGGGCCTCGACCGTGCGCACGGGCGCGGGTGTGGAGGCGGCGCGCGCCTCCCGCGCCGCCGGGGCCAGCACCTCGCTCTGCAGGGTGTCGCCGAGCGAGTCGACGGCGCCGCTCTCGGTGCCTGTCTCGGCACCCGCGGCCGCCTGGGCGTCCGTGGGCGACGCCACCGCGGCGAGGGGCTCGGGCGGCGCCGCGTCGGGCGCGGACGGAGCGGGCGGCGGCTCGGCCGCGCGCTCGCTCGCCGCGTCGTCGTCGTCGTGTGCCTCGAGGGCCCGCGCGGCGCCCGCATCGGGCACGGTGACCGCCGGGGGGGGCTCGCTCGCCGGCGCGGCCTCGGCCGGGGGTGGCTCGCTCGGGCGCGCGGCGTGCTTCTTCGAGAGATCGAACGCCGGCGCCGGAGGCCTCGACCGGATGCGACCGCGCCCCTGCGCGCCGTGCGCGACCGCCGCTCCCGCTGCCTCGGGGACGGTGCCGGAGACGCGGTCGCCGTCCGCCCGCGCCGGGGAGAGCGGCGGCGCGCTCGAGCGCTCGGCCTCCGAGCCCTCGGACGGTGAGCTCGAGCGATCGGCCTCGGCCGGCTCGGCGAGGTCGGCCGCCGAGTCGTGGGCGACCCGGGCCTCCGGCGGACTGGATGACAGCTGCGACCGCAGCCGACGCCCCCGCCGCGTCGCCCGACTCGCTACCCGAACTTTCGACATTCCTCGCTCCAAGTCACGGCGCACTCGATGTCGTCGACGCCGCCATCCCGAGTGTGGTCCCACGGGTGTCGCCCTCGGTACCATGTACCGAAGCAGCGTCCGCGATCACCGATCCAGCGCATACACGATCCGCGCCAGACGGGCCGACGCGACATTCCGAAAGGTTACAACAATTCGCAGCACCGTGCCGCTGCGCAGCGTGCGCAGCGTGTCGGTGCGGCGTCCGGCGCCGGACGGGGCCCGCGAGGCCGCGCCTACCACGCGAGCACCACCCGAGGCCCGAGCGCGCCGTCGACGGCCTCGCAGAAGCGCCGCCAGGCCGCGTAGTCCGCGGGCTCGATGCGGGCGCGATCGAGGCGCAGCGTGGAGGTGACCGCGAGGACCTCGCCGCCGCCCGACGGGGCCGGCGTGCGCACGACGTCGACCGAGTAGAGGCCGAGAGGGGACTCGACCCGCACGGGCGCCGCCACCGAGACCACCCGCGCACCGGCCGGGACCTCGACGCGCCACACCTCCTCGACCGTGCGGGTGAGGCCGAGCACGAGCGGCGTCGTGCGCGTCGCGGTCGGCGCCAGCTCCCCGGTGAGCCGGAAGCCCGGCCCGAGCGGCACGGCCCAGCCGCCGCGCTCCGCCACCGCCTGCGCGTCGCCCCGTGCCACGACGCGCACCGGCCGCTCGAGCTCGGTGGGCGGGTCGAGCTCGAGCCCGGCCGACCCCGGCAGGAGCTCGGCGCCGCCGAGCAGACCGAGCGAGTCGCGCACGCGCTCGCGCCGGGTGGCGTCCGGCAGCAGGTGCTGGCGCGCGCTCGCGGCCGCACCGCCGCTCGTCGTGAGCTCGGCCGTGAAATCGAGGCCGCCGCCGCGCCGCGGCACGAGGTCGACCACCTTGCGCTCGACCGTGCGGTCGGCCGCGGGCTCGGGCAAGCGCAGGAGCTTGCCGCCCTGGGGCGTGACGCGCAGCGCCCAGGCGCCGCGATCGAACATCGGCAGCTCGTCGGTGCCGGTGAGCTCGGCGGTGCCGTCGAGGTAGAGGTCGAGCGCCGGCACGTAGGCGATGGCGTGGTCGAAGGCCGCCAGGCTCGCGACGGTGGTGTCGAGGCCGCCGCGCAGCGCCGTCCGGACGAGCACCATCTCGGCGTCGATGCCGAGCTCGCCGAGCATGCTCACGATGAGCGCCGCCTTGTCCTTGCAGTCGCCCCAGCCACGCGCGAGCGTGAGCGCCGCCGGCCGCGGGCGGATCCCCTCGACGCCGAACTCGAGCGCGACGTAGCGCAGGCGGTTGGCGACGAAGCGGTACACCGCCGCCACCTTGGCGCGCACGTCGGACAGCCCCGCCGCGAGCTCGTGCGCCTGGCGCCGCACCTCCTCGTCGGCCGCGAGCTTGTCGTGGGCGAACGAGGCGTACCACCGGCCGACCTCGCCCCAGTCGGCGAAGCTCGAGACGTGCACCTGCGCGAGCAGCTCGCTCCCGGGCGGCATGCGCGGCTCGCGGCGCAGCGGCGGTACGTCGCGGGCGTGCAGGCGCAGGATGCGGCGCCCCCCGACCTCCTTTTCCTCGCGCAGGAGACCCGGCAGCGGCGTCACGCTCACGTGGAAGCGGCGGGAGGCAGGCGTGACCAGCACGACCTCGGCGCTCGCGATGGGCTCGTCGTCCTGCAGCGGCTCGACCTCGCCGTACGCCTCGGCGAGCTCGCCCGGCACGCCGACGTCGTCCACGCGGTAGCGCAGCTCGACGACGTCGCCGGGCTCGATGCGCGGGAACTGCACGTAGAAGGCGCGCTGCAGGCTGTACATCGCGATCGAGGGATCGTCGCTCGCCACGCTGCCGGTCTCGACCGCCTCGTCGACGCGCCCGTTCGCGCGGTACACCTTGGCCGCGCGCAGCGCCACGAGCTGCCGGTCGGAGTGGTAAAAGAAGCTGTACTGGCGCGCCTGCGCCGCCGCCTCGGGCGTGAGCGGCTCGTAGGCGACCTGATAGAAGCGCCGCGCGAGCCCGTTGTCGAACACGGTGGTCACCGCGAGGCGCCGCAGGGTGCGGCGCGCGTCCTCGGTGCCCGCGCCGGTCGCGGGGTCGCGGGGCGGCGTGCGGAGCGCGAGCAGCTGCTCGGAGGACCAGGCGTAGCGCTCGTCGTCCGGGGCGGCGCTCGGCTCGACGTGCTCGAGGTGGGCGCGGGCCGCCACGTCCTGCGGCGCGAGCTCCACGATGCGGCGCAGCAGGGCGGCCTGCTCCTCGCGTCCGCCGAGCTCGGCGGCGAGCTCCCCGAGCGCGCCGAGCGTGCCGAGGTCCTCGGGCGCGAGCTCGAGCGCCGTCAGGTAACAGGCGCGCGCCTCGGTCGCATCGCCCGCCGCGCGCAGCGCCCGCGCCGCGACCGACAGCGCCGCGGGCGAGCCGGGCTGCACGGCGAGCAGTCGCTCGGTCCAGTGCCGCACGAGCGCGGGCTCGCGGCGCGCGACGGCGAAGCCGAGCTGTTGCTCGCCGAAGCTCGTGTCGTCGAAGCGCAGCGCCGCGTAGCGCGACTCCACCTCGCCGGCGTCGCTGTCGCGCGCGAGCGCCCGGAGCTCGCGCGCCTGCAGCCGCAGGAGTGCCGCCGCGGAGGGACGCAGCGCGAGGCCCGCCTCGACCAGCTCGAGCGCCGAGCGCCGCAGCCCCGCCTCGGCGTAGAGCTGAGCCTTGCCGACGACCGCGCTGACGTCGTCGGGCTCGAGCCGCAGCGCGAGCTCGTAGAGGGGGGTCGCGTCGAGCGCGCCGGTGCCGAGACGCGCGAGCTCGGCGCGCGCGACCGCGAGGCGGGCCTGCTCGTGGCGCGTGCTCGCGAGCGGCGCCGCCTGGTCGAGCCAGCGCGCGGCCTCGTTGCGCTCGCTCGAGAGCCGCGCGGCGCGCATGGCGCGCGCGAAGCTCGGCCCTCGTTCGGCGACCCGGCGCGCCATGTCCCGCGCCGCGTGCGAGCCGGTGGCCTGCCCGTGGGTCGCGAGCAGATAGCGCGCGCACGCATCGGCGAGCGCCGCGTCCGTGCCGTCCGCGGCGAGCGCCGGCTCGCACAGCTGCATCGGCCCGAGGACGGGGCGGACCGTGGTCGCGGGGACGCTGGTGGCGGGGCGCGGCGCTTCCTTGCGGTGCCGCAGGGCCGCGGCCGCGTGGGTGCTCGCCGCGGCGCTCGCCTCGAACGCGACGTCGGCGAGCGGTGCACCCGCGGCGTCGCCGAGGCGCAGCGACACGAGCGGAGGCGCGGCGTCACCGCACACCTTGACCGTCACGCGCGCGTAGCCGGAGGGCAGGCTCACCGCGGCCGCGAACCGGTCGGCGTCGAGATCGCGGTAGCCCGGCTCGGTGAGCACGAGGGCGTCCTCGAAGAAGAGCTCGAAGGCGCCGCCCCCACCGACCCACAGCGTCGCGGGCCGCGCGTCGGGCGCGGTGCTGCGCGCGAAGGTCGTCGCGTAGACGCAGGCGAAGGCGCGCGGCTCGAGCAGCGCACCGAGATCGAGCCAGCCGAAGCTCGCCGGGCCACCCGCGCCGGTGCGCGGCAGCGCGCGCCAGTGCACGGGCCGCACCTTGCCCTCGAAGGCGCGGTCGAGCACCACCGGCTCGGCGAGCTCGCGCTCCGGCAGCGCCTGCGCCGCGAGGCCGCTGCGATTCTCGTTGTCGAAGGGCCCGACGACGAGCCACTCGGTCGCGAACCCCTGCGCGCGCACGCGCTCGACCGCCCCGACGAGGTCGCCGCGCCGCCGGCGCGCGTGCGCCTCGAGCAGGCCGGCGTAGGCCCGGAGCTGCGCCGGCAGAGCCGCGTCGGCGGCGGAGGCGGCGAGCGCCGCCTCGATGGCGTCGGGATCGTCCTCGTCCCAGGCGCTCGACAGCTCGCGCAGCGCCGCGTAGCCGCTGACGAGCGCCTCCGGCCGGGCGCCCGCAGGTGCGAGCAGCGCGAGCTCGGCGAGGACCGGTCCGGCGAGGGACGCGGGAGGCGCCGCGACCGGACGGGCGGCCGGCGGAGCGGCAGGCTGGGCCGCCGCCTCGGTGGCGCCAAGCGACCACGCGACGAGGCAGCCGAGCGCCGCGAGCCAGGTGCACGAGGCGAGCCGGTGCGCCTTCACGCGGGGGGGGCGACGGGCTCGCCCGGGCTCGAGGTGCGCGCTCGCCGTCACGGTGCCGCGTGTCGTAGCAGTCTTCGCCGCACGCCGCCCGTCGGCGCGCTCGCGCGCCGTCAGTGACCGCCCTCGGCGACGAGGAAGCGCTCGGCCTCGAGCGCCGCCATGCAGCCCGTGCCCGCCGCGGTGATCGCCTGGCGGAAGGTCCAGTCGGCGACGTCGCCGGCGGCGAACACGCCGGGCACGTTGGTCTGCGTCGTCCCGGGCACGACCTTCAGATAGCCGTTCGGGTGCGTCTCGAGCTGCCCCACGAACAGCTCCGTGAGCGGCGTGTGGCCGATGGCCACGAACAGCGCCTCGCAGGGGTGCACGCGCCGCGCGCCGGTCTTCACGTCCTCGAGCACGACGGCCGTGACCTGATCCTTCGCGACGTCGAGCACGTCGACGACGCGGTGGCTGAGGGCGAGCTTGACCTTGGGGTTCTCGCGCAGGCGCGCCTGCATCGCCTTCGAGGCGCGGAACTCGTCGCGCCGGTGCACGAGCGTGACCTCGCTGCACATGCCCGCGAGGTAGCTCGCCTCCTCGAGCGCCGTGTCGCCGCCGCCCACGACGACGACCGGCTTGTCGCGGTAGAGCGCGCCATCGCACACGGCGCAGGCCGAGACGCCGCGGTTCTTGAGCTCTGTCTCGTTCGGCAGGCCCAGGTAGTTGGCGCGCGCGCCGGTCGCGATGACGACGGTGCGCGCGAGGTGCACGTCGTCGTCGACCCACACCTTGAAGGGCCGCGCCGAGAGCTCCACCTTGGTGACGTCGGCGGTGAGCAGCTCGGCGCCCTGGTGCTCGGCCTGGTCGCGAAAGCGGTTCATGAGCTCCGGGCCGGTGACGCCCTTCGGAAAGCCGGGGTAGTTCTCGACGTCGGTCGTGAACATGAGCTGACCGCCGGGCACGAGGCCGCCCGCGCTGAAGCCCTCGATGCAGAGCGGCCGGAGGTTGGCGCGCGCCGCGTAGATGGCGGCCGTCAGGCCCGCGGGCCCGGAGCCGATGATGATGACGTTGCGGACCTTGTCGTCGCTCATGTCGCGTTGCCCGGGGGATGCGGTCAGTGGATGTGGAAGGTCGCGCCGAGCGCGATCTCGTTGAGGTTCGCCGTCATCTTGCCGCCGTTGACCACCTGACGGCTGCGGTTGTCGGTCGTGAGATCGCCCGAGATCGCCTGGATCGCGCCGGCGCCGCCGTTGTCCTGCGTGGTGTAGAAGGTGTGCTGGTACGCCGCGCTGAGGTCGACGAAGTTGAGCCGCACGGTGAGCCCACCGCCCACGCCGCCGCGCAGCCCTTGAGCGAAGTCGGGGTGCATGTACGCGTCGTCGCCGCCCTTGCTCTCGACGAAGCCGCCGACGCGCAGCGCGAGCAGGTCCGGGACGACATTGTAGTCGCCGCCCCAGCGCGCGCCGAAGACGTCGCGCCAGTTGTGCGGGATGTCGCCATTTCTCGGCGCGTTGCCGGGCGTGCCGACGATCGGCACGTCGGTCAGGCCGGCGGCGCACTGGTCCGGCGTGCGGTCGGTGCAGCCGAAGGCGAGCTCGAGCGCCTGGAACTGGCTGTTGTGCGCCCAGGTGAAGTCGACCTCGACGTCGAACACCTCGCTCGCCATCGGGTCGAGGACCTTGCCGGCCTGGTCGCTCGCCCACTCCTGGCTCTGCGCGTTCTTGCGCGGGTGCCGGTAGCGGACGCCGAGCTTCGCCTCCATCGGGACCGGCAGCACGGCGCGGCCCGCATTATCCTGGTCGGTGATGTTGGCGGGGTTGTCGGGCGCCGCGGGGTTCACCGCGCCGCCGAGCGTGTAGTAGTTCGAGATCCCGTAGAGATCGACGTTGGCGCGCACGGCGTCGCTGTAGCGATACCAGGCCGCGAGCTGCACGCGCTCGTGGGGGGTCGCCTGCACGCCGACCACGATCCCGGGCACGAAGCCGTCGACTCCGTCGATGGTCGACTTGACGTCGCCCGTGAAGTCGTCGGGCTGCGGCGTACCGCGGATGCCGCTCACCGCCTCGTTCATGTTCGAGAACTCGAGGCGCGCGACGCCCCAGGTGAGGCCGACCCCGAAGGCGAACTCCTCGATCGGAGCGACGCCCACGCTGACCGTCGGGAACAGGAGCAGGCTCTTGTTCGCGGTCATGAGGTAGCGGGTCGGCGCCGGGTGCTCGGTCTCGACGCCGAAGCGATTCGGATACGTGAGGCTCTCGGGCCAGGTCACGAAGCCGGCCGCGTGCGGCGCGACGACTCCGAAGCCGAGCGCCACCTTCTCGTGCAGGCGGATGTTCGCCGCGAGCTGCGGGTTCGGGATGGGCAGGGCGTCCGAGCACACCGGCCCGGGCGCAGGCTCCAGGCTCGAGCCGGGCGACGGCCGCACGCCGTTCTCGTCCATGCGGTCGAAACACTGCGACCGGAAGAGGAACTGCATGCCGACGTGGATGCCGTGCGCCTGGCTGGCGAGCCCGGCCGGGTTGTAGAAGAACGCGAGCGGGTCGTCGGCGCGCGCCAGCCAGGCGCCGCCGCGCCCCACCTGCACGACGCCGATGTCCGGGCTCTCGAGCCCGTTCGTGGCCCACGCCGGCCCGGCGACCGCGAGCACCGCGACGGCCGCCGAAAGGCCCGCGAGCCCGACACGGCGCGCACGCGGCGACGCCCCACCCCCCACCCGGCGACGCTCGTCGGTGCCCATCATTTGACCGGGGAGGCCTTGAGCGCCGCCTTGCCCTGCTTCTCGTAGACGCGGAACTCGACGCGCTTGCAGCCGGCGTGGCGCTCGATGAGCGCGTCCTTGTTGCGCTGCAGGGTGCCGCGGAACTTCTCGTACGTGAGCTTCTCGGCCGGCTCGCCGAGCTTCTGCTTCAGCGCGACGAACTCGTCGAAGACGCGCCGCCAGTCGGCCTCCTCGTCGAACTCGGCGCCTGCTTCGAGGGCCGCGGGCGCAGGTCCCTCGCCGACCGTGGTCGAGGCGGGCGCGCTCGCGCCGGAGTCGCGGCGCTTCGGGGGCGCCGGCAAGGGTCGCTTGGCACCGCCCTCGGCGGCCCCGGCGGGCGGCGGCGTGGGCGTCGCGGCGTCGGGGGGAGGCGCGGCCGGCTCGGCCATGGCGCGCGCCACGGCGTCGCGCTCCTCGGGCGAGAGCCCGGCAGACGGCAACGTCCCCGGCTCGGCCGGCGCCGGGGTCGGCACGGGCTTGGGCGCCTTCGGCAGGGAGCGCTCCTTCACGGGTAGCTCGTCGCCCTTCGGCACGGCGAAGGCGCTCATCTGCGGCTGCGCCGGCAGCGGACCGAGCACGCTCTCGAGGTCGGCCGGACCGCGCTCGACGCCGCTCTTGGCCGCGACCTTGTCGAGCGCGTCGTTGATGTCCGAGGCGATCTTCTTGTAGGTGCCCCGGAACGAGCCGGGCTTCAGCACGTCGCTCTTGCCCTTGCCGAGCTCGTGGACCGCGCGCCGGAAACGCGCGAGGGGCCGCGTGTGCTCGAGCAGGCTGAAGACGAGACCGAGCAGCGAGGCGCCGATCGCGATGAGCGCGATGTACAGCCAGGGGACGGATTTCTTGTCGGCCTCCTCCGCCACGCCCTGGTAGTCGAGCGGCGAGGACGCGCGCAGCTGGCGGTAGATGACCGCGTAGCCGGCCCCCGAGTCCCAGGACTCGCCGGGGAGGCGCGAGAACACCGCGCCCACGGTGTGCTTGGGAAGCAGGCGCAGGGTGTCGGCCGCCGTCCGGCCCTTCTCGTTGTAGTCCTTGTTGTCGACGAGCTTCTTCAAGTCCTCGGTCGTGACCTCGAGATCGCTGCGCACGGCGGAGCTGTCGGGGGGCACGCCCTTGGCGACGTTGCCGCGGGCGAAGAAGGCGACGGCGGTTCCCACGCGCGCGGCGATGGCCTCGACGTAGGCGTCGTTCACGTGGTTCGCGCCGACGATGGCGCCGATCGGCTGATCGTTGACCTTCTGCTCCACGGGGCGCGCGACCACGCGGTACATCTGGTCGTCGAAGACCCACGTGTCGTCGCGCACCCAGCCGTGCAAGGCGTCGACGACGAGCGCGTAGCCGCCCATCTCGAAGTCGGGTTGCGCGGCCGCCTGCTCGTACGAGGCGCACACCTGGAGCGTGCAGGCCGTGCCGACGACGCGCCCGTTCACGTCGATGGCCCACACGATCGCGAAGCCCTTCTTCTCGGCGAAGGCGCGCAAGGCGGACTTCACCTTGTCGCGCTCCTTGACCGCCGCGAGGCTGTCGGCGTCCGCCGCAGCGGCGAGCGCGGCCTGCACGTCGGGGTGGAAGGTGAGATCCGTCAGCTCGGCGGCGCGCTGGTGGGCGTGGTCGCGCAGGTACCACTCGACCGAGTTGGTGGCGGCCGTGAGCAGCTCCCCCATGGTGCGGGTGGCCGTGCGCGAGGCGACGCCGTGCGCGATGTAGAGCATGAACACGGACGCCCCGAGCACGAGCGACAGGGCGATGTACCAGAAGCGTGAGAGCAGCACGGCTCAGCCCCCCTTCTTCGTGTCGCTCTCGGCCTTGCCGACGACGAGCGGGTCGGGCAGATCCTGCTTGTCCTTGCCCGCCTTCACCTCGACGGGCAGCGCCTCGCCGACGGGCGCGCCCTTGAAGTAGCCCCGGAGATCGAACTTGCCCTCGGGCAGCGAGAGCGTGAACTCGCCGCGCCGGGTGACGACGCCGCAGGCATGGGCGGCGTTGGGTGTGACGGCGCGCGTGGCCTTCGGCTCGACGACCACCCAGGTGCGCAGGCTCGGCGCGCGCTCGTCGCGCAGCTCGTAGGTGGCCGCTCCCGGCGGCGGCGTCCAGGAGCGCGCGGCCTTCGGCGCGGTCTCGGCCACGGCGAAGCCCCCCTTGCCGCCGACGTCGTAGAGCCGGTGCACGAAGGGGTCGTGGTTCTCGAACTGCAGGGTCTGCCCCTCGTTGACGACGATGGTGACCGGCGTCGTACGACCGCCGCTCACGACGACCCGGGCCGTGCCCTGCCCCTTCGACTCCGGGCCGAGGGCCACGACGCAGAGCTCCTTCGGCAGGAAGGCCGTGAGGATCTTGGCCTGCTGGCTCACCGTCGCGGACGGCTCCCGGAAGGTGAAGCGGTGGTTGTTGGGGTCGGCGGCCTCGGTCGCCACCGGGTTCAGGAGCGCCTCGACGCCCTTGAGCCGCCCCTTGACGAGCGTGTCGGCGTGCGCCACGAGCGGCGCGGCGAGCACGACGAGCGCCCCGAGCGCCCCCACTCCCGCCACGCTGCGACCCTTACCGAAGCAGCCCGCATCTCTGGCGGGCCGCGACCTGCGTCCGGCGTCGTCGTTCGTCATGCCGGGCGGGAAGTTACCGGAACCTCGCCGCGGAAGAAACTGGGGAGCGTCGCTCTCGACCGAACGAGCCCCTCGCGCTGCAATTTTCGCGCGGCACGCCAGGCCGCGAGCTCCTGCCCGCGGTGCCGATGTGCGTTGACCCGGGCGGCGGCAGCCTTATCATGCTGGTGTTCCCTCTGCTGGAATCGACAGGTGCGACCATGAATCCCGAGTAGCCACGAACCAGGGGCGCGAGTGACACGCCGCGGTGTGCTAGGCCCGGATCTCGATCACCGGGAAGCCTAAAGCGGTACCGAGCGCCCCACCTAGCGTCGAGCTAGGGGTTCACGTCGCTCACCACCGTTTCTGGCGGTACGGAACGTTCTCCAAGCCGGCGCAAGCCGGCTTTTTTTTGCCGGTGGCTCGCTCGGCACCGGAGGCACACCGACGAGCACACCACCGAGACATCGAGGCACCGAGAGCTGCACGGAGGCGACGGGGCTCAACCCGCCTCCGTGTCACGCTCCGTGTCTCGGTGCCCCGGTGGTTCGCCTGGCGCGTTCAGCGCGCCGCCTCGGCGACGGCCGCGACGAGAGCCTCGTGCACGTGCCCGTTCGAGGCCACGAGGTGGCCGACGTGGTAGTCGGGCGGGCCGCCGTCGAGCGCCGTGATGCGCGCGCCCGCGCCGAGCGCGATGGCCGAGGCCGCCATCGTGTCCCAGGCGTGCAGGCGCCGCTCCCAGTAGCCGTCGTAGGTGCCGTCCGCGACCAGGCAGAGGTCGAGGGCGGCGCTGCCGCAGCGCCGCACGCCGCGGGCGCGGCGCTTGACGCGCACGAAGGCGTCGAAGTTGTCCGCGGGTGCGCGGTCCCGCACCGGCGGAAACCCGGTCGCGACGAGCGCGTCGCCGAGCTCGGCCGTGGCGCTCACCCGGCAGGGCTCGGCGTTGCGGCTCGCCCCGACCCCGACCTCGCCCGACCAGGCGACGCCGAGCGCCGGGGCGTCGACCGCCCCGACGAGCGGCGCGTCGTCCGCCGCGAGCCCGATCGCCACGCAGAAGAAGGGGTGGCCGTGCACGAAGTTCGTCGTGCCGTCGAGCGGATCGACGTACCAGGCGAGCCCGCGCCGGTGCCGGTCGTCGCCCGTGAGCTCCTCGCCGATGATGGGGATCGCGGGCGTCGCGGCCGAGAGGCGTGCGCCGACGAGCGCCTCGCTCCGGCGGTCGAACTCCGTCACGAGGTCGCGCGGCCCCTTCTCGTCGGCGCTCGGCCGCGACCGGTAGCCGGCCATGAGCAGCGCCGCGGCCTCGCGCGCGACCTCGGCCGCGAGCGCCCGGAGCGCGGCCCGCTCGGGACCCGACGGCGTGCTCACGCGGGCTCCACGGCGGCAGGGGGCCGGGCCTCGTCGCGCGCGGTGTCGGCGCGCAGGCGCGCGAGGAGCTTGTCGTGAATGCCCCCGAAGGCGCCGTTCGAGAGCAGGGCCACCGTGTCGCCCGGCTCGAGCCACGGCGCGAGCCCGTCGACGATGGCGTCGATCGAGCCCGCGAGCTCGGCCCGCGTGCCGCGCGCTCCGAGGGCCGCCACGAGCGCCGGCAGATCGAGCCGCTCCTGCTCGGGGAGCTCGGGCCGGCCGACGGGCGCGAAGACGACGCGGCTCGCCGCCTCGAACGCGCCCTCGTAGGCCTGCTGGTGCACGCGCCGGCAGGCGGTCGCGCTCCGTGGCTCGTAGACGGCGACGAGCCTGCCCTCTCGGTGCCGCTCGCGCAGCGCGCGCAGCGTGGCGGCGACCGCGGTCGGATGGTGCGCGAAGTCGTCGTAGACCCGCACGCCCCGCGCCTCGCCGACGAGCTCCTGGCGCCGCTTCACCCCGCCGAAGCGCGCGAGCGCCGCGGCCGCGTCGCGCACCGGAACGCCGTACCCCTGCGCCGCCGCGGCGATGGCCGCCAGGGCGTTGCGCGCGTTGTAGTCGCCCGACAGGGGCAGCACCACGCGCCCGCAGGCGCTCCCGCCCGCGAAGAGGTCGAAGCTCTGGCCGCGCTCGTCGCGCGTCGCGGGCGCCGCGACCCACTCGGGCGGCATGCCGTGGAAGTCGTCGCCCTCGAGCCCGTACCAGGTGACGGGCGCGCGCGCGTGCGCGCACACGAGCTCGACCACCCGCGGCTCCGCCGCGCAGGCGACGACGAGCCCGTCCGAGGGCACGCGCGCGACGAAGCCCGCGAACGTCGCCAGGTACGCGTCGAGCTCGGGGTAGATGTCGACGTGGTCGTGCTCGATCGACGTCACGATCGCGACCTCGGGCCGGTAGTGCCAGAACTTGGGCGTCTTCTCGAAGAACGCCGTGTCGTACTCGTCGCCCTCGATGACGAAGGGCGTGCGCCGCGCCACCGGTCCCGCGCCCCCGACCGCGGCCGGCGGGCCGGCCTGCGGGAGCCGCTTCTTCGGCAACCGGTGGCTCGCCTCGAAGCCGAGCGGGATCCCGCCCACGAGGAACCCGGGCTCGCGCCCCGTCGCCACGAGGACGTGCGCGCACAAGGTGCTCGTCGTCGTCTTGCCGTGCGTGCCCGCGACGACGAGCGGGGCCGTGCCGGGCAGCAGGTGCTCGGCGAGCGCGTGCGGCATCGAGCGGTACGGGATGCCGGCGTCGATCGCCGCCCGCGCCTCGGGGTTCGTGGGCCGGCACACGTTGCCGACGACGACGAGATCGGGCCGCGGCTCGAGGTGGGCCGGGTCGTAGCCCTGCAGCAGGCGCACGCCCCAGCGCTCGAGCGCCGGACCCATGGGCGGGTAGAACGCGACGTCGGACCCGCTCACCTCGTGCCCGGCTGCCTTGAAGAGCCCCGCGAGCGAGCCCATGCCCGTGCCCGCGACGCCGATGAAGTGGACGTGCATGCTGGCCCTTCAAGAACCACCGCGCGGGCGGGTGGTCAAGCCGCTACTGGATCCCGTACTTCGTGAGCCGCCGGTAAAACGTGCGCCGGGGCATGCCGATGAGCTCCGCGGCCTTGGCGCGATTCCAGTTGCTGTTCGACAGGGCGCGCAAGATCTCGCCCCGCTCGCGCTCGTCGCGGGCCGTCAGGTTCGCGGGCACGGGCTCGCCCGACGCGCTCGCGACCGGCCCGGTGCCCGGTCCGACCGGCGCGGCCTCGGGCAGCTGGAAGTCCTCGGGGCGAAGCTCGGCCTCGTCGCTCAGGATCCAGGCGTTGAGGAGCACGTTCTCGAGCTGCCGCACGTTGCCCGGCCAGCGGTACTCCGTCAGGCGCTTCAAGGCCTCGCGCGAGACGGTGCGCCGGTCGCGGGCGTAGCGCGCCGCGAAGAGGCGCAGGAAGTGGTCGATGAGCACCGGCACGTCGTCGAGCCGCTCGCGCAGCGGCGGTACGCGGATCTCGATGACGTTCAGCCGGTAGTAGAGGTCCTCGCGGAAGCGGCCTTGCGCCACCATCTCGGCGAGGTTGCGGTGCGTGGCCGCGATGACACGCGTCCGGACGGGCTCCTCGCGCGTGCCGCCGACCGGTCGCACCACCTTCTCCTGCAGGACGCGCAGCAGCCCTGCCTGCATCTTTTGCGGCATCTCGCCGATCTCGTCGAGCAGGATGGTGCCCTCGTCGACCTCGCGGAACAGGCCCTTCTTGTCGCGGTCGGCGCCGGTGAAGGCGCCGCGCACGTGGCCGAAGAGCTCGCTCTCGAGCAGATGCTCGGGGATGGCGCCGCAGTTGATGCCGACGAAGCGGTGCTTGGCGCGCGGGCTGCCGGCGTGGATCGTCCGGGCGACGATCTCCTTGCCCGTGCCGCTCTCGCCGGTGAGGAGCACGGGCACCTCGGCGTCCTTCACGCGCTCGATGACGTCGTACACGCGCCGCATCGCCGGGCTCGTGCCGACGATGCCCTTGTAGCCGAAGTGACCGCGGATCACGGCGCGCGCCGAGCGCAGATCGCGCCGCACGAGCTCGAGCTGCTCGGTGCGCCGGCCGAGCAGCTGCTCGAGCTTCTGGCGCGCGGCCTCGAGCTCGCGGTTGGTCGCCTCGAGCTCGCGCGCCCGCTCCTGGTTCTCGCCCCAGAGGCGCGCCGTCTCGATGGCGATGGCGACCTGATCGGCGAGCGCCGCGAGCGTCGGCAGCTCGTCCCGGAAGCTCGTGCCGGCGCGCAGGCGCGTCTCGAGGTAGAGCGCGCCGATGACGAGGCGCGTGCGCGCGCGGATGGGCACGCAGGCGACGCTCTTCAGCATGAGCTGGTGCACCGACACGTAGTCGGCCATGCGCTCGTCGCCGCCCGCGTCGACCGCCACGAAGGACTCGCCCGTCTCGACGACGCGCTGCGCGATCGACTGCGAGAAGCGAGCGTGCGGGTCGTCGCTGCCGCGCGCGCGCACGGCGTGCACGCTGAGGCGGTCCTCGCCCGAGCGGCTCCGCAAGAGCACGAAGCCGCGCTCGGCCGAGAGCAGCGCGACGGCGTGGTCGGTGACGAGCCCGAGCAGCCGGTCGAGATCGTACTCGCCGGCGATCTCGCGGTTGATCTCGAGCACGCGCGCGAGCCGGTCCTCGCGCGGCTGCGTGGCGAGCTGCGTCATGGCCTCGGGCGCGATCAGGGTCGCGGCCGCACGGCGGATGGCGCGCCGGCGCGGGTGGTCCCAGAACACCTCGCGCAGATCGCGTGGCAGCTCGGCCGCGATGGCGTCGAGCACCGCCACGGCCGCACCGTGCGCCTCGGTGGCGCGCGCGAGGTCGCCGAGCACGCGGTAGATGAGCTCGCGCCCCTCGTGCGCGCGCCACACCCAGTCCTGCTTGCCGCTCTCGCCGCCCGCCGCGAGGGCGCGCTCGAAGGCGGCGAGCGCCTGGTCGGTCTCGCCGCAGAGCCGCGCGACGTGCCCGCGCGCGAGCTCGAGCATGCCCTGGTGGGCACCCGAGTCCGCGAGCCACGTCTCGGCGCGATGGATCTGCTCGGCGAGCTCCGCGGTGGGGGTGGTCTTGGCCCGCACGAGGAAGCCGACGCGCTCGAGCAGCGCCTCGGCCGCGTCCACCGGCCGACCGAGGTCGGCGTAGGCGCTGGCGCAGGCGAGGCACTTGTGGCTCGCGGTCGCGAGGTCGTCGGCGAGCGCGGCGCTGTCGGCCTCGAGCGCGAGCAGCTGCGCCTGCGCGGCGGGCGAGAGGCTGCGGCGCTCGGCCGCCAGCGCGTCGATGGACGCGCGCGCCCGCGCCTGCCGCCCGAGGAAGAGATCGAGCTGCGCGAGGTTCAAGAGGGCCTGGCGCACGGTCGACTCGCGCCCCGAGCGGCGCCCCATGTCGACGGCCGCCTCGAGGTGCACGAGCGCCCCGGCCACGTCGCCGCGGGTGTGCGCGATGCCGGCGAGGTTGAGGCGGGTCGTCGCGACGCTGCCCGCGTCGCCGGCCGTCTCGGCGAGCGCGAGCGCCTCCTCGTAGGCGGTCTGCGCCTCCACGAGCCGGTCGTTGCGCTGCAGGGCGTAGCCGAGCGAGCCGAGCGCCACCGCGAGCAGGCGCGCCTCGCCCGAGGCGCGCGCCACGGCGACGCTCTGCGACAGGGTGTGGGCGGCGTCCTCGTGGCGCCCCGAGAGGCTTGCGGCGAGCCCGCTCACGGCGAGCGCGTCGGCGACCATGGCGCCCGCGCTCGGCGCGAGCGACGGAAACGGCACGGTCGCGTCGTCGGTGCTCGGCGTGAGCAGGCGCGCAGCGCCGAGGCGCCCGAGGACGGCGAGCGAGTGGCGCTCGGCCTCGGCGTACTCGCCCGAGCGCAGGCGCGCGCGCGCCTCCTGCAGGTGCCAGCTCGCCACGAGCTCGTCGTCGCCGCTCGCCTCGACCTCCGAGGCGACGCTCCGCAGCTCGCCGAGGGCGGCGCGCGGGTCGCCGCGCCCCGTCGCGAGCATGGCCCGCGCGATCGCCACCCGCGGGCTCCGGTCGTCCCGGTACGCCTCGAGCGCGTCGGCCGCCTCGTCGAAGCGCCCGCGATCCAGCAGCCGCAGCACCTCGCCCACCGGGAGCCCGGCGCCGCGCCCCACGCCGGTCTCCGCGAGCCGCCGATCGACGTCGTCGACGGACACGATCGGCATGCCCTCGAGGCGGGTGACGATGGCGCGCAAGGCGCCCGGCCAGCCGCCCGAGCGCGCGACGATGTGCGCGACGATGCTCGGACTCAGGGACGGGATCATGCGGCCCACGAGCGAGGCCGCGGTCGCCGCATCGAGCGGCGGCAGCTCGAAGACCCCGAAGGTGCGCCCGGGCAGCGGCGTCGTCGGGCCGCCCGCCCCCACGACGAGCGCGAGCACCGCCCCCTGCTCGCGCAAGGCGTCGAGGCGCGCGAGCTCCTCGGGCGTGCAGCGATCGGCGTCGTCGACGCACAGCACGAGCTCCTGCGGCTCGCGCCCGGCGAGCTCGTAGTCGAGCGCGGCGCCGAGCGAGCCGGCCCCGTCGGCCGCGATGAAGCTCGCCGCCGCGCCGCGCACGCCGAGCGACCAGGCCACGCGCCTGACGAGCGTGCTGCGCCCCGAGCCCGGCGGTCCCGCCACGACGAGCCCCGCCCCCGGCGCGAGCGCTCCGAGCCGCAGGATGAGCTCCCCCGCCACGGCGTCGAGGCCCGCCAGGGTCCACGCGCGCGCCGCGGCGAGCCCCGACTGCGTGGGCAGGCCGAGAGCCCGGCGCAGCGCCTCGGCGAACTCGTCGGCACTCGGGTAGCGCGCGTCGGCCTCGTGCGTCACGGCGCGGCCGACGACCTCCTCCACCGCCGCGCGCACCTCGGGGTCGAGGCCCGGCAGGGCCAGCGCCTCGGCGGCCGTCGCGCCGAGCGCGAACACCTCGGCACGCACGGTGAGGGGCGCGCCGCGGAAGAGCTCGGGCGCAGCGTAGCGCGGGGTGAGCCCCTCGAGCTTCGCGCCACCCTCGCGCCAGTGGGCCGCGAGCCCGAGGTCCACGAGCGTCACGCGCCCGGCGTCGTCGACGATGATGTTCGCCGGCTTGATGTCGCCGTGCAGAAGGAGCGCGCGGTGCAGGTGCGTGAGCTGGAAGGCGGCGTCGGCCACCGCCGCGAGGTAGCCGAGCGGCTCGGGCGCGTCCTGGAGCACGTCCGCGAGGCTCCGCCCGGGCACGATGTCGCGCACCATGTAGACGCGCCCCGAGCGCGGCAGCCGCCCGAAGTGCAGCACGCGCGGGACGGCGAGCCCCTCGACGGCGGAGAGCACCGTCGCCTCGCGGACGAGCGCGAGCATCTCGGCCTCGTCGGCGCCGGGGCGCAGGAGCTTCAGGGCCACCTCGTCACCGGTCAGCCGGTCACGCGCCGCCCAGACCTCGCCGCCCCCCCCCTTGCCGAGCGGCGTGAGCGGCTCGTAGCGCGCCGGAAACTCCACGCTGTCGCGAGTCATCGACCCCATTGCTCACATCGGATTGCGGACGGGCCTCCACTGGGCCAACCTGCGGCGAGCGTAGCCCAGGAGCCCCGGGGCCAACATGCCCACGACGCTCCCCGCGCACCCGCCGCGGCTCCGCACCGAGCCCCCGAACCCGCGATGATCCTGAACTCCTCCCTCGTCGAGCAGACCATCGACGGCGACCTGCTCGGCACCTTCGTGAAGGAGATCGTGCTCGCGCGCCCGCTCGCGGCGAGCGAGCCGCCGCGCCTGACGGGTGCCGACCCCGCGCACGCGCCGCGCCCGCTGCGGCCCTCGGCCTACCCGCACGCGCTCGCCATCAGCCACCCCGGCGACGTGCCGCTCGCGCTCGTGCGCAAGCGCGCCGTGCTGCCGGGCGCCGCCGCCGGCACCCCCGGCAGCGGGCCGACGAGCAGTCGTGGACGGGCCGCGCCGACGAAGGCCCCCGTGCTGCTCGTCCACGGCTACGGCCAGAACCGCTACGCCTGGCACCTGCCCTCGCGCAGCTTCTCGAACTACCTCGCGGCCGGGGGGTACGACGTGTTCAACCTCGATTTGCGGGGTCACGGCCGCTCGCGCTACCTCGGCGCCCGCCCGCCCAAGGACCTCACCGAGTACGTGCGCGAGGATCTGCCCGCCGCCGTGGCGGAGGTGCGCCGGCTGAGCGGCGAGCGCCCCGTGTTCCTCATCGGCCACTCGCTCGGCGGGCTCATCAGCTACGCCGCCGCCGCGCGCTTGAAGGACGCCGTCGCGGGCGTCGTGACCCTCGGCAGCCCGTACCACTTCACGGCCGGCTCGCGCTTCCTGTCGCTGCTCGGCAGCGCGATGCTCACCGTCGACCGGGCGGTCCCGCTCGGTCACGGGGCCCTGCCGCTCAAGGGCGCGGGCGAGCTCTTGCGCCTCGCGCGCGTGCTGATGGAGAGCCCGATCTTCCCGCTGCCCATCCGCGGCTACGCGCCGGGCTCGATCGAGCGGCGCGTGCTCGGCCAGCACATGTCCCTGGCGATGGACCAGGGGAGCATCACCGTCATCCGCAACATGTTCCTGCGCGCGGCCGAAGCGCGCGCCACCGGGCACCGCCTCGGCGTGCTCTACGGCTACGCGGCCGCGTTCGAGGCGCTCGATCTGCCGCTGCTCGTCATCGCCGGCTCGGAGGACAGCCTCGCGCCGCCCGAGTCGGTCGAGCCCGCCTTCGCGCGCAGCCACTCGAGCGACAAGACCTACCGCGTGTTCCCGCGCGGGCACATCGACATCATCATGGGCCGCGACGCGCCACTGACCATCTGGCCGCTCATCCTCGCCTGGCTCCACGGCCACGTGCGCCAGCGCGAGGGCGGCGGCCCCCAACGCAGCGGCGGCCCGCGCGCTGCCGCCTGACGACCCACCCCAACCGAGCACAGGAGCACACCATGGCCACGACGTTGAAGGACAAGGTCAAGCAAGAGGGCGTGAAGCTCCTGGGGCACCCGCGCCTGCAGACGCTGATGCAGGACGAGCGCTTCATGAAGCTCGTGATGGCCGCGCTCAGCGTGCCCGGCAAGCTCTCGAGCCTGAGCGAGGAGCAGCGCGCGAACCTCGTCAAGGCGCTCGGGCTCGCGACGGCCGACGAGGTACGCGACCTGAAGCGCGTGGTGCGCGCGCTCGAGAGCGAGCTGGCCGAGGTGCGCGCCGAGCTCACGGCGATGCGCGAAGGCGAGAAGTGACGAGGCGCCGGCGCCGCGGCCGCGCGGCGTGAGCCTCCGGGCGACCTCGGGCCGTGGGCCGACCCCGCGCGCTCGCTCAGTGCACGGGGCCGAGGGCCTGCCCCTGCTGCGACGCGACGTGCGCGCCGAGCTGGCTCAGCCCCTGGTCGAGCGCCAGGCGCTCGCCCTGATCGAGTGAGCCCGGCACGCGGCGCTCGATGTCCGAGCTGAAACCGAGCCACTGGCGCGCGCCGGAGAGATCGTTGAGCTGCAGCAGCGACAGACCGAGGTACAGGCCGTACTTCGCCTGGCTCGGCGGCTCGAGCGCGGGCACCATGTGCTCGCGGCTCGACAGATCCTCGGCGACCTCGAGGTAGCGGCCGTCGCGATACGCGTAGTGGGCGCGGTCCACGTAGGTCGTGCAGCCGAGCCCGAGCGCGCCGAGCACGGCACACGCGGCCGCGAGCGCGCACGCGAGCCGGGCCATCCCCATCTTCGATGCGGCAACCGTCACAGCCATCCTGACGACAGTCTACGTGAAGCTCGGCCGGCGTGCGACCCGCCACGCACCCGCCCAGGGTGAAAACCCGACGGCGCAGCGCGCGCCCGCCGGGCCATGTAGGCACGGGTGCGCGCCCCCACGAAGGCTCGAGACGTGTAGAGAATTGCGTCGCGAGCAGCCCCGATCACGCGCCCGAGCGCGAACCGGAGCGCAGAATACTGCCTGTACCCGAGCACCGGAAGCGCAGCGAGGGTGCGTGAGCGGGGTGCGCAGCAGCCATCGTCTGCACGTCTTCAGCGCACGTCGCCGCGCGCGTAGATGCTCGCCACGTAGTCGAGCACGTCGCGCGCCGAGACCTCGTTGTAGCCGAAGTACTTGATGAGTCGCGCCTTGATGATGTCGATCTTCTCCTGCGTCTCCTTGTCGATGACGTTGGAGACCAGGGTCTGGAGCTTGATCGAGTCCTTCTGATCCTCGAAGAGCTTGAGCTCGAGCGCACGGCGCAGCCGGTCGTTCGTGTGCCACTCGAACTTCTTGCCCTCGACCGCGAGCGCGCCGATGTAGTTCATGATCTCGCGCCGGAAGTCCTCCTTGCGGTTCTCCGGGATGTCGATCTTCTCCTCGATCGAGCGCATCAGCCGCTCGTCCGGCTCGACGTCGCGGCCGGTGAACCGATCGCGGATCTTCTCCTTCAGGGTGAAGGCCTTGACCGAGTCGATGTAGTTGGCGGCGAGCTTCTGGATCGCCTCCTCGTCGGCGCTGATGGCGCGCTGGACCTCGTTCTTGACGATGTCCTCGTACTCGCTCTTGACCATGCCGATGCACTCGGCGAAGCGCTTGCGCTGGTCGTCGCTCGTGATGAGCGAGTGGTGGCGCAGGCCCTTGTCGAGCTCGTTCAGCACCATGAAGGGGTTGATGGTGCCCTGCCCGCTCTCGTTGACGAGCGCGTTCGAGATCTTGTCCTGCACGTAGCGCGGGCTGATGCCCTCCAGGCCTTCCCGCGCCGTCTCCTTGCGCAGCTCCTTGACGGTGTCCTGCGTGTAGCCGGGCAGCACCTTGCCGTCGTAGAGCTTCATCTTCTGCAGCAGCTGCAGGTTGTGCTTCTTCGGGTCCTCGAGGCGCGTGAGCACGGCCCACATCGCGGCCACCTCGAGCGTGTGCGGGGCGATGTGCTTGCCGCGGATGCGCTCG
The DNA here is from genome assembly GCA_020848455.1 of Polyangiaceae bacterium. Taxonomy (GTDB): domain Bacteria; phylum Myxococcota_A; class Polyangia; order Polyangiales; family Polyangiaceae; genus JACRDA01. The sequence goes on from JADLAB010000057.1 coordinate 22,764, forward strand.
TGGTTGAAGTCCTTGGCGTAGATGCGGACTTCCTCGCTCACCTTCGTGATGTACGGGATGTCGATCTTGATGGTGCGGTCGCGCAGGGCCTCCATGAACTCGTTGTTGAGGAGCTTCTTGTACTCGGCCTCGTTCGTGTGGCCGATGATGACCTCGTCGATGTCGGTCTGCGCGAACTTCTTCGGCTTGATCTTGTGCTCCTGCGTCGCGCCGAGCAGGTCGTAGAGGAACGCGACGTCGAGCTTCAGCACCTCGATGAACTCGACGAGACCGCGGTTCGCGATGTTGAACTCCCCGTCGAAGTTGAAGGCGCGCGCGTCCGAGTCCGAGCCGTAGATGGCGATCTTGCGGTAGTTGATGTCACCGGTGAGCTCGGTCGAGTCCTGGTTCTTCTCGTCCTTGGGCTGGAAGGTGCCGATGCCCACCCGGTTCTGCTCCGAGAGCACCAGGCGGCGCACGCGCACGTGCTTCATCACCTTGCCCCAGTCGCCGCCGTACTTCTCCATCAGGCGCGCGAAGATGTAACGGCAGGCGGGGTTGAGGTCGCCGAGCACCTTGACGGGGAAGCGCTCGTTGCCGAGCGCGAGCTCCTGCACCGCCTTGTCGCGCCAGTCGGGCGGGATGAGGCGCAGCGGCTCCTCGTGCATCGGGTCGGGGAAGCGGTGCGCCTCCGGCCCGCTCATGCCGATGCCCTCGAGGTCGACCCAGTCGTAGGTGTAGAGCGCGCCGTCGGCCGTGCGCGAGTAGTGCTCGAGCCCCTTCTTGAGCAGCCGCACGATGGTCGACTTGCTCGAGCCCACGGGCCCGTGCAAAAGGATGATGCGCTTCTCCGGCCCGTAGCCCTGCGACGCCGCCTTCAGCACGTTCACCAGCCGCATCAGCGGGATGTCGAGGCCGTAGACCGCGTCCTTGCCGCCGTCGATCTCGTCGCGGAAGAAGTTGTAGCGCACCAGGCGCTTCTTCGTGTCGGTGTACTCCTCGGTGCCGTAGCGGATGATCATGTCGTAGATCCGCTGGTAGGCGTTGCGCGTCACCTGAGGTTTCTCGCGCACGACGGCGAGGTAATCCTCGAAGGTCCCCTCCCAGGTGAGCTCGCGATAGAGCTCGAAATCCTGCATCCGGGCGATCCTGTCGACCATCGCGCTCGCGCTTGCGGCCATGGGCGTCTGTACCTCTTCTGCTCGCGGTTCGTCGCGGCGCGCGGGGAGCCCGCGCGCGCGGGGGTACTATAGCCCGGAACAAGCGACTGTGAACGTCGCGCTCGCGCGCGCGGGCCTCAGGGCGTGGCGAAGGCAGCCACCGCCGCGACGACCTCGCTCCACGCTGCGCGCGGGGTGCCGCTCGCGCTCTCGAGCCCGTCGGAGCAGAGGTACTCGCCGAGCGGGCTCGTGACCGGCTCGCCCTGCGTCGCGAGGTAGGCCGCGCAGGCGTCGGCCGGCGGATCGGCGAGCTCGTGCAGGTTCACGTAGGGCAAGCGCGCGCGCCGCGGACCGAGCGCCGCGAACAGCGCGTCGAAGAACTGCGCCTGCTGCGCCTCGGAGCCGCCGAGCGCGGCGCTCGTGCCCATGCCGACGCGCTCGAGCACCACCGGTCGCCCGCCCGCGAGCGCGAGCATGACGTCGAGCGCCTGGGCCGGCGCGGTGACGGGCACGAGCGCAGGCTCGCCGAGCGCCGGCAGGAACGAGAAGCCGACGGCGCTGCCGAGCGCCTCGAGCGCGTAGCTCGGGCTGGCCGGGCTCTCGCCGGCGTACCCGAGGCCGACGCCGGTGAGCGGCGGAGGCGTCGCCGCTGCGGCGCGCGTGCATGCCGCGCCGAGCAAGCTGTGGAGCGCCGTGACCTCGTCGGGGTGCGCATCGAGGTAGCGATTCAGCTCGCGCCCGAAGAGCAACACCTCGGGCGCGCGCGCGGTGATGGCGTCGATCGCCGCGACGAGCGCGCTCTCGACCTCGGGGGTGTCCCAGTGACTCGCCGCGAGCGCCGCCGGCAGTGCGTTCGCCCAGCGGTCGACCAGCATGAGTTCGACCACCACGCGCAGTCCGGCGCCGTGCGCGGCGTCGATGGCGCCGCCGAGCGCCGCCACGTCGAGGTCGTGCCACGGCACCGGGAGCACCACCGCACGCGTCCCGATGGCGCGCACCGTGAGCGCCGCCTCGAGCCGCTCGGCCGCGGTCGCCGCGCCGCTGCCCACGTGGGCCGGCGTGGGCGTGACGCCGAGGTACACGGGCGCGGGCGCGTGGCCGCCGCCGCCGAACGACACCGAGCCCGCCGCGCCGCCGCCACCCGTCGCAGCGCCGGCGTGACCCCCCGCCGCGCTGCTCGTGCCGCCGCCGCCGCCGTGCTCCACGATCTCGGGCCGCCGCTCGCAGGCGCCCGCGGCCGCGAGCGCCACGAGCACCGCGCCGAGCGCCGCGATGCCTGCGCCTCGGCTTGCCATGGGCGCATCGTAGCCGACCGCGCGGTCTTCACAACCGCCGGTGCACGCCGGAGCCGTGTCTCAGTGCGAGGCCTCGGCGTCCGCCGCGCTCGCGGCCTCGAGGCCGCCGGCGAAGCCGAGCGTGTCCGGTGCCGGCACGAAGCGACTGCCGCTGGAAGGCGCGAACGCCGCTGGGCCGGGCGTCGCCACCACGGCACCGACGAGGCTCTGGTAGCTCGGCGAGGGAGCGAACGAGCGGTCGTAGAAGTCGCGGTCCGTGTAGTCGCGCGCGACCTCGCGGACGGGGCCCTGCACGTGGATCGCGCAGCCCACGCTGGACAAGGCCGCCACGATCACCGCCATCGCCCCAAGCTTGCTCGCCTTCATCGCCCTTCTCCCGTCGTCGCCGGTCCGTCCGGCATCGCGTCGTCTTGCGGATTGGACGACCTGCCCGAGCAAAGATTCAGCGCTCGAAGGGTGCAATTGCGGCGAAAGTGCGCGCCGGCGCCGGGGCGGTCCACGAGGCCATGGGGAGGACAGACGAGCCCGCCCGCAGCGCCATTCACCGGCCGACGAAAAAACCCCGCGCGACCCGCGCGGCCCCGGGCCGAAGTCGCCCGGACCTCCAAGAATAGGTCGCAAATACAGCCACTTACACGACGCGACACGGGGACGAGCGCGACGCCGCTCGCGCTCGGGCGAAATCGAGTAAGAACGGACCGTGCCGCTCGCCGCTCGCCTGCTCGTCGCGCTCGCGGTCGCCGCCGCCGCCGTGACGGCGCTCGTCGGGCTCAGCGTGCAGAGCGTGGCGCGCCGGGAGCTCGAGCGCGCGCTCGAGGACCGCATCGAGGTCGCGAGCCGGGGCGCGCACGACGCGCTCGAGCGCGAGCTCGCCGGGCTGCCGGCGCGGCTCGCGGTGCTCTGCGGGCCGGGCTCGCCGCTCGCCGACTTCGCCGCTCAGCTGCCGAAGGGCGGGCGGCTCGACAAGCTACCGGCCGGCGCGCTCGAGGCGCTGCGCACGCGCACGGGCAGCCTGCGCTGGGAGCTCGGCTTCGAGGAGCTCGTGGTGGCGCTCGGCGACGGCACGGTGCTCGCTGCCGACGATCCGACGCGCGTCGGGGCGCGCGAGCCGCGGCTGGCGGAGCGGGCGCGGGGCGAGGGCGGTAGCGTGCGCCTGCGCGAGGGCGGCACGGCCGTCGAGCACCACTGCTCGGTGCTGCGGGGCGACGTGCGGGTCGCGGCGCTCGCGGCCCAGAGCCTCGAGCCCATCGTCGCGCGCCTCGCGGCCGAGCACGGCGTGCCCCTCGCCCTCGGCGGTGGCGAGCGCGGCGGCGGCGGGCTCACGCGGAGCACGCCGGTCGCCGAGGTGCCGGGCCTCGTGCTCGTCGCGAGCCTGTCGCTCGCACCGCTCGACCGCGCGGCGGCGCAGCTCGACCGCACCATCCTCTTGACGGGCGGGATGGCGCTGCTCCTGGCGGTGGCGCTCGCGATGCTCGTCGCGCGCAGCGTGTCGCGCCCGATCGCGCAGCTCGCGCGCCAGACCCACAAGGCCGTCCGCGACGCGCGCCCGGTGGCGGTGCCCGGAGGCGGTCGCGAGGTGCGCGAGCTCGCCGTGGCCTTCAACAAGGCGGTGGCGCAGCTCGGCTCGGTGCGACGCAAGCTCGCGCGCACCGAGCGCATCGCCGCGCAGCGCGAGATCGCCCGGCAGATCGCCCACGAGATCAAGAACCCCCTGGCGCCGATCCGCACGGCCATCGAGACCCTGCGCCGCCTGCGGCGCCGCGGCGACGCGCGCTTCGACGAGTACTTCGAGGAGGCGACGGAGCTCGTGCTCGGCGAGGTGCGCCGCATCGCCGGCATCGTCAAGCAGTTCACCGAGTTCGCGCGCCTGCCCGCGCCGGTGCTGGCCCGCGTCGATCTCGGCGCGGCGGCGCGGCGCGTGGCCGCGCTCCACGACGCGACCAAGGCACCCGTCACGACCGTCCCGGGCGATCGCGCGATGGTGCGGCGCCCCAAGCCGCGCGTGGAGCTCGACGCCGAGCCCTTGCCCGAGGTGCTCGCCGACCGCGACCAGATGGTGCAGGTGCTGACGAACCTCGTCCAGAACGGCATCGAGGCGGCCGCGGCGGTGCGCCCGGATCCGCACGTGTGCATCGCGCTGCGGCGCGACGGCGAGCAGGCCGTGGCGGTGTGGGTGGTCGACAACGGACCGGGCGTGGCGAGCGACGTGCGGCCGCTCCTGTTCGCGCCGCACCCGAGCGGCAAGCCGGGGGGCACCGGGCTCGGCCTCGCGATCGTGCAGCGCATCGTGCACGAGCACGGCGGCGAGGTGGAGCTCGTGGCGCGGGACGCGCTGGCCACGACGGCCCCGGCGCCGGTGCGCGAGCTCGGTGGGGCGATCTTCCGGATCGTGCTGCCGCTCGACGGTCCACCCGGCGTGGAGTCGGCGCCCGCCGAGCCGGCCG